>DAOMFR010000183.1:5192-8324 GCA_035429885.1 Blastocatellia bacterium
GATGCGACGTTGCAAATGCCTCCGGTAAAAGATGACGACCGCGACGACGTGCCGGATTTCGCCTGGAACCTGCATTGGAAATTGCCGGAACCGCGCTTGTCGTGGCTCAAGGCCAACAATCAATGGCGTTCGCTGGTGCGGTCGTATTTGGCCAGCATCAGTTTTATGGATTCGCAAGTCGGGCGATTGCTGGACTCGCTGGAAAAAAGTCCACACGCTGACAACACAATTATCGTGTTGTGGTCGGATCACGGTTGGCATCTGGGCGAGAAGGGAATCACCGGCAAAAATTCCTTGTGGGAACGCTCGACGCGTGTGCCGCTGATTATTGCCGGGCCGGACATTGTCGCCGGAGCGAAAAGCACTCGTCCGGTGGAATTGCTGGATCTGTATCCAACGCTGGTGGAATTGAGCGGTTTGCCAGCGCGCAAAGAATTGCAGGGACACAGCCTCGCGCCGTTGCTGAAAAATCCGAATGCGGCGCGCGTGTGGCCTGCGATTACGACACATAACCAGGGAAATCACGCGGTGCGGTCAGAGCGTTGGCGCTACATCCGGTATGCAGATGGTTCTGAAGAGTTGTACGATCACCAAACCGATCCCAACGAATGGACGAATCTGGCGAACAATCCGCGGTTTGCCAAGCTCAAAACTGAGCATGCCCGCTGGTTGCCCAAGACAGATTTGGCTCCAGTTGCAGGCAGCGCCGCGCGGTTGCTGGTCAAAGAAAACGGTGTTTGGATGTGGGAAGGAAAACCGATTCGGAAAGAAGAACTTGAGCGATAGTGGATCCAATGAAAACAACAATTTTAGGCCTGACCTTTTTGCTGGCAATGTTGATATGTGGCGGGTGTGAAAAACCGCAATCTGCTTTGTCATCAAACCACAGCGAACACCACCCGGCGGCATCGTCAACGACTTCCACTTCTGACGCGGCGGGATTTAACGCGCCGGGCGTCAACAAAACGCCTGCGCCGGGAACGGCTCCGGCGGGAATGATCTGGATTCCGGGCGGAACGTTTCGCATGGGTTGCGACACCTGCAATATGCCCGATGCTGAACCGATTCATCTGGTGACGGTGGACGGATATTGGATGGACGAAACTCCGGTCACCAACAAACAGTTTGCTGAATTCGTCAAAGCGACCGGTTACGTAACCATCGCCGAAATCAAACCCAAAGCTGAAGATTTCCCCGGCGCCAAACCGGAAATGCTGGTGGCGGGTTCCGTTTGTTTCAATCCGCCGAATCAGCCCGTGCCGCTGGATAATCCGTACGTCTGGTGGAAATACCAACCGGGCGCAAACTGGAAACATCCCGAAGGTCCCGGCAGTGATTTGAAAGGCCGCGAAGATCATCCGGTCGTTCACATCGCCTGGGACGACGCCGTCGCGTACGCCAAATGGGCGGGCAAACGGTTGCCGACCGAAGCCGAATTTGAATTCGCGGCGCGCGGCGGCATGGACGGCAAAATGTTCGCCTGGGGAGATGAATTGAAACCCGGCGGAAAATGGCCTGCCAACATCTGGCAGGGAAACTTTCCCAACGATAACAAAGCCGAAGACGGCTTTCGCGGATCGTCGCCCGTGAAAGCGTTTCCGCCCAACGCGTTTGGCTTGTACGACGTGGGCGGCAATGTCTGGCAATGGTGTTCGGATTGGTATCGTCCGGATTATTTTGAAAAGCTGGCGGCGGCAGGAACGGCGCGCAATCCGCAAGGGCCTGCGGACAGTGTTGATCCACAGGAACCAGGAATTCCCAAGCGCGTGCAAAAGAGCGGGTCGTTTATGTGCAGCGATCAGTACTGCGCGCGGTATCACGTCGGCAGTCGCGGCAAAGGCGCGACCGACAGCGGCGGCCCACACATCGGTTTTCGCTGTGTGAAATCCTGATCCCAGAAGCCATAGAGCCGGATCGCGGACGTCCCCGTCCGCACATTCATTGGCAACCGAATGTTCAACAGTCCAAACAATCGTCGTCGTTTCTTAACGCAACTGAGCGCTGCCGGAATCACGTTCGCGGTTTCACCATCGCGCGTCAGCGAGCCAGCGCTGAACCTTCCCAATGGATTGGCGCTCAATGCCAAAGGCGAACTGTTCATTGCGGACATCGGCGCGCATCAGGTGTTCAAACTGGATTCGCGCGGACGATTGAGCGTCATTGCTGGGACGGGCGAAGGCGGATTCAGCGGTGATGGAGGCCCGGCCAACAAGGCCCAGCTTCACGCGCCGCACGATCTGTTGTTTGATGCGACAGGGAATTTACTGATCGCCGATACTTACAACCAACGCATTCGCCGCGTGGATGCGTCAGGCGTCATCACCACGATTGCCGGAAATGGAAACGCCGAATATGCAGGCGATGGCGGAGCGGCCACGGCGGCTTCGCTGAATAACCCGCAGAGCATCGCATTCGACACTGAAAACCGATTGGTGATTGCCGACACGTACAACCACGTCATTCGCCGCGTGGAACGCGATGGCATCATCACGACCATTGCCGGAACTGTGCCCGGCCACGGAGGCGATGGCGGTCCGGCCACCAAAGCCCAAATCAATTTGACGATGGCGGTGGCGGTGGCGACCGACGGCAGCATTTTCATCAGCGATGCCGCCAACAGTCGCATTCGCCGAATCGCATCTGATGGCACAATCCAAACGATCGCTGGTTTTGGCCCCGCACAAGATACGTATGGCGGAGGTTTCGCGGGCGATGGCGGCCCGGCGGCAAAGGCCAAACTGTTTTCCGCGACCGATCTGAAATTCGATGCCACAGGCAACCTCTTTATTTGTGACAGCGGCAATCATAGAATCCGCGTCATTCGCAATGGCGTTATTTCCACTGTCGCTGGTTCCGGCTATCAAGGAGCGAACGGCGATGGCGGCGAAGCAATAAAAGCCGAACTGAACACTCCGCAAAAAATTGTTATTGCAAAAGACGGCAGTTTCTTCGTCGCTGATCGAGCCAACCATTGTGTCAGGAAAGTTGATGCTCGCGGCGTCATAAGCACTGTCATCAAGTCTAATTGACGGCAATGGGAGGCCGTAACGTATGGCAAAGCGGAAAACTGAACAAACGTCGCTAGGGCTAATGGCAAAGATTCAACGCAAAGATCCCAAGCTGCCAAGGTTT
>DAOMFR010000183.1:8424-12764 GCA_035429885.1 Blastocatellia bacterium
AATTTGATTGACCAGCGTTTGTTTGGCGCAATGAAGACGGACAGCGTGCCGCACGCTCCGCTAACGACCGATTACGAATTTTGCCGCCGCGTGTATCTGGATTTGATTGGCCGCATTCCTACGCCGGAACAGTTGCAAACCTTCATCAACGACACTGCCCCCAACAAACGCGAACGGCTGATTGATGCGTTGATTGATAGCGAAGAGTGGGTGCAACAGTGGGGGTACTGGTTCGGCGATTTGTTTCGCGTCTGTGGCAATCGCATCGGCAATCCGACGCTCAAACATTTCGATGCCTGGATTCGGCAATCCCTGCGCGAAGACAAACCCTACAACAAGTTCGTGTCGGAAATGCTGACGGCATCCGCGCCGAACACGAACTGGATGCCCGACGCCGCGCCAAGCGGATTTTTGACGCGCTGGCACGTGACGGGCATCACGATGTACCACGACAATTACGAAGACACGGCGGATGAAATCATCGTCAATGCGTCGCGGATTTTTCTGGGCATCAATTACCAGTGCATTTCGTGCCACGGCGGCAAGGGCTTTCTGGAAAAAGTCAGCCTGGATCTGACTTCGAAAAAACGCAGCGACTTTTGGGCAATGGCGGCGTTCTTTGGCAAAACTCGCGTGCGAGTTGTCACTTATCAAGACCGGTACACCATTACCGAAGACGGCGCGGGCTACAACACCAAAGCCACGAGCATGGTGCGGTTGCAGCGTGACGGTAGCGGAACGATTGAACCGGCGTTTGTGCTGACGGGAGAAAAAGCCGATCCCACCAAACCGTTGCGGCCACAATTTGCGCGCATGCTCACCGCGCATCCGCAATTTGCGCGCGCGACGGTCAATCTGATCTGGAAACAGTTTTTCGGACTCGGCATCGTGGACCCGGTGGATTCGTTTGATATGGCTCGGCAAAACCCGCAAGCCAAATTGCCGGAACCGTGGACGTGCCAGCCGACGAACGACGAATTGCTGAACGCTTTGGCGGCGGACTTTTCCAAAAATCAGTTCAGCCTGAAACAGTTGATGCGGACGATTGTCCGGTCGTCGGCATACCAACTGTCGTCCCGGTTTGATGGTCCGTGGAAAGAAAGTTACACGCCGTATTTTGCGCGGCATTACGTTCGCCAGATGACGGCGGAACAGCTTCATGATTCGATTTGTCAGGCGACGCAGGTGTTTGGCGATTACAAGCGTCGCGATTGGACCTACGAAACGCCGATTGCTCCGGTGAAGTTCTGGACGGAAGCCGCTTCGCCCGAAGACATCGGCAACGGCGAGGCGAAAAGCTTCCTGCGCACTTTCGGCCAGTCCAACCGCGAACAGTTTGATCGCCAGCCGGGCGGCTCTGTGTTGCAAGCCATGTCGCTGATGAATCATCCCTTTGTCGCCCGCCGAGTGCAGGCGGCCAACAACAGCCGCGTGGAACAACTGGTGAAATCGCCGAAGACAAATGCTGAAATTGTTGATGAATTGTATTTGGCTACGCTGTCGCGTCAGCCCTTGCCGCAGGAAAAGAAGCTCGCCTTGGCTTGGCTGGATCAGGACCGCAAACAAGGCGCGGAAGATTTGCACTGGAGTCTGCTGAACAAGTTGGACTTCGTTTTTAACTACTGATTTACGTAGCGGAGGTTTTCCAACCTGCGCCGGTTCAGCGATTAGACCGTTTGGCAGTCACAAGCGGGTTGCCAATGTGAGCAATGATTAGGCCGTTTGGTAGTCACAAGCGGGTTGCCAATGTCAGCAATGCGCAGGTTGGAAAACCTGCGCTACATTTTTCAGGAGGAAGAATGAAAACTACATCCTTGGTGGTATCTGCATTGATTCTGGCTGGGGCCGTCGCGCTGAGTTCTTGCGCAGCCTTACCAACAGACACTGGTTTGAGCAGCAGTTTGTCACCTGCCGATTTTCAAAAACGGTTGCAGGAACAATTGATCTCCGCCAAACCCGGCACTGTGATTGATTTGCCCGAAGGCAAGTTCAGTTTTGATCGCACGCTGTCGTTGACCGCCAACGGCGTCACCATTCGCGGCAAAGGCATGGCCAAAACCGTGCTCGCGTTCAAAGGCCAAACCGCCGGTTCCGCCGGAGTGCTGGTCAAAGGCAATGATTTTGTGATCGAAGACGTTGCCATCGAAGACGCTGCCGGGGACGGATTGAAAACCGAAGCCAGCACCAACGTCACCATCCGCCGCGTTCGTGTGGAATGGACGGCTCCGCTGAATGAAAAGAACGGGCCGTACGGCATTTATCCCGTCACCAGCAAAAACGTGTTGGTCGAAGATTCCTTTGTCAAAGGCGCTGCCGACGCGGGCTTTTATCTGGGCCAGTCGGAAAACGCGATCATGCGTCGCAACCGCGCTGAAGGAAACGTCGCCGGGTTTGAAGTCGAAAACTGCAAAAACGTGGATGTATATGAAAACACCGCGACGAATAATTCCGGCGGCATACTGGTGTTCAATCTGCCGGATTTGCCGGTGCAGGGCGGGGAACTGGTGCGTGTGTTCAACAACCAGATCATCGGCAACAACACGCCGAACGTCGCTCCCAAGAGCCAGACGGTGTACAACCTGCCGACAGGTTTGGGCGTTTCGGTGATGGCGATCAAAAACGTGGAAGTGTTCAACAACGTCATCAAAGACAACAACACCGCCAACATGCACATCATCAGCTATCTTTCGATGAGCCAGGAAATCAAAGACAAACGCTACAACCCGTTCGTGTCGAATGTGTACGTGCACGACAACCAGTTTTCCGGCAGCGGCAAAAATCCCGATGCGCGATTGGAAACTGTGCTGGCCGTTGCCAAAGCTGTCGGCCAGCCAATGCCCGACATCCTGTACGACGGATTGGTCGAACCCGGCGCGGATGGCAAACCCAGCGACGCCAAACTCTGTTTGCAGAACAATGGCACTGTGACGTTTGCGAACTTCGACGCCGCGCACCAGTTCAAATCCGTCAGCCGCGATCTGAAACAGCATCAATGCACGTTGCCCGCGCTGGCAGCGATTTCGTTGCCGCAAGCCGCCACAAAATCCACCACAGGTTCAGCCGGAGGCGGTAAGTAATGAGGTCGGCTGCTTTCATCAAACGTTATGTTGTTCTTTGGGGTTGCCTGTCAGCACTGACGCTGACAGGCAGTTGCGGATGGTTTTCCAGCGGTGTGGCTTCGTTTGTCGAAGAGCCGTTCCCGAAACATCTATCCGGCTGGCGATTGTTCGTTGGTGGCGCAAAACCGCTGACGCCCAATAAAGGTGTAGTTCCGTACGATCTAAACACGCCGCTGTTTTCGGATTACGCCAACAAATACCGTTTTGTCTGGATGCCGGAAGGGACTTCGGCCACGTACAGCGAAGACGGGGTGTTTCAATTTCCTGTGGGAACTGTGCTGGCCAAGACCTTCGCCTATCCCGCGACAGATGATTCCGGCAAAGAGCGCATCATTGAAACCCGCTTGCTGGTCAACACGAAAACCGGCTGGGTTGGATTGCCTTACGTTTGGAATGCAGAACAGACAGACGCTTCGTTGGAATTGGTCGCCAACCCCACTGAAGTGACGCACAAAGCCGATGACGGCACAGTGCAGAAAATCCATTACATCATTCCGAATTCCAACGAATGCAAACAGTGTCACGACAACCTGAAAACGACGCTGCCCATCGGTCCCAAGGCGCGCAACCTCAACAAGGATTTTCAGTATGCGGACGGCAAAGCGAATCAGTTGGCGTATTGGACCAAGGTTGGATATTTGAAAGGCGCTCCGGCGGCAGAAACCGCGCCGAAAGTTCCGGCCTGGAATGACGTCGCTTCTGGTTCGCTGGAATCCCGCGCGCGCGCCTATCTGGACAACAACTGCGCGCATTGCCATCAACCCGGTGGCGCGGCAGAAGCTTCAGGCGTGAATTTTCAGTTCACGCATTCCGACCTGCGCAAGCTGGGCGCATGCAAAATGCCGAACTCTGCCGGATATTCCGGCGGGCATCAGTACGATCTGGTGCCGGGCAATCCAGCCGAGTCCATCTTGTTGTTTCGTATGGAATCCACCAAGGCCAAAGAAATGATGCCGGAAATTGGCCGCTCGCTGTCGCACAAAGAAGGCGTCGCGGTCGTCCGCGAATGGCTGGCGACGCTGAACGGCGGTTGTGGCGGAGTGAAAACAGCCGCTAACTGAAAAAACTTCACGCAAAGACGCGAAGGCGCAAAGCTGAAAAGGAAGTAACCAGTTTGACGCTTCCTTTTTCTCCTTTGCGCCTTCGTCTTTGCGTGAGCAGATTGGTTATCCGAACAGTTCCTGCACCGGTTTGAAGCCGACATACTTCGTTCCTGACGCG
>DAOMFR010000184.1:0-12686 GCA_035429885.1 Blastocatellia bacterium
TTTCCAATACTCGTTGATACGCGGCGAGAGCTTCAGCGCGCTGCCCATTCTTTGCCAACGATTGAGCCAAACCCAATTGCGCCAGCGGGTACAGCGCGGACAATGGCGCCCAGCCTCTGTGATCCAGAATCGTTTGGAATTCGGCGGCGGCTTGGGCGGCTTTTTGCTGGCGCAAATAGCATTGGCTGAGCAAATAGTTGATCCAGAATTCGGCAGCGGGCTCGGATTGGCGAGCGGATTCCAGCAAGGTTATGGCGTCTGGCAAATGGCCTTTGCCTAATTCGATGGCTGCGCGAACAACGGGCAACCAGACGGTTTGCGCCAAAGTCGCTTTGGGATATTTGGCGGCAATTTCCTCTGCCAGCGTTTGCGCCTTTGCGGTTTCGCCGCTCATAGCCAGAGCGATTGCCGCCGATCGCAACGAAACCTGATTCCGGCTGAATGCCAAAGACTCTGCGGCTCGCGCTTGCGCCACGGTGGGCAATCCCCAAACTGCCGCGTTCAACGCTTCTTCGCCAGAAAACCTGGCGGCGAGTTCGCTGGCACCAGTTTGTTCGGTCAATTCAATCGAACGCCGGAATAATTGCTGCGCGGTTCGCATCTGACCGGAAAACGAAGCCGCTTCAGCCTGCCGGTAAAACACGGCAAACTCTTCTAGTTGGCCGGTTGCCCACTGCGTTTGTTTCTGCGCTTCGGCGTCATCACCGTTGATCAGCGCAAGCTGCAATAAACCATCACGAATGTCGACGCTATCTACTTTTTGTTGAATTGCCTGCTCGTATATTTGTCTGGATTCGGCAAAGCGATTCGACCGAATCAAGGCTTTCCCCAGCAACTCATGACCGAGCGGCGAGTTCGAATCAAGCCGAACAGTTTCGCTGGCTGCGGCGGCGGCTTGCTCAAAATGTCCCATCATCAATCGGGTTTCGGCGACATCGGCTTTGGCTCGCCAATCCTGCGGATAGGTTTGCTGCCACAGATCCAGCGTTTCCAAGACTTTGTTGAGTTCGCCTGTAACCAGTTGAAAGTAAAAATACTTGATCAAAAACTTTTCCAACTCGCTGGCGCGGTCTTTTAGTTCAAACCCTTTTTTGGCAGCAGCAGCGGCTTGGTCAGGTTGACCAGTGTACGAATACATCGCCGCCATCACCGCGTAGGCAAATGCAAAGTTCGGATCAAGCTCAACTGCATGCCGGTGAAACGAAATCGCGCGCAGATAATGCCCTCGGTATGACTGTTCGCGTCCAAGCGAAAACGCGCGCAAAGCTTCGAGCGACGAAGTCGTCAGTTCCAAAGGCGCGTCGAATTTCTGAATCGAAGGCAACGATTCGCCCAGCTTTTCGCGCAACCCCGAAGCGGCGCGTCCCAATGCGTTGAGCACTTTTTCTTTGCCGTCGGCTTCCACTAATTCACGAGCGACGACGTCGCCGGAACGGGCATTGATGGCTTCCAGCGTAATGACGTAAGTATTGCCCAGCGGCGCAATCGAACCTGTCAGCAAGACTTTGACGCCTTGCCGCTGGCAGATTTCTCGCGAAACGTCCACGGTCAATCTTTCATCCGGTGCGCGTCCCATCAATCGCAAGGTCTGGCGGGCTTTGGGTTCAGGAAAAATGTTGATGAATGGCGATTGCGCCAGCGCAACGGTCAACCCTTGTTTCATCGTTACGTCAAATACCGTTTCGCCAGTCGTATTGCTGAAATCCGCCAACAACACCCAATCTTTGCTGGTCAACGCGGTCATGTCTCGTTTGCTGACTTGGAGATAGACAATCGCCGAAGCAACAACCAATACCGCCAGAACCGCCAACATCACCAACCGCTTTCGCTTCCCTTTCTGAGCCGGATTCGCGCTGGTCTTTGCTGAAATTTCGCGTTCAACCGTGGACTGAATTTCCAACTGGCTTTTCAGCATTGACAGATCGTCAAGCAATTGGTGGACGGATTGGTATCGTTTGTCGCGATCTTTTTGCAACGCTCTGGCAATAATGGTTTCCAACGTCGGCGACACGGCTGGCAGGAATTGCGAAATCGGCGCGGGGCTGCTTTTCAAAATCTCCGCCATCAAATCGCTGGCAGTTTCTCCCACAAACGGCTTTCGCCCGGTCACCATTTCGTAAAACATCACGCCCAGGCTGAACACGTCGCTGCGTTCATCCACATCCAAACCGCGAACTTGTTCCGGCGACATATACGCGACCGTTCCCATCACGATTCCGGGTTGGGTCACGAGTTCTTTTGTCGCTGGAATCTTGTTCTCACCGGAGTTTTGCTTGCTCAACTTGGCCAGGCCAAAATCCAGGACTTTCACCAATCCGTCAGGCCGAACCATGACGTTTTCGGGTTTGATGTCTCGATGAACAATTCCGGCGGCGTGAGCTTCGCGCAACGCCGAAGCAATTTGCCGGATGATGTTCAGCGTTTCGCCAAGCATCAACGGTGCTCGGTTCATTCGCTGGCGCAGCGTTTCACCTTCGATAAATTCCGTGGCGATAAAACTCTCGCCTTCGATTTCGTCAATTTCGAAAATGGTGACAATGTTTGGATGATTGAGCGCCGAAGCTGCGCGCGCTTCCCGTTTGAATCGTTGAAGCCGTTCCGGATCGCCCGTGGATTTGGCATTGAGCAGTTTCAACGCCACTTTGCGCCCAAGCCGTGTGTCTTCGGCCAGATACACGTCTCCCATCCCGCCAGCTCCAAGCAATGCTTTGATCTGAAAATGGCCGAGCGTGGTTTCTACTTTTCGACCATTGACTGGATTGTTTTCCAGGCTGTTTGCCCATTCAGATGCGACCAATGCGGGCAATTCCAGATAATGCTGAGCGGCAACGTCTGCTTCGACCAAGGCTTCGACCGCGCGGCGCAGTTCCGAATCAGCGACGCAAGTGTGATCGAGCAATTCGGATCGCTCCGTCGCGTCCATGTCCACAACCAGATTGAATAGCTCTTCAATCTGCTGCCATCGTTCAGGCGTCATAAAATTGAGATTGTGATTCAAGATTGGCGGATGTTTTCGTTTTTTGGTTCAAGCTACGGCGGAATCATTCAGTTGGTCATGCAACCAGGCTTTGGCCAAACGCCATTCGCGCATCACTGTGACTTCAGAAACTCCGATGGCGTGGGCAGCTTCTTCAACCGACAATCCGCCAAAAAACCGTAACTCGGCAATCCGGCTTTTTCGACTATCGAACTTGGCCAGATTGTTTAAGGCTTCATCTAATGACAGAAACTCTTCCAGGCGATCTTCTGAAACTTCGATGGCGTCTTCCAACGCGACCGGAGCTTTTCCATCACCGCGCTTCGCAGCGCAACGCGACCGGGCGTAATCCACCAGAATTTGGCGCATCATTTGAGACGCCACTGCAAAGAAATGCGCGCGGCTTTGCCAGTGCATTTCGCGTTCGTTGATCAGCTTCAAATAGGCTTCATTGACCAGGGCGGAAGTTTGCAATGTATGTCCGGCATGTTCGCGTTTCATGTACCGATGCGCCAGCCGGTGCAATTCCTGATAAACCAGCGGCATCAATCGGTCAAACGCGACGCGATCTCCCTCGCTCCAAGCCTTTAACAATTGAGTAATCTCTTCCGCCGAAGCTTCTGCCATTGATCCTCTCTTTTCGCCCCCTCATCTAATTTATTGCCCAGACGAATCTTATCGTCAATGGCGAAGTCTGTCTTCTTCCCACGTGCCATTCCAAAAGAATTTTCAGAATTGATGATAGGTCTATCCCAGCTTTTCCGCATAAGTAGGTGAAGGAGAAAAAGCAAAACAGTTTCGAGATGTTGCTTCTCTAAGCTGAGCCGAGGCTCAGGCTGGAAAAGGAGGATTTATGAAAAAGGTTTTCTACACAATTTTGATGCTACTGATGATTATTGTCGCCACAAATTTCGCGCTGGCTCAATCGGCTTTAGAAAAAGAAGTAAGGCGGACAGGTGAAAGCAATAGGCAAATCGGTTCTGACAATCTCTTTGACCAGATCAAGGAACGACAGCGCAAGGCCATCATCGGCAGTTGGCAAATCACCGTCAGCAGCGCTGCGTTATCGCTGGAATGGCCAGCGTTGGGCGCTTTTGTGGATGGCGGAATTTACAAAGGCGATCAGGTAGGCAACGTCAGCACTGATCCGATTCCTGTGTTGGGCGGTTCGACCATCATTCAAACAGATCAATATGGTTCCTGGACTCATGTTAGCGGCAAACAATTTGCGCTGACCTTTATGTCTTACCTGTACACAGGTTCCTATGACCACAGCGTTATGGGAATGGCCAAAGTCCGCGCCTTGCTTACCCTAAATGAACAGGAAGATGAATGGACAGGCCAATTCACAGGCGAGCTTCAATATCCCGGTGGACATGTCTTCAACACGTCTGAAGGCAAGATCGTCGGCAAACGAATCAAGACCGAATCATTCCCAGAAATCATCAACCCTTAACCACTCACTTTAGGAGGTGTGTAATGTTTAAAAAGACATTCTTTGGTTTCTTGCTAATTGCGATAATTGCGATCACGAATTCGATCACACTGGCTCAATCGCCCCAGTACGGCAGCGGCTTGATAGATGTCATTCAACAGATGCAGGAAAAACAACGAAAAGCCCTTACTGGCTCCTGGTTTGTCACGGTTAATTCGACAGCCAATCAGTTCAATCCGTCATATTCGCTGCTGGCAATCAATGAAGGAGGAACAGTCATAGCAGTGCAACAGGGAGACGTGACCGCTTACCCCAATGCCATGTGGGGTGTCCCAGTAATTCAAAGTTCCAAGCTCGGCTCCTGGGTCCACAAGGGCGGGCGCGAATTCGCGCTGTCTGAATTTTCTCTGTTTTACTTTTCAGTGATACGAGATTCGGAACCCCGCCAGTATTTGGGAATGATGAAAGCCTGGCTAGCGGTTACGCTTGACGAAACGGGCAATAAATTCACAGCCACCGTCACCAAAGCCGAACGCGTCAATCCTGCAGGGCAGATCATTCCTTTGCCTCCGGGTGGCACAACAACAATCGAAGGAGTTCGAGTCACCGCAGAACCACAGCCATAAACAAATCTGTTCCGTTTCAGGCTGATTAAATGTCGTGAGCGGAATTCATTCTTCGGCGAAGTCGTTGGCAATGCCTTCCTCAGCCGGTGTGTCACCGCCGAACAAAACAAAATGCCGATGCGAATCATTCAACGCATCGGCATTTTGCTGATTTCAGTGCTGGAACGATCAACCGCCTGCAATTGCGGGAACGATGGAAATTTCAGCTTTTTCGCCCAGGCCTGTGTTTAGTCCTTGCAGAAAACGAATGTCTTCGCCGTCTACATACACGTTGATAAAGCGGCGCAGTTCGCCGTTGGTTTCACACAACCGAGCTTGTATGCCGGGATAAGCGGCTTCGAGCTGGTTGAATACTTCGCCGATGGTTGCGCCCTGCACTTCGACCAGTTCAGTGTCTTTGGTGAACTTACGCAGCGGCGTTGGGATGATTACTGTTTGGGACATGAGCTACTCCTTTGGTGCTAAGCGGCGGCAGTTGCGGCGCGCGTGAATCCAGCGGCGCTTTCAAACGCCGACAATTTCGGTTCGATGGATTTCAGGTCTTCCAGCGTCAACGCTTCCTGAGTCTTCAATCCATTGCCAGTGATGGCGATGACGATACGATCTTTGGCGGTCAGTCGGCCTTGTTCGATCAGCTTCTTGGTGACTGCGAGCGTTGTACCGCCTGCGGTTTCGGTAAAGATGCCTTCGGTTTCGGCTAGCAATTTCATCGCGCTGATGATTTCGGCATCCGTAACATCTTCTGACCACCCGCCTGTGTTCGTAATGACTCCGGTGGCGAAATACCCATCGGCCGGATTTCCAATGGCCAGCGATTTGGCAATGGTGTCCGGTTTGACCGGGCGAATGTCGCGCGTGCCAGCTTTGACGGCGGCGGCGATAGGATTGCAACCCGTGGCTTGCGCGCCATAAAACCGCGTCTGTTTTTCTTCGATCAATCCCAACTTCGACAGTTCGCCGAAGGCTTTGTAAATTTTCGTGATCAGCGAACCTCCGGCCATCGGAACAACGACGGCGTCCGGAGCTTCCCAGCCGAGCTGTTCGGCAATTTCATATCCAAATGTTTTCGAGCCTTCGCCATAAAACGGTCTGAGGTTGACGTTGACGAACGCGATTGGATGGCGGCCTGCGATTTCGCTGCACAAACGGTTCACGTCGTCATAATTGCCTTTGACCGGAACGACGTTCGCGCCATAAATCTGCGTGGCGGTGACTTTGCTTTTTTCCAGGTTGTCAGGAATCAAAATGTACGCGGGAAACCCGGCGGCGGCGGCATTGGCTGCGACGGAATTGGCCAGATTTCCGGTGGAAGCGCAGCCGACGGCTTCAAATTTGAATTCACGCGCTTTCGACAGCGCAACGGCGACTACACGATCTTTGAACGACAGAGTTGGATGCTGCACGGCGTCGTTTTTGATGAAAAGCTCGCCCACACCAAGCGCTGCGGCTAGCCGCTCGGCACGAACGAGCGGTGTACATCCGGTGTTCAATCCAACTGTCGGTTCATTTTCCAGCGGCAACAATTCTCGATACCGCCACATGGTTTTTTCACGCCCAGCGATCTCTTCGCGCGTCAGCGTGGCTTTAATCGCATCGTAATCGTAATCCACTTCCAATGGACCAAAACATTCTTCGCAAATCGCAATCGGTTCCAACTTGTACGGAGCGCCGCATTCACGACATTTCAATCCCTTCACAAAACTCATTCTCTGTTCTCCTCTTTTCCGGCAATCCACCGGGGCTGTGATCAAACGTAAAAAAGCCCTGCGCTAAAGATAGCGCAGGGCTTTTTTGATAATCTGATTCCCGCAACTCTTTAGCAGTTTTTTGAGTGGAGCAATTCGCTGTAAATCGCCACTTGTAATTTTCAATGCGCCAAACTGAAAAAGCCTCGCGCTTCAAAATAGCGCGAGGCTTAAAACTTTTGTCTTTTCCCTCGGGCCGTTTAGCGCTTTGTTTAACGTGGAGCAATTTGCCTTAAATCACCACGAATCAATTTGACAGGTGGACAATACACTGGCGACAAAAATTCTGTCAAGCCAACAAAGGGCAAAGTCTCCATCTTGACAAAAAGATATGCCGGATTATGATGCCGCTTCTGCAATGATTCATTCATATCAAACAATCTGCTGTTACTCCTGCATTTGTACCTGCTCTTGTTGTTGCCGGTAACACAACCCGGCGTCTTCACTTTTTTACAAACCCCAAACCTGCAAAGGAGAAGATTATGTCTATACGACTAGGCGATACCGCGCCCGATTTCACAGCGCAAACTAACGAAGGCCCAATCAACTTTCACGAATGGCTCGGCGAAAGCTGGGGGGTTTTGTTTTCCCATCCGAAAGACTTTACTCCTGTCTGCACCACCGAACTTGGCGAGGCTTCGCGGCTGAAACCGGAGTTCGATAAACGCAATGTCAAGATCATCGGCTTAAGCGTTGACCCGGCGGATTCCCACAACAAGTGGGCGGAAGACATCAAGGAAACTCAAGGCCACGCGTTGAACTTCCCTGTCATTGCCGACGCAGACAAGAAAGTAGCCGATCTTTATGAAATGATCCATCCGAATGCCAACGACACCTTCACCGTCCGTTCAGTGTTCGTCATCGGTCCCGACAAAAAAGTGAAATTGACGCTGACCTATCCGGCCAGCACCGGACGTAACTTCCCGGAAATTTTGCGCGTAATTGATTCGCTGCAACTGACGGCGAAATACAGCGTCGCGACTCCGGTCAACTGGAAAGACGGTGACGATGTCATCATCGTTCCGGCTGTTTCCGACGAAGCCGCCAAAGAAAAATTCCCCGGCGGCTGGAAAACGCTGAAACCATATCTGCGCATTGTTCCGCAACCCGGCAAGTAAAGCACACCCCTTTGAGACAGGAGAAAGAGACAGGATTTACACGATGAAACAGGATTGGCTTCGAATTAGCTCAATGCTTTCATCTTGTTGAATCCTGTCAATCCTGTCAAAAGTTTTGTGTTCTGATCCGTTAATGTCGTAACACGAATGTCATCCAATCTGTTCAATTGCTGTTATGTCTACCCAAAGCGCCACTGCTGTTGTTGGTGTCGGCGCGTCCAGTTTGCCTGACCTCATCGGAAACACCCCACTGCTCAGGCTGAACAATCTCAATCCTAATCCAGAGGTTGAAATTTACGCCAAAGCGGAGTGGGCCAACCCCGGAGGTTCCGTCAAAGATCGCCCGGCGCTGAACATGATTCGCAAAGCCGAAGCGACTGGACTGCTGACCAAGGAAAAAACCATTATTGACGCGACCAGCGGCAATACGGGCATTGCCTATGCAATGCTCGGCGCGGCGCTCGGTTACAAAGTCGAACTGTGTTTGCCGCAAAATGCCAGCGCTGAACGCAAACTGATTTTGAAGGCTTACGGCGCGCACGTAATCTTGACGGACCCAATGGCCGGAACCGATGGTGCAATTCTCGAAGTCCGGCGTCGCGTGGCGGAACATCCCGACAAATACGTGTACCTGGATCAATACAACAACGCCGCCAACTGGCAAGCGCATTACGAAACCACCGCGCTGGAAATCTACAATCAGACTCACGGCCGTATCACGCACTTCGTGGCAGGCTTGGGAACCAGCGGAACCTTTGTCGGCGTCAGTCGCCGGTTGCGGGAATTGAAACCCGATGTGCGATTGATCTCCATGCAACCGGATTCGCCGTATCACGGCCTGGAAGGCATGAAGCATATGGAAACTGCCATCGTGCCCGGCATTTATGATCCAACATTGGCTGACGAAGAATTGGAAATTATGACCGAAGACGCGCACGCGATGGTTCGCCAATTGGCTAAACACGAAGGCTGGTTCGTAGGAGTTTCGGCGGCAGCCAACATCTTCGCTGCGCTGAAAGTTGCCGAGAAGCTTGAACGCGGTGTCATCGTTACAATTTTATGCGATGGCGGAAGCCGTTATTTAAGCGACAAATTCTGGACAGAAGAATGAGCGTAAAACTAACTACAGACCATATCGAAACAATCAGGCAGCATGGCGAACGAACCTTCCCCGAAGAGTGCGGCGGATTGTTGTTGGGTGTGATTGAAAACGACGTGCGCGTCATTCGCGAAGTTCTGCCGCTGGAAAATATCCGCAAGGATTCGCGGCACAATCGTGTAGAAATTAGTCCGCTGGATTACGCCAAAGCCGAACGCGAAGCGGCGAAACGCGATTTGGGCGTTTGGGGGTATTACCATTCGCACCCGAATCATCCGGCGATTCCATCGGGGTTTGATTTAGACCACGCGCCTTTTATTGAATGGTCATATGTGATTGTTTCTGTGCGCGACGGCAAAGCCGAAGAAGTCCGCGCCTGGACGGTGCGCGAAGACCGTTCGCAGTTCGACGAAGAAGAGATTGTTTTGTAATTTCCGTTTGGCGAAGCTGTAGCGCAGGTTTTCCAACCTGCGAATTGCTCACAATTGCTACGCCAATCAAGCCTAAACGCAGGTTGGAAAACCTGCGCTACTTTCTGAGGAGAAACTTGAAATGCCAAAGATCGTAATTCCCACCGCGTTGCGCCAATACGCTGGCAACACAGCGGCAGTGGATGTGCAGGGAGCTACCGCTGGCGAAGTGCTGGCGGGTTTGACGACGCAATACCCTGAGTTGAAAAAGCATTTGTATGACGCCAACGGCAAATTGCGCAGCTTCGTCAACGTGTTCGTCAACGACGACGACATTCGCAGCCTGCAAAACGAAAACACGCCTGTGAAAGACACCGACGATGTCAGCATCATTCCAGCCATCGCCGGGGGTGCTGAAGCACGCACAGCCAGTTCCCTGCCTGACCTGACCAAGGAAGAAATCGCACGCTACAGCCGTCACCTGATCATGCCCGAAGTCGGCATGGACGGGCAGCGCAAGCTGAAAGCCGCCAGCATTCTGTTGATCGGCACAGGTGGATTGGGTTCTCCGCTGGGATTATATTTGGCGGCAGCGGGCGTGGGCCGTTTGGGTCTGGTGGATTTTGACGTCGTGGATCACAGCAATCTGCAACGCCAGATCGTGCATGGCACCAAAGACGTGGGTCGCCCGAAAATTCAATCCGCCAAAGATCGCCTGTCGGACATCAACCCGCACATCCAGATTGATACTTACGAAACGGCGCTGCGAGCCGACAACGCGCTGGACATCATTCGTCCATACGACATCGTCATTGACGGAACCGATAACTTCCAGACTCGCTACCTGGCCAACGATGCCAGCGTGTTGCTGGGCAAACCCAATGTGTATGGTTCGATCTTCCGCTTTGATGGACAGGCGTCGGTTTTCTATCCGGGCGGCGGTGGGCCTTGCTATCGCTGTTTGTATCCCGAACCGCCTCCGCCTGGACTGGTTCCTTCGTGCGCAGAAGGTGGCGTGCTGGGCATTTTGCCCGGCATCATCGGCGTCATTCAGGCGACAGAAGCCATCAAACTCATCATCGGCGAAGGCGAACCGCTGATTGGACGTTTGCTGCTGTTCGACGCCTTGAAAATGAAGTTCCGTGAATTGAAATTGCGGCGCAATCCAGAATGTCCGCTATGCGGCGAAAACCCGACGATCAAAGAGCTGATTGATTACGACGCGTTTTGCGGCATCACCCCGCCGGAACCAGCGCCCAAAGTCGAAGTCGTTTCAGATTGGGAAGTTACTCCGGCACAGCTCAAAGCCGAACTCGATGGCGGCAAAAAGCTGACGATCATTGACGTGCGCGAACCGCACGAATGGCAAATCGGCAACCTGGAAAATTA
Organism: Blastocatellia bacterium; assembly: GCA_035429885.1. Taxonomy (GTDB): domain Bacteria; phylum Acidobacteriota; class Blastocatellia; order RBC074; family RBC074; genus RBC074. Next base: position 10,800 of record DAOMFR010000184.1, read on the forward strand.
CGGTTCGAAGCTGATTCCGCTGGGCGAATTCCCGTCGCGCGTTGGTGAACTCAATCCTGACGAAGACATTGTCGTTCACTGCAAAATGGGCGGCCGCAGCGCCAAAGCGTATGGCGTGCTGAAAGACGCAGGCTTCACCAAGATTCGCAACTTGAAAGGCGGCATTCTGGCGTGGGCGGATCAAGTGGATCCGAATATGCCGAAGTATTGATTCGAGCTTGGCATTCAGCAAAAAAAACAAAGAGATAACGGAACATACGGAAATAACGAAATGAACGGAATATGTTTTTCCTTTCCGTTTGTTCAGTTAGTTCCGATTGTTCCGTTGTTTCGTTTTTGCCTATGCCATTACTGAATCTGGTTTGAAGATGACTTCGCAACTTCCCATCATCAACATCCAACCGCTATTTGGCGATGCGTCTGACCAGCAAGCCGCCGCCGCCCAACTTCATCAAGCCTGTTGCGAATCCGGATTCTTTTACATCACCGGACACGGTGTCGCTGTCGAGTTGCAGCAACGACTGGAAAGCTTGAGCCGCCAGTTCTTCGCGCAACCTTTGGAAACCAAGATGAAAATCCGCATGGCGCTCGGCGGCAGAGCGTGGCGAGGGTATTTCCCTGTCGGCGATGAACTCACGTCCGGGCAGCCCGATTGGAAAGAAGGCATTTACTTTGGCGCGGAACTTACCGCAGAACATCCGCTGGTCAAAGCTGAAACTCCAATGCACGGAGCGAACCTGTTCCCCGAATATCCGGCGTTGTTGCGCGACACTGTGCTGGAATATATGACTGTGATGACAAACCTCGGTCATACCTTGATGGCAGGCATCGCGCTGAGTTTATGGTTGGAAGAAAACTACTTCGCTGACCGGTACACCGCTGATCCTCTGACGCTGTTTCGCATCTTCAATTACCCGGCGGGCAACACTGCCCACTGGGGAGTCGGCGAACACACCGATTATGGATTGCTGACGATTTTGAAACAGGATGATTGCGGAGGCTTGCAGGTCAAATCCCAATCGCAATGGATTGAAGCTCCGCCGATTGAAAACACCTTCGTGTGTAACATCGGAGACATGCTGGATCGAATGACCGGAGGCCTATACCGCTCCACGCCACATCGGGTCCGCAACCAAGCTTCGCGGGATCGTTTGTCCTTTCCCTTCTTCTTCGATCCGAACTTCAACGCTGAGGTAAAAGCAATTCCGATGGGAATGCAGGTCAACGACGACAGCCAGGATCGTTGGGATCAAGCCAGCGTTCACGATTTCAGCGGAACGTACGGCGATTACATTCTCGGCAAAGTCTCCAAGGTATTTCCGCAGCTACAACGCGATGTGCTTCCGCTCAACTGATCTTTGCCCCATTTATCTTCTCTTTTTGCCGGGTATGGATAATTCAATTCATATCCAGTCTCGTCTCCGAAATTGACGATTCGTGGATGGATCAATAGTTTCTTTGTGTCGAAATCAGTAAAGGCCCCTTTTTCAATGCAGAGCTTAAAAACCTTTACCTGTTCTGCACACAATTTGAGACTTCCCGTTTCACCTACATTTATCGGCATATCTGTTGAAACCGCTAATTTAGATTTGTCTCTGAACTTTTCGTCGCCATAGAGTAGATGCCAAAGAATTCCGGGACGCTTAAAGATAAGAGCGAAGTAGATTCCATAGATCGGCTTACTCCCAACATTCTTTACCACGACTTCAAAATCATCAGGGAACGATGCAGATTGAAGGTTCTTCACCTCAACCAGTTCCAGCACTCTCACAGGCCAGTTGCGTTGAACAAGCTCATATTCTCTTTCTTCCTCGGTCTGGCGTGATGCCGCCATTGCCCGTGTCATTTCGTAGGTCGTAACGGAAGGCATGGCTACGGTCATTGCAA
>DAOMFR010000185.1:0-5766 GCA_035429885.1 Blastocatellia bacterium
CACAACTACGTCGCAGTTGAAGAGCATTATGGCGAAGAAGTCTTTGTCACGCGCAAAGGCGCGGTGCGCGCTCGGCTGGGCGATTACGGAATCATTCCGGGTTCGATGGGCGCTCGGTCGTATATCGTTCGCGGACTTGGAAACGACGAAAGCTTCCATTCGTGCAGCCACGGCGCAGGCCGAGCGATGTCTCGCAACGAAGCGAAGCGCCGCTTCACCACCGCCGATCACGCCAAGGCCACCGAAGGCATTGAATGCCGCAAGGACGAAGACGTGATTGACGAAACTCCGATGGCGTACAAACCCATCGAAGACGTGATGAATGCTCAGAGCGATTTGGTTGAAATTGCTCACACGCTGCGGCAGGTGGTTTGCGTGAAGGGGTAAAAAGATCGTCCACGAAGGCACACGAAGAAACACGAAGAAAGGCAAAGATTTTGTCTTTCTTCGTGATCCTCCCTGCGAGGTTGGGGTTGAATTAAAGCAGATGATCTACCGGGCAAATCGCTTCCATTCGAGCTTGCCACGGCTGCCAAAGTTGACAAGCAAGCCGACGTGAAAGCCTGTGGCTTTGAGGTAGTTCAAAATTTGGGCTTCCTCTTTGCTGGTGAGTTTATCCAGTGCTTTCAACTCAACAATGATTTTGCCGTAGCAAATTAAATCGGCGCGGTAGATGTTTTCCAGTCGTTGTCCTTTGTAGAAAACAGGGAGTTCTTTCTCAAATTCAAATGGAATCTGGCGAGCGGCAAGCTCCAGCTTCAGTGCGGATTGGTAAACCGCTTCCAGAAATCCACTACCCAAAACACTGTGAACTTCCATCGCCGCGCCAACGATGGAATACACTTCGTCTCGAAAAATCAACTCCCTTTCTTCCATCTTCGTGTTCCTTCGTGTGCCTTCGTGGAAAAAAATTCTATTTCCCTTCGTAGCTTACGCGGTACACGAATCCTTTGTTGTCATCGGAGATGTACAGCGCGCCATCGGCTCCGGTGATCAAGCCAGCCGGGCGACCGTTGTTGGCTTGGCCGTTGGAAAGCCATCCGGTGACAAACGGTTCCAAACCAGTGGGTTTGCCGTCTTTGAACACGACGCGCGAAACGTTGTAACCGATCTTTTCTTTGCGACCTGTCGGGCTGGAACCGTGAATGGCGATGAACAAGGCTCCGCGATAGGCCGCCGGGAATTTCGTGCCCTTGTAAAAGCGCAGGTCAATCGGCGACGAGTGCGCGGGCATGGCCAGCGCGGGCGGCGTAGCGTCGCCGGCTTTCAGCGAACCTTTGGCGTCTTTCAGTCCAGCGTTGGCGACGTTGTTGCCGACGTAATACGGAAAGCCGTAATGCTTCCCCGCTTCGACGCGGTTGATTTCGTCGGGCGGAAACTCTTCGCCCAAACCGTCCTGGCCCATATCGTCAGCCCACAGCACGCCGGTTTTCGGGTCCCAATCCATGCCGATGGCATTGCGCATGCCTTTGGCAAAGGGCTTTCCGCCGGTTCCGTCCGCGTTGTACACCATAATGGTCGTGCGGCGGTCATCGGCTTCTTCGCAGACGTTGCAGGAAGATCCGATGGAAACGTACAGCTTGCCGGCTTTGTCAAAACCGATGGTGCGCGTCCAGTGCGACGTGGTGGAAACCGGCAGGTCCACGAATTTTTCCGGCTGTCCGACGACTTTGCCATTTTCGTATTTGACGCGCATCACCGCCGGATTGGTGGCGATGTACAAATAGCCTTTTTGAAACGCCAAACTGTGCGGACGAGTCAATCCGCTAACGACCACGTCCACGCTATCGGCTTTGCCGTCTTTGTTGCGGTCGGGCAACGCGACGACATCGCCTTTGGGTTGACGCGCCACAAATAACACGCCATCCGGGCTGACGGCCATCAGCCGACCGCCGGTCACGTCCGCGGCAAATAGAGAAACTTTAAATCCAGCAGGCACGGTCAACGTTGCCGGAACGGCGGGAGCCTGCGGTTGGGCAGGGGCTTGCCCCAGCGCGGAGGAAGCAATGCAACAGAGCGAGCAAAACGAAAGCAGCAATAAGCCCTTGAGAGAAATTTTCACGGGTCTTGTCTCCTTATGAGTTGTTGATGGGTTGAGAGCGGAAATGCGAGCGCGGAGCGTACCAGCCAAGTCGCCCGGCTTCAAGGTAGCGCGGGTTTTCCAACCCGCGTTTGTCTCGCGCTAAAGAGCCCATTGAAGAAATGAGGCTCTATTGAATACAAGCGCAGATTGGAAAACCTGCGCGACAACAAAAGCCAAGTTTTGTGCGTGTTACTGAATCGTCACGGTCACAACGTTGGCGGCCTTACTATCCACCGTGAAGTTAATCGGCGATTCGCCCTTCCCTTTCAAACTGCGCGGCAATTCCACCGTAAGCTGATCCAATCCAATGAAATCCGGCTGCGCACCGGCAAAGGAAACCGGCGCGTCCAGGCCGCCGATTTTGACTTTGAACGCTTCCAGCGCCGTGCGTCCGCGCCAACCGGTGCCGAACAGCAACAGAAACACGCGATCGGTTTCCGCGCCCAGGTTAATAGGCCGCGCAACTATGCGGTTTTGCGCCGGGTCGAATTCCGCGACGGGTTCATAACGTTGTTTGCCATCGGCTTGGACTCGCAAGGCGACTGCCGCCGCCACTCCGTTGCCGGTGGCGTTGGCGGCAAACAATCCCGGAGCGAATTGCACAATTTGCACCTGGCCGTAATTGCGCGTCACTCCGCCAGTTTCGATAAAGACGGTGGCTGTCCCCGTCGAAGTCCCCGCCGGAACCTGAAAGTTGATTTGTTCCGGTGAAATGAAAAACAGCGGAGCCGTGCGCGTCACGCCCAGGGCATTTCGCACTTTGACGGAAACGCCGCTCAGTGTTGTCGGCAATGGATTCGTCGTGGCCACTTCCGTCGCAGCACCATGTCCCAGTGTGAACACCGACGCGATGGATTCCGCCGCCAACTGCGGCGCAAAGCTCGCCGCGGAAACCGATTTGGCAAATCCGCTTTGCCGTAACTGCAAGCTGGTGTTGCCGACACTGACAACGGCTGTCCGTCCGCCTTCGGCAAAGTTCGATTCGATTTCCAGAATAAAAAGCCCCGATCCCCAAACATCCTGTCCGCCGGTCAGAAATGCCCAGGGAACATTGCTTTGCGCGGACCAGCGACACTGATTCCCAGTGGTCACAAAGATTTCGCGCCGAGTTCCGTATCCGCCCAACAACGGGTCTCCGGCGGAAAGTTTGAAGGTACAAGGCGCAACGACAAACGTGGCGTTGTTCGACGCGCCTCCGCCAGGACCGGGCGTGAAGACGGAAATTTCGACGGTCGCCGAATTTTTCAAATCGGCTTTTGTCACCGGCAAGCTGATTTCCGTGCTGCTGTACACAGTGGCGGCGCGTTCCACGCCATTCCATTTGACGATGGATTCGCGGTTGAAGTTTTTCCCCAGAATCACCAGATTGAATCCCTCTCCGCCGGTTGGCGCCGCTGCCGGAGCCAACCGTTCCACTGCGGGAACCGGGCGAGTCGGCGTGATGGAAATGTCCACCGGAGCCGATTCGGTCACTTCGTTCAATTCGTTTTTGGAAACAACCGTGACGCGCGCCGTGCCTGCGCTGGCGACGTCCAATTCGGTAATCGTCGCTTTCAACAGAGACCCATTCACAAAATCCGTCGCGCGTTCCTGACCATTCCAACGCACGATGGAGTTTTCTTTGAATCCATCGCTCTGCACTCCATAAAAGTGTTTGCCATACACCGTCAGCAAGAACCCATCACTGCCCGGTGCCACTGTCGCAGGACTGAACGCAGTAATTTCAGGAACCGTCGGATCGCCATATCGCGCAATCGCGACCGCACGAACCATTAAATTGACCGGTTGCTGGTTCGTCCCTTTCAGTGGTTGGAAACTGGCGCCGTTGTCTGTGCTGAGAAATGACCGGTGCTGCCCAACATTCGCATCGCCCGCCAGCGTTACGCCGGACGGCGTTTGCACTCCGATGTAAACATCTCCTGCCTCAATGGTCGGAGCATTCGGCAACATCAATTCCAGCCAGCGGTTTTCCGGCACGGCAGGAATTGTCAGCATTCGATCATACAAAAGCTTCGGATTGGCCGGAGGCGCTCCGGTTCTCGCCGCGTCGGCAAAAGCAATCACGCGAAGCTGCTGGCCCGTTGCCGCTTGCGGCAATCGCAAGCGCACGGATTGCAGTTGGCATGGATACCGATTGGGCATCAATCGCGTCACCGCCAGAGCGTCATTCAACGACAGTGTTTCTTCCGCCGAATTGTCGTCGTTGGACATCACTTCCATCACCGGCACGCTGGCGAATACGGTGTAGCCGAAATAATCCAGCGCCGACAAATCGTTGGCCGTGATGCCGCCGCGTTCGCCCGGCGCAAATGTCGGGTCCATGATTCCCAGGTATTGGCCGGTCAATTCGTCGTCTTTCCAATGTCCGGCAGGTCGGCCATCGCCTCCTTTTCCGTCCGGCCTTCCGGTGGACAGCAGCAATTCCTGCCCGCCCGCAAAAAAGACGTGTTTGCCGCCAGACAGTTGCGCCCGTTTCGCTGTATTGAATTCCGCCAGCGTCGCCTGGTCGCGAAAGCGAAAGATGTCCCACATCGTTTCCGCATCGTGAAACGATGTGTTGGCCGGATTTTCATATTTCACTTCGGCGCTGCCCGCGCTGCTGACGAAGCCCAAGGCACGGCCGATTTCGCGCAACACTAACGCCTCAAAATCCAGCTTGTCTGCGTCAATGCCATCACTGGAATCAAAGTCGTATTTTCTGTTGGAGTTAAATCCGATTGTCACCGGATTGGTGAATCCTGCGACGATGGCCCCCGTCACTTTGCCCAATGGAGATGGCAACCGCATCCGCGAAACTGATCCTATTTCGGTGTTGAACACTCCTTGCGGAAAGGCTTCGTACAATGCGCGTTGCGAAAGATTAAATGAACGGTCGCTCAACATGGCGGCCAGGAATTCGTAGGTGACGGGCGCAAATTCTACCGAAGTCACGGCTACCGTATCGGCTGTTGGGAAGGCATTGCCAAACAACGTCGAACCGAAATCCACGCGCACGGTGGTCGTCACATCGTTATCAAAACTGTCCGCCCATTTGGTCAGCGCGCGTTGCACGGCGGCTTTGGCTTGCGGGTTGGCATCCAGTTGCGCGGTCGGCGTCAGCGTGAATCGAAACTGGTTTTGGCTGGGCGCGGAACGCGCGCGCGTAATGGTGATTGCTGACTTGTCAGCGGCATCGTCGTCCTGCAAAAACCCAAATCTCGATGCCTCTGCGGGCGAAAGTTCGCGACTGGCAATGCCTCGTTCCGTTTGGTACGTGGCAAACACGCTTTGCGAAGTTTCGATCTGCGATGGATTGATTGGCTTATCAGCTTGAGCACGAGCAACGTGCTGGGCGAACCAGACAGAAACGGTTGTGATAACAACCCAAATGAATCGTTGGAAGAATCGGCTTCGGTCAAAATTCATCTCACACCTCCGCTAGGGAAAGAGCGACGGGCAAACGTCAGCTTGAAGTGTTATCCGGGAATCATTGGCACCGGAATTCGCAGATCCGGTTCGTTATGAATGAAGGTAATTTGCAGCGTTGCATCCAGATCTGTTGGCAATTCTGCTGGGGCTGTTCCCTGCTCTGCCAGTTCGCCGATGGCGAGCAAACCAGGTTCGCTGACTTGCAGATCAATCTTACGTAAAGCGTCCCGAAATGCCATCAAATTTTCCTGGGGCAATTCAAAACGAATGGTCGC
>DAOMFR010000185.1:5866-12296 GCA_035429885.1 Blastocatellia bacterium
ACGCTACTTTGCATTGGCTTGCCGGTAGCGCCGCAAACGAACAAAACTCAAAGTCCGCAACGCACCGTTGCCCTGACCTTCGATGACCTGCCGTACAACAACCCTGTCGGCGGCAATGATTTGGCGAACGCCAAACGAGTTACGGATGAGTTGTTGCGCGTGCTAAAAGCTCACAAAGCGCCTTCGGTTGGTTTCGTCAATGAAGGCAAGTTGCACGCTCCCGGCGAACTCAAAGCGCGAACCGCGCTGCTCAAACAATGGGTGGACGCTGGAATGGTGCTCGGCAATCACACGTATTCGCATCCCGATTTCAACACGCAAACCATTCAGCAATTTCAGAACGAAATCCTGAAAGGCGAACTCATCACACGGCGGCTGATGAAAGCCAAACAGCCATATCAACTCTACTTTCGCCATCCGATGACCCACACCGGCGACACCAAAGAAAAGAAAGAAGCCATCGAAAAATTCCTGGCCGAGCGCGGGTACAAAGTAACTCCGCACACCATCGAAAACAGCGACTTCGTTTATAACGTGGGTTACGTCAAGGCGAAGATTAACAAGAATGAAGCGCTGGCGAAAAAACTGCGCGACGCTTATCTGGATTTCAACTTTGCCGCCACGGACTTTGCCGAAAAGATTTCGCCGCAAATTTTTGGGCGAGAGGTTCCGCAGGTGTTGCTATTGCACGCCATAGACCTGAACGCCGATTGCCTGGACGAAATGCTGCGCCGATACGAAGCGCGCGGCTACCGCTTCATCACGCTTGATGAAGCAATGAACGATCCAGCATATCAAACCAAAGACACACTGGTAGCCCAGCGCGGACCAACTTGGCTGTGGCGCTGGTCAAGAAGTTTGGGACAAACCATCAGCTTCAAAGACGATCCTGAAACGCCACAATGGGTAATGGACCTTTACAACCAGAGATAACCGTTATGGAAATCAGATACATTTCAACACCGAATGCTCCACAACCGGGCGGGCATTATTCCCAGGCCACCGTTCATCACGGAGTGGTGTATGTCGCAGGCCAATTGCCGATTGACGCCAAGACCGGCGAAAAGAAACTGGGATCTATCGAAGAACAAACCGAACAGGTGCTATTTAACATCCGCGAAATTCTGATTGCGGCGGGCAGTGACCTGAGTCGCGTGTTGAAAACCACCGTTTACGTTGCCGACATCGGGTTGTGGGGACGCGTCAACGAAGTATACGCGCGCGTCTTTGGCGAACATCGGCCAGCACGAGCCATCGTTCCCGTTACGGAATTACATTACGGCTTTCAGATTGAGATCGAAGCCGTTGCGACCGTTGACCCGCAACATCACGAAAAATGGTTGGTCAACGTTCACTGATTGGCGAAATACATATGTCGAAAATTCAAAAGAACCTCACTGCCGTCAGCGAAGACGAAAACCGCGATTTGGGGTTCGGCTCCAAGGTCGCGGGCGAAAGCCGACGGCGATTATTGAACCGCGACGGCAGCTTCAATGTTGCCCGCACAGGGCTGAATCCGTTGGCAGCGTTCAGTCTTTATCATTCGTTGCTGCAAATTTCCTGGGCTGGATTTTTTGGCTTCGTCGTCATTGGCTACCTGATAGCCAATTCGTTTTTCGCACTCGCGTATGTCCTGTGCGGCAGCGAAGCCTTGCTGGTTCCCGAAAACCAACATATCGGCAATCGATTTTGGGAGGCGTTCTTTTTCAGCGTTCATACGATGGCGACCATCGGGTACGGCAACATCACTCCGGTGGGAATCGCCGCCAACCTGATTGTCACCTTTGAAGCATTATTTGGCTTGATGGGATTCGCGCTGATCACCGGAATGTTGTTCGCCCGGTTTTCTCGCCCGACGGCCAAAATCCTGTTCAGTGAAAATGCTGTTATTGCGCCGTATCGCGACCTGATGGCGTTTGAGTTTCGCATCACCAATGGCCGCTGCAATGAAATCATCGAGTTGCACGCGACGGTCATGTATTCCCAATTTGAAGATGTCGGCGGCAGACGGTTGCGGCGATTTTATCCGCTGCAACTGGAACGCGAACGAGTCGCCTTTTTCACCTTAAGCTGGACGTTGGTGCATCCGATTGACGAAAGCAGTCCGCTGTTTGGCAAAACCGAACAAGAATTGCTGGCAGCAGATGCGGAAGTGCTGGTGTTGCTGACCGGCATTGACGAAACCTTTTCCCAAACAGTTCATACCCGGTCTTCATACAAAGCCGATGAAATCATCTGGCAAGCAAAGTTTGGAGACATTTACAATCAACCGACGCCAACAGGCCGTTTGACGATTGACGTTCGCAAATTGCACAGTATCGAACGACTAAATGACACAAACGATTGAGCGACAATCCAGCGCTGAATTAAAAAATATCGGCCCAGTTTCGCGGGAATGGCTGCGCGCTGTCGGCGTCAATTCACGAGAAGACTTGGAGCGGCTTGGCTCCGTTGAAGTGTACCGGCGAGTCAAAGCGCATGGCTTTAACGGCAGCCTGAATCTGCTGTACGCCCTGGAAGCCTCGCTCCAAGACGTTCACTGGACGGCGCTGAGTTCGCAAACCAAAGCAAAACTGAAAGCGGCTGCCCGGTCGTTGTAAACACACGATGAACAATCATCCAAACTCACAGGCACGCCCCAAAATCCCACTCATCATCAACGGCGACGATTTCGGATATTCCGATGCCGTCAACCGAGCCATCATCCAGGCGCACCGCGAAGGCGTGTTGACCAGCGCCAGTTTGATGGTCAACGAACACGCCGCCGACGCAGCCGTGGCACTGGCCAAAACGCATCCTTCGCTGGCGGTGGGATTGCATCTGGTGCTGGTGCTGGGCAAAGCCGCGTTGCCGCATTCGGAAATTCCGCACATCACAAACGACAAGGGTCGATTCACCGACAGTTCGTTTCAGGCGGGCATTCAGTATTATTTCAGCGCAACGGCGCGCCGCGAATTGCGCAAGGAAATGCGCGCGCAATTTGAGCGGTTTGTTGCCACAGGCTTGCCCTTTTCGCACGTGGACGGCCACACGCATTTGCATCAGCATCCGGTGATTTTTGAAGAGTTGATTCGTCTGTGCGAAGAATTTGGCGTGCGCCGCGTCCGTGTGGTCAAAGGAGAAATGCGATTGAGCCTGTCGCTGGATCGAACGCATCTGCCCATCAAACTGGTTTGGGGAACGGTGTTCAACCTGCTGGGGCGATGGTGTGAACGGCAATTGGAAGGACGCGGATTTGTACATCCGCAGAAAGTGTACGGATTGTTGCAGTCGGGCGATATGAATGAGACGTACTGGCTCGGCTTGCTGAAGCAAATGCCGCTGATGGATTGTGAGATTTATGCGCATCCGCTGGCGCTGGATGCAGATGAATCCGCAAAGCGAGAAAACCCCGGCGGCATTCGGGAATTGCAAGCGTTGACCAGTCCGCGATTGAAGCAGGCGATCGAAGCTGCCAGTTTCGAACTTACAACCTACAGCGGCTTATCAAAGCAATTTGAAATCTGAGATTTGGAATTTGAGATTATCGGGATGAAAACTCTGGTAGTTCTGTTCGTCGCCATCTGCGCGCAAACGCTCGGCGATGTTTGTCTGACAAAGGGAATGAAATCCATCGGCGAAGTGAACACGCTCGATCCGGCGAAATTGTTTCACATTGGCGTGCAAGTCTTCACGACGCCGTATGTGTGGCTGGGAATTCTGATTCTCAGCATTTTCTTTGGGCTGTATCTGGTGGCGTTGTCGTGGGCGGATCTGAGTTTTGTGCTGCCGGTGACGGCGTTCGGCTATGTGATGAACGCGTTTATGTCCTGGAAATTGCTGGGCGAACACGTGTCGCCTGCGCGTTGGGTGGGAACGCTGGTGATCTGTTTTGGCGTTGCCATCGTTGCCAAAACCGAACAGCGAACGACGAAACCTGCCGCCGTGGAGGTCAGCGCCGAATGAAAACCTTTCTGTTGTTTTGTTCGCTGATCGGCGGCAGTTCGCTGGGAGAAATTCTTTCCGCCAAAGGCATGCAACAAGTCGGCGATGTTTCCTTGCGGCCTCGCGCGTTGGTGCAGGCAATTCTGCGAATGATTCGCAATCCGTATTTGATTGGCGGTGTCGCCTGTATGGCGGTGTCGTTCTTTTCGTTCATCAGCCTGCTCAGTTATGCCGATTTGAGCTTCGTCGTTCCGCTGACAGCGGTCAGTTACATTACGAACACGCTGGGCGCGCGATTCTTTTTGGGCGAACGCATTTCTAAAGAACGCTGGATGGGGACGCTGATGGTCGCATTTGGCGTCGCGCTGGTTTCGATTTCTGACAAGTTGGAGGCGTGGTTCGGCTCAACACGATGAACTGGGTGTATTCGATATTTGCTCCACAATTGGATTCGCCGATTGCCTTTTGGCTGCTGCTTTTCGTTCGAATCGCTTTGTTGATTTGCGTATTGTCCGCAATCGCTTATTACGGCATCGCGCTGGTTGGCGGGCTGGCTTGGTTTGTTGATCGAAAGCGGCAACGCGCGCTCGGATTGAACTTCACGCCGCCCGCGACGATTTTCAAACCGGTGCGCGGAGCCGACGCCGAAGCCTATGAAAACTTCGCCAGTTTTTGCCGCCAGGATTATCCGGAGTTTCAGATTCTGTTTGGCGTGCGCGAAGCAAACGATCCCGCCGTGCCGATCATTCGACAACTGATCGCGGATTTTCCGGCTTGCGATATTGAACTGGTGATTTCGGCCAACGAAGTCGGGTACAACGCCAAGGTGTCAAACTTGCACAACATGGCTGCCAAAGCCAAACACGACACTTTGCTGATCGTGGATAGCGACATTCGCGTGGAGCCGGATTATTTGCGCCGCGTCGTGGCTCCGTTGCAGCAGGAAAAGGTGGGAATGGTGACTTGCCTCTATCGTGGGGCGAACGCGCAAACGGGGGCCGCGTTGCTGGAAAACATCGGCATCTCTTCGACCTTTGGCCCGGAAGTGTGTTCGTCGCGCTTGCTGGAAGGAATTGCATTCGCGCTGGGTTCGACCATTGTCATGCGGCGAAGCATTCTGGAACGCATGGGCGGTTTCCCTGCCGTGGCGGATTATCTGGCGGATGATTTCGTGCTTGGCAATTCCACCGCGAAGCTTGGTTATGAAGTTGTGCTGTCGGATTGCGTGGTGGATCACATTTCCGGCCCGGACACGATGGCAACCATGCTGAAACATCAATTGCGCTGGGGACGTTCGACGCGCATTTCGCGTCCGTGGGGTTATCGCGGATTGATCCTGACGTATGGCACCGCAACTTCGTTGCTGGCACTGGCCGCGTGGAATTTTGCCTGTTTCGGTTGGTGGTTGCTGGCCGCCACGATGGTCGTTCGTTTTCTGCCGGTCTTTGTCGTAGGCGTTTACGGCCTGAAGGACCAGATGCTGGCGCGCTGGTTCTGGCTGGTGCCGGTTCGGGATTTGATTACGTTTGGCATTTGGATCGCCAGTTTTGTGGGCGATGAAATTCACTGGCGCGGTGTAAACTTCCGCGTGTTGCCGGACGGCAAACTTGCTCCGGCCAAACAACCGTAATTCATCAATCAGTTATCAAGGAATCTCTATGTTTTTGAATCGCATTTCTACTGTTCGCATTCTGTTGGCTATGGCGGCGTGTTGTGTCCTGCTGATTTCGGGTTGCCGAAAACCTGGCCCTCCTGTGGCGTCTGACGGCGCCAAACGATTTGAGATCAAAGGCAAAGTCGTTACCGCCAACAAAGACGACCACAAAGTCACCATCCAGCACGAAAAGATCGAAGGTTACATGGATGCGATGACCATGCCGTTTACCTTGCTGGACGATTGGGTTTACAGCGAACTGAAACCCGGCGCGCAGATTCAAGCCACCCTGGTCGTGGATCAAAACCGCACCTGGCTGGAAAATCCTGTCGTGTCGAACATTGCCGATCCCAATCTGGTGGGCAAAGAAGTTGAAGCGGGCGTGGAACCCAAACTCGGCGACGAAGTGGCCAACTTCAATCTGACCAACCAGGACGGCAAAAAGATCAGCCTGAGCAAGTATCGCGGAAAAACTCTTTTGCTGACGTTCATTTACACGCGTTGCCCGATGCCGGATCAATGTCCTTTGATGAGCACGAATTTCGCGCAACTCAATCAGGAATTGGGCAACAACGCTGCGCTGAAAGACAAAGTTCGCCTGCTCAGCGTCAGCGTTGACCCCGAATTCGACACGCCGAAGGTGCTGCGCGAATACGGATTGCGCTACATCAATTCGACCAAACCGGACGCCTTTGCGCGCTGGGAATTTGCCACCGGCAATCCGGACGAAGTGAAAAAAGTTGGCCAGGCGTTCGGGCTGAATTACTGGCCGGAAAAAGGCCAGGTTATACACAATCTGCGAACGGTGATGATTTCGGCGGATGGCAAAGTCGCCGGATTTTATCGCGGCAA
>DAOMFR010000186.1:0-7158 GCA_035429885.1 Blastocatellia bacterium
TCAACAACGCCATTCAACCGCACGATGCGTTGTGGGAACACATTTTGATTACTCGAGCTGTCGAACAAAGCATCTTTGTTTGCAGCGTGAATAATGCCGCGGAACCTCAAGCGCTTGCTTCCTACCTGATTGCGCCTTCAGGAAAAGTGTTGCTCAAAACCAACGCGCAACAGGATCAAATGCTGGCGACCGAAATCGACCTGGACGAAGTCATCGCAGATTTAACTCAACGCACTGATTATTAACGTGTTGCCGTAATGAGTTCGCTCAGGCAACCAACCTCATCTGAATTGCGGAGAAATACCATGAAAAAATCAGAACCAAAATCACGGCGAAAGTTTTTACGCCAGGCTTCGGCGGGAACGCTGGCTGTTGGCGCTGCCAGCATCATCACTTCCAAGACGCATGGTGCGCCGCGCGTCATCCAACTGGAATCGGAACCCGAACCGCAACGCACCATCGGCCCGAATGACAAGATTCGGTTCGGCTTGATCGGCGCAGGCGGCATGGGGCACGGAGACACCGAAACTGCCTTGCGTGTGAAAGGCGTGGAGTTTGTTGCGGCAGCGGACATTTATGACGGGCGGCTGACGCACGTGAAAGAAGTCTGGGGCAAAGACATTTTCACGACGCGCGATTACCGCGAATTGCTGGCACGCACCGACATTGATGCGGTCATCATCGCTACGCCGGATCACTGGCATCAACGCATTGCGATTGACGCGATGAACGCGGGCAAAGACGTGTATTGCGAAAAGCCTGTTGTGCAAAAACTGGAAGAAGGCAACGCGTTGATCGAAGCGCAGCAACGCACGAAACGCATCTTCCAGGGCGGCAGCCAGTTTTCCAGTTCCGTCATTTACAAAAAAGCTGCGGAGTTGCTGGCCGCAGGCAAAATCGGGACGCTGAACCTGGTGGATTCCAGTTTGTGGCGTCGCGGGGCGCTCAGCGCGTGGCAATACACCATTCCCGCCGATGCTTCGCCACAAAACATTGATTGGGACCGCTTCCTGGGCAATGCGCCGAAACGCCCGTTTGAACCGATTCGGTTGTTCCGCTGGCGCAATTACCGTGATTACGGCACAGGCATTGGCGGTGATTTGTTTGTGCACCAATTTACCGGAGCGCATTTGGTCACTGGAGCCAAAGGCCCCGTGCGCGTCATTACCACCGGAGGAACACGATTGTGGAATGACGGGCGCGATGTGCCGGATGTGTTGTTGGGGTTATTCGATTATCCGGCGATGAATGGACGACCAGCGTTCAACATGAATTTCCGCGTCAGTTTTGCCGACGGCGGCACGGAGCGCGAAGGCTGGGGGTCATGGGCGTATCGCTTTGTCGGGAACGATGGCGTGATTGAATTGCTCAACGATGCGCTGGTCGTCAAGCGTCCACCCGAAGCGAAAACTCCGCCACCGCCAAGCGGCGAATTCCCCGAAGCCGTCATCAGCCAAATGCGCAAAGAGCATTTCGCCAAATATCCGCGCACAGAATCCGAAGTGACCGCCGTCACCGAAGAGCGGTATTTGCCGCCAGACAAATACGATGAGCGGTTGGATCATTTCAAAAATTTTTTCAATGCGATGCGCTCGCGGCAACCGGTGTATCAAGACGCAGCTCAGGCCTATCGCAACGCCGCGCCCGCTCTGCTGGCCAACGTCAGCTATTTTGATCGCCGCGTGTGTGAATGGGACCCGGAAACGCTGAAGCTGAAAGCTTGATGAAAATAAGGACAGCGGTGGCGACGAACTTGTTATGTCCAAGAATTTCGACGTCGCGACCGCTTGTTCTGCATTGATGCCAACTCTCTATGAAGCTGAAAACAACTTTCTCTTTGCTGGCTGTCTTGCTGGCCGCTTTGCTAAGCGCAGGCGCACAGCGACCAGGGCAACGACCCAACGTAATTTTTATTCTCGCCGATGATTTGGGTTACGGCGATGTGGGCAGCTACGGGCAGAAGCTGATTCAAACGCCGAATCTCAATACGCTGGCGGCGGAAGGCATGCGCTTCACGCAGTTTTATGCCGGTTCAACGGTGTGCGCGCCTTCGCGAGCGGTGCTGATGACAGGCAAACACATGGGACATGTCAGCGTGCGCGGCAATGCCGGAGCCGCAAACATGAGCATTCAAACGCTGCCCAAAGATGAGCCTACGATTGCCGATGTGTTCAAACGCGCGGGCTATCAAACGGCGCTGTTTGGCAAATGGGGCCTGGGCGAAATCGGTTCCGAAGGCCATCCGAACAAAAAAGGCTTTGATGAATTTTTCGGCTTTCTGAATCAAACGCACGCGCACAACTATTACCCAACCTTTCTGGTTCATAACTCCGAACGGGTTCCGTTGCGCAATGTGCCCGCCGAAGAAAACAAGCAGATCGGCAGCGGCTGGGCCAAAGAAAAAGTGGATTACGCGCCGGATGTGATTTTTGACCGCGCAATGACGTGGTTGGAACAGAACCGCGCGAAACCATTTTTCCTCTACTTCGCCACCACACTGCCGCACGCCAACAACGAAGCCGCGCGCGGCACAGGCAACGGACAGGAAGTTCCCGACTACGGCATTTACAAAGACAAACCCTGGGCCGATCAGGATAAAGGGCAGGCAGCGATGATTACGCGGCTGGACACGCAAGTCGGCAAGATGATGGCCTGGTTGAAAGCGCGTGGTTTGGAGCGCAATACGCTGGTGGTGTTTGCCTCCGACAACGGCCCGCATAATGAAGGCAAACATCATCCTGAAATGTTCAACCCTTCGGGACCGTTGCGAGGGATGAAACGCGCCTTGTACGAAGGCGGTGTGCGTGTGCCATTCATTGCGCGCTGGCCGGGCAAAATCGCAGCGGGGACGACCAGTAATCACGTTGGTTATTTCGGCGACCTGTTTGCGACGTTTTGCGAACTGACCAATCAGCCGATTCCGGCCGGACTGGATTCCATTGCGGTATTGCCTCTGACAGGAAAGAAGGGCGAACAAGCCGCGCACAAATACATTTACTTCGAGTTTTACGAACAGGGCGGACGGCAGTCGGTGCGATTCGGCAATTGGAAAGCGATTCGCGAACCAATGTTGACCGGCAAAGTGGAATTGTTTGATCTCGCCAAAGACCTGGGCGAAACGAACAACGTTGCGGACGCAAATCCCGACATCGTCAAACAAGCCGTCGCCTTGATGAACGAGGCCCACGTGGAGCATCCGAATTGGAAAGCGCAGAAATGACGTAACCAGCTTTTCCCCACGAAGGCGCACGAAGAAAGTTTGTGAGGTTTGTTTCTTCGTGGGAGAAACATCCTTTTGAAAGTGAGAAGACAATGACGACACGATTGATTCAATTGCAGCAGGGAAGCATTCGCAAACTTGGCCTGGTGGAAGAGCCCAATATTCGATTGCTGACGAACTACGCTTCCATTTACGAACTGGCGAACGATGCCATCAATTCCAAAACGAAGCTGACCGATTTGATTCGCCAACACCTCAGCGACGAAACGCTGGACTACGATCAGGTGTACGCAGGAACTTCGGCGTGGCGGATTTTGCCTGCGGCAGACCATCCGGAAGAACCGGCTCGGTGTTTGGTGACAGGCACGGGCTTGACGCACACGGCCAGCGCCAAAAATCGCAACGCGATGCACGCCAAAAGCGATAACCTGACCGACAGCATGAAAATGTTTCAGTGGGGATTGGATGGCGGACGGCCTGCGGAAGGACAGATCGGTGTGGCGCCGGAATGGTTTTATAAAGGCAATGGCACAGTGTTGCGCGGGCACGGCGAACCGTTGCTGGTGCCCAAATATGCCGAAGACGGGGGCGAAGAACCGGAAGTCGCGGGCATTTATTTGATTGGCTCCGATGGCCAGCCGTATCGAATTGGGTTTACTGTTGGCAATGAATTTTCCGACCACCAGTTTGAAAAGCGCAATTACCTGTATCTGGCGGGATCGAAATTGCGCAGCTGTTCCATCGGGCCGGAACTGGTGATTGACCACGAATTTCAGTCTGTGCCCGGCACTGTTTCTGTGGAACGCGATGGCCAAACGGTGTGGTCGGCGGAGATCAAAACCGGCGACGCCGAAATGTGTCACAGCCTGAGCAACATCGAACATCATCATTTCAAATTTGAAGGCCATCGCCGCCCGGGCGATTTGCACGTTCACTTTTTCGGAGCCGACGCTTTCAGCTTTGGCGCGGGCGTTCGCTTGAATGACGGCGATGTGATGAATGTGTGTTTCGAAAATTTTGGGCGGGCACTGCGCAATCCTGTGCAGATTGCATCGGAACAGGATGCCGTGGTCGCCGTCGCTCCGCTTGTCTAATCAACTCCGTCAATTAAGCCCGAACAACATCAGGAGATCGTCTGTGAATTCCATCCGAAAACTGGCAATGGTGATATGTGGCATGTGGTTAATGGCGGTGTCGGCATTGCCGCAAGTCGCTACCAAAGCGATGCCGCCGAATATTGTGCTGATTGTGTCGGACGATCACAGCTGGCGGGATTACGGCTTTATGGGGCATCCGCAGATTCAAACGCCCCACCTGGATAAGCTGGCTTCGCAATCATTGCTGTTTCGCCGTGGGTATGTGCCAACTGCGCTGTGTTCGCCGAGCCTGGTTTCCATCATCACCGGGCGTTATCCGCACGAGCATCAGGTGACGGGCAACGATCCACCCGCGCCTTCGGGAGGCAAGCAAGGTGATTGGCGCAATCATCCGCAATACGTCGCCGATTGGAATGAACTGCGTTCGTTCATAAATCGCCAGCCGACGTTGCCGCGATTGCTGGAACAAAAAGGCTACGTCAGTTTGCAAACAGGTAAATGGTGGATGGGCAGCCCGGCCAATGGCGGATTCACCGAAGGGATGAGCCACGGCGACAAAAATCGTGGCGGACGGCACGGTGACGTAGGTTTGGATGTTGGCCGCAAAACAATGCAGCCAATCAGGGATTTCATCAGCCGAGCACGCGCTCAGCAAAAGCCGTTTTTCATTTGGTACGCGCCGATGATGCCGCACTCTCCGCACGACGCGCCAAAGCGGCTGGTGGACAAATACCGAGACAAAGCTCCCGATTTAGAAACTGCGAAATATTGGGCCAGTGTCGAATGGTTCGACGAAACCTGCGGCCAGTTGCTGGATCAAATCGAAGGCACTAACACGATTGTTGTTTATGTCGCCGACAACGGCTGGACTCAAAGCGACAAAGGCGATGCGATTAGCATTCGTTCCAAACGAACGCCTTATGACGCGGGGATTCGCACGCCGATTATGATTCGCTGGCCGGGCAAGGTGACGCCGCGCGCTTCTTCGCAACTGGCCAGCTCGCTGGATATTGTGCCGACGCTGTTGGCGGCGACTGGCGTGGAAGCTCCGAAAGGCTTGCCGGGGTTGAATCTGTTAAACGACGCGGCGGTCCGAGCGCGCCGAGTATTGTACGGAGCCAGCTTCACTCACGACCTGGTTGAGTTGCGAAACCCGGCAGCGAATGTATTGACTCGGTGGGTGATTGACGGTGACTGGAAACTGCTGCTGCCTACGCCGGGGCAAACCAACGAAGAAGAACCTCAGCAAATCGAGCTCTACCAAATTCGCACCGACCCGGAAGAGCGTAACAATCTGGCTGCAAAAGAATTGAAACGAGTTGGGGCGTTACAGCAAAAACTCGACGCCTGGTGGAATCCAAAATCAAAATGATGACAAGACTAAAAAAGCATTTTTCTCCCACGAAGGCACACGAAGAAAACACGAAGGAGTACCACATGCGTTTTCTTCTTCGTGGAACTTCGTGTGTCTTCGCGGGAAAACTCGTCCTGCGATTGGGAATGGCAATTTGTTTGTTGTTCGCCACGGGCGAGTCGCTGCAAGCGCAAAACAAGCGGCAAACGAAGCCGAACATTTTGATTCTGTACGCCGACGATTGGAGGCACGACACGCTGGGAGTTGCAGGGAATCCGATTGTCAAAACTCCGAACATTGATCGGCTGGCGGCAGAAGGCGTGCGGTTCACGAACAATCACGTCGCGACTTCGATATGCGGAGTCAGCCGCGCGAGTTTGTTCACCGGCCAATGGATGTCGCGACACGGCAACCCTGCGTTTGAAATGTTCAAAACTCCGTGGAGCGAAACCTTTCCCGGCTTGCTGCGCGCCAACGGATATTACGTCGGCCACGTGGGCAAATGGCATAACGGCAAATTTCCGGCGGAGCAATTCGATTTCGGACGGTCGTATGCCGGAAAGCATTACCTGAAACAGCCAGACGGCAGCACGATTCACGTCACTCAAAAAAATGAAAACGATGCCTTGGAATTTTTGCGGACCCGGCCCACAGACAAACCGTTTGTGATGACGCTGGCGTTTTTCGCGACACACGCCGAGGACGAAAATCCGAAACAGTATCTTTACCAACCTCAAAGCGAACCGCTTTATCAGAACGTCACGATCCCAACCCCAAAAACTGGCAGCGATGAATTTTTCAAACGCCTGCCGCCGTTCATTGCCAACGAAAAGAACGAAGGTCGCAATCGCTGGCACTGGCGATTTGACACTCCCGAAAAGTACCAGCAGTACATGAAAGCCTATTACCGAATGGCGACCGAAGTGGATTCCGTTGTCGGCAAGGTGCTGACCGAATTGCGCGCGCAAGGTCTGGACGACAACACGCTGGTCATTTTCACCACGGACAACGGGTACTTTCACGGCGAGCATGGCCTGGCCGATAAATGGTATCCCTACGAAGAATCCATTCGCGTGCCGCTGATCGTTCGCGATCCGCGCATGCCCAAATCCAAACGCGGCACAACCAACGATGAGTTTGTCTTGAATGTGGATTTAGCTCCGACAATTTTGGCGTTTGCGGGAGTTGCCGCTCCGCCGCGAATGCAGGGACAGAACTTCGCGCCGCTGTATCTGGCGACGAAAAGGCCCGCTTGGCGACAGGAGTTTTTTTACGAACACGCGACCATTCGCGACACCAGTTTTATTCCTTCGTCGCAAGCGTTGGTGCGGCGCGACGTGAAATACATTTTCTGGCCGGATTTCAACACCGAAGAGCTTTTTGATTTGAAGCGCGATCCGCGCGAAGAGCGCAATCTCGTTAATGACCCGGTTCAAGCAAAACGATTGGCGGAATTGCGAAAGCGCTTTGCCGAGTTGAAAACTCTG
>DAOMFR010000186.1:7258-12285 GCA_035429885.1 Blastocatellia bacterium
TCAAGCAAAACGATTGGCGGAATTGCGAAAGCGCTTTGCCGAGTTGAAAACTCTGGCGAGGTAACTCACTGGCAAACGGGGGAACGATGAACACAAAGTACCGTACGCTGATTTTGATCCTAAGCATTTGCCTGTTGGCGCTGGCCAGCATGGATCGGTGGCCGGTGATGCGCGCGGCCAAGCGCCCAAATATTGTGTTCATCTTTGCCGATGATTTGGGCTGGAAAGATGTTGGTTACCAGGGCTCGGATTTTTACGAAACACCGAATCTGGATCGGTTGGCAAAAGCCGGAATGGTGTTCAGCCAAGCGTATGCAGGAGCTGGAAATTGCGCTCCCAGTCGGGCCGTGTTGTTGTCAGGGCAATATGGTCCCCGTCACGGCGTATATGCCGTGGACAGCACAGACCGAGGGCCGAAACACCTGATGCGGATGATTCCCGTTCCTAACAAAAGCGGTTTACCAGAATCGAATGTGACGATGGCCGACGCCTTGAAAGCTGCCGGTTATGCCACCGGGATTTTTGGCAAATGGCATCTGGGAGGCGTGGATGGGGCGGCACCAGAACAGCAGGGATTCGACACGGTTTTCAATTCACGCCCGAATCCCAACCAGCGGCTTGACCAACCGGAAGATCCCAAAGGAATTTATTCGCTGACGCGTGCTGCTGCCCAATTCATCGAACAGAATAGACAGAGACCGTTTTTTGCCTATATTGCGCACCACGCAATTCATACGGCGCTGGAAGCCCGGCCCGCGTCACTGGAAAAATTCAAAACCAAGAAACCCGGCGCTCAACACAAAAATGCGCTTTACGCTGCTTGCCTGTACGACCTGGATGACGGCGTCGCTTTGCTGATGGCAAAGCTGAAAGAGCTGGGTTTAGAAACGAATACGCTGGTGATTTTCATGTCGGACAACGGCGGAACCCAACAATCTTCGCAGGAACCTTTGCGCGGCAGCAAAGGCGGATATTACGAAGGCGGCATTCGGGAACCGTTCATCGCGTACTGGCCCGGAGTGATTAAGCCCGGCACGCATTCCACTGTGCCAATTCATAACGTGGATTTATATCCGACCTTTTTGGCCGTGGCGGGAGCCGCAACGCCAACCGGCAAAGTGCTGGATGGCGAAAGCCTGTTGCCGCTGTTTAAGCAAACTGGTGCGTTAAAACGAAAATCACTGTTCTGGCATTTTCCAGGCTATCTGGATGACCCGGTGATTCGCGGGCGCGATTCGGTATTTCGCACGCGACCGGTCAGCGTGATCCGCAAAGGCGATTGGAAATTGCATCTGTATCACGAAGAATGGTTGCTGGATGGCGGGCGCGAAAATCTGGCGGCGAGCAACGCTGTCGAGCTTTACAACATTGCCACAGACATCGGAGAGCGAACCAATCTGGCAAACACGAACACTGCCAAACGAGATGAATTGCTGAATGAATTGTTGCGTTGGTTCAAGGATGTCAACGCTCCGCTCCCATCGGAACGAAATCCGGCTTATCTGCCAAACGGGCCAAAGAAAAACTAAATCAAACCAGAAAACATTGGGACAGGATTTACAAGATTGACAAGATGAGCCCGAGGATCATTAAGCCGATTTGAGAGCTATCCTGTAAATCATGTCAATCCTGTCTGGTTCCTGTCTGTCTCAATGTTGCTTGTTCCGATCTAGGTCGGATTTTCATTGCCTGTATGGGAAATTCAACCACGGGGCACACGGGGAAAAACAAAACCTTTTTTCCAAATACTTCCCCGTGCTCCCCGTGGTTCACATCCGTATACGCACCTGCACACTGATCTAAAAAAGGAATGGCGCCGGAACTTCCGGTGCGATTCCTTTGGTTACCACTGGCGAAAGAGGTTCTTTCGCCAGATTGCCTTACTTGCCGACAGTTTTCGTCAGGCTTTTGAAAATCGTTTCGATCCAGATCGGAGTCGTGACGAATCCTTTGCTCAAAGAGTCGTACTTGGCAGGCAAGCCAGCCGCTTTGATTTCTTCCAGGCTCTTTCCGGCCTGCATCTGTTTGCGGACGATGTCCAACGTTTCGACCAGCATTTGATGAAACCTTTTCAGATCTTCAACGGTCGAAATCGGGCCGTGGCCGGGAATGATCTTTACGTTGGCGGGCAGTTTGGCAATTACATTCGCGACGTTTTTGGCCATCCCTTCGACATTGCCCCCGCTGTTCAAATCCACGAACGGAAATCCATACGTCACAAAATCATCGCCCATATGCACAACGTTCGATCCGGTGAAGTAAATCACTCCGTCGCCGTCAGTGTGGCCGTTGGGATAGTGAATCGCTTTGATCTCTTCGCCGTTGAAATGCACAGACAGCGATTCGTCAAAGGTGATGACCGGCAGTGCCGGTTTCGGCGCGGGCTGTGTGGTTTGTCCCATAACCGTATTCGTGCTGTTCAACCGTTTGCGCACGTTGGTGTGCGCAATAATGGTGGAATCGGCGCCGAAAATCGCGTTGCTGCCAGTGTGGTCACCGTGCCAGTGAGTGTTGATGACGAATTTGAGTTTGCCTTCGCCAAGGCCTTTCAGCGCAGCTTTGATCTTGTCGGCAAGAGGCGCAAATTGATCGTCCACGATCAGCAATCCGTCCGGGCCAACCGAAACGCCGATGTTGCCGCCGGAACCTTCCAGCATCCAGACATTTCCGGCAACGTGCGTTGCCTTCATTTCAACCTTGGAAAAATCCTGGCCTTGCGCAAATGCGACTGACGCGATCAGCGCCAGCAACAAAACCGCGAAAAGGGAGTTAAGTTTCATCGTTGCTCCAAAAGAAAGCCACGAAGCCACGCGAACAATCACGAAGGAAAGAGTGTCTTTGTGATTCTTCGCGTGGCTTCGCGGGCGAGTGAGTTACCGCTTCAGCCACATCTTGATGGATCGAGTGACCATGTCAGAGGCGTCTTGCTGAACGAAGTGGCTGGCTTTGGGAATGGTGACCAGTGTCAAATCCTGCTCCAGAAAATCCCAGGTGTTGTTCAACGCTCCGGCCAGCAACGCGGTGTCGCCCAGCCCGTGAATCATCAGCACAGGCATTTTGACTTTGACCAGCGGCGATTTGTCTTCGGTGTACGGTTCGCGCGGGTAATTGCGTTTGTAGTAATTCAGCATCGCTTCGAAGTCTGATTTCTTGAAGGCTTCGATGTATTTCTTTTTCGCTTCTGGGTCTTTCACCCAAAACGCCAGTTGTTCGGCGGTCAGCATTTTCTCTGCGCCTTCTTTCTGGAAGTTGCGCGCATACTGGCTGTTCTTTTGCTGTTCGGGATTGTTGGCGAGTTCGCGGCTCAAGGCACGTAAATGCGGCAGGTTGCAGATGATCAACTTATCCACGAACTGTGGCGCGGCCATCGCCAGCGACCATGAAACCGCTCCACCCCAATCGTGTCCGACGATGATGGCTTTGTCGCGGCCCAGATGTTTGATGACGGCAATGACATCACCCACCAGAAATTTCATATCGTAATTTTCGACGCCTTTGGGTTTGTCCGACAGGTTGTATCCGCGCTGGTCAATCGCCACGCAGTAATAATCGCTGGACAACGCCGCCATCTGATCGCGCCACGTATACCAGTAATCCGGGAAGCCATGAATCATCACCACTAACGGATTCTTTTTATCGCCGAGCGCCGCGTAATGAATTTTCACGCCGTTGGAATCGGCGTACCCGTTTTCGACACGGCTTTCGATATCTTGCGCCATCGCGTTACTGAATGGCATCAGCAGAAACAGCAGGGAACAGGCAAGTAATGTCAGCTTCATTGAGGCTCTCCTTGTACATTGGTTCAGTACATGGAGCGGTAGCGACTTGGTGTATTTGCAGGCTGCGATGCTTGACGCCAACCCGGTCGCTAACGCTCCCTGTACCGTAACGAGTTATTTCGGAAATTGTGTTGCGGGCGCGCGGGGAATCAACTTCATCGCGTTTTTGTAGTACACCTTTTTCAAAACGTCATCCGGCAAATCGAATCCGTAAATGCGCCAGAACGCGTGGCGTTTGCGGTAATACTCGATGTATTCGTCACGTGTTTCCATCACGCGGAAGTACATTTTGTATTCGCTGATTTCGTAAATGTCTTTGCCGAATAAAATCCGATCCTGATATTTGATGTGGAAATCGTGCGAGGCGTACGGCTGGCGTCCCAGTTCGGCCAGCACTGCCGCGTTGTCTACGTACACGTTGGGGTACGTGTCGAACAGTTTGCCCAGCCGTTGCAAATCGTTTCCGTGCCAGCCCAGATGCGCGACGATGAAATTGGTTTTGGGGTGTTTGGCGAACACGTTGTTGCGTTCGGTCATCAGCGTTTCAAAGGTCGGGTACCGCTCTGGCGGACGAGCGCGATTGGGGAACTGTTTCAGCTCCAGCCAGCGTTCGTTGAACCGGTCAATCGGTTCAAAAAACACCGCTGGTTCGGCAATGTGAATCAGCACAGGAATACCCAACTCGCCGCATTTGGCCCAGACCGGATCGAATTCCGGATCGTCCACGTGCACGCGACGCCCATCCTTGTATTTCAAATCCATGCCGTAGTTTTTGAAAATCTTCAGTCCCTGCGCGCCGTTTTTCACGTCTTCCGCCAGCCGAGCTGCCGCACGCTGTCCGTATCCCGGCTCGTTCAAATCGTTGAAATTCAAGTTGGCAAAGACGATGAACCGATCCGGATATCGGCCTTTCATCACTTCGACGGTTCGTTTGAGCTGGTCGCCTGTGCCGCCGCTCAAATTGACCATCACGCGCATGTTGATCGAATCCATTTCCTTCACCAGCTTGTCCACTTCTTCAGGCTTTGGATTGCCGTGGTGGCTGTGAACATCCACAAATGGAAATTTGGCGCGTTCCACTTTGTGTTCTTTGGTGACGAGCGTGGATTTCGGCTCGTATTCCTCAATGGTCAGGGTTTGCTGCTGACCAAAGACTTGAGCAGTAACTGATAGAACTAAAGTAAATAACAGGGAAACTTTGATCGAAAGTGAGAAGTTTGTGTTACGCATTAGTGTTTCCTGCTTGGT
>DAOMFR010000187.1:0-12168 GCA_035429885.1 Blastocatellia bacterium
CGCAAACGGCTCCCGTCGTCACCGGAGCCGAAGGCCGCCGCGCACTGGCTTTGGCTCTGGAAGTTCTGGACAAAATCAAAGCCCATTCGGAGCGTGCCCACATCAATCTGAACTTTGAATAGCAATTTGGGGTGCGCCGCGCTCCAAAGTCTCTCAACTTCCCTGGAGGCCGTCATGGCAAATCTACTCGGCAATTCGAGCGTACTCGACAACTTGATAGCTATTGTTGTTGTGATTCTAGTGCTAAGTCTGATTGTTCAGTCTGTTCAGGCAGTCATCAAAAAACTGCTGCAAGTAAAATCGCTGCAAATGGAACAAGCCCTGGTTCATCTGTTCCATTACGTGGTAGGCGAAGATTCGAAAGCATTTATGAATACCTGGCTAAACCGTTTGCCTATGGTTCGAGCGATTGTTTCGATCTTCAAAAAGAAAGCTCCTCATCTGGCAGCCAGCCAGGATATTCAAACACTGTTTCTGGCAGTCGAACAAGAAATGATCAAAGCAGGGCGAGTCACGATCAACGGCAAAGTGGCGATGTCGTCCGTTCCCAAAGACGATCTGCTGAAATTTATGGGTAACATCCCGCTCAGTGAAATCCTGGCGCTCTTTTCCAAAAAGGACGACAAAAAACTTCCAGATTGGTCAGAACTGGCCACTCAACTAAAAACCGCTCAAAAGGCCATCAGCAATTTCAACGAAAAGCACGGCGCATTGATTGAAAAAACTCCGCTGGCAAAAGTTCAGGAACCTTTGACCCAAATGCTTTCTCAGGCAGGCGAACTTTTTGATTCCGGCTTTTCGAATATCAGATTGGGAGATATGGCCAAACTCGGCGGGCTGGAAGTCAGTGAAGCGCAAAAGTTGCTGTCGGTGTTACCGGCTTCGATGCAACAAAGCATTGCTCATCTGGAAGAAGGCGCGAAAACGGAAGCGCAACAGGCGCTGCAAAAACTCTCCGACGTAATGAAACCCGTTCAAAAAGGTTTGCAGGAAGTTCTGTGGCTACCAGAACGAATGAGCAATTACCTGAATCTGGCCGGTGGCTGGTACGACACAATCATGCACAGCCTTGACGAACGGTATGCTCGCAGCATGAAAACCGTTGCCATCGTCATCAGCTTTCTCGTCGTCATAACGTTGAATGCCAACTTGTTTTCCATTTATCGGCAAATTTCCGGTGACCAATTCATGCGCGATGCGCTGGTCGCGTCTGCCGATAATGTGCTGACAAAGCTGAATGAACAAAAACCGTCCGATCAACAGATCGGCGAAGTCAGGCAGGCGCTTCAGCAAGTCAAAGACAACGCCAAATTGTACACGGGCTTTGGCTTCAAAGGGCCTCAATGGATTAGCGGAGCGTTGGGACACTGGAGAAGCATTTCCTGGTACCAAATCTTTGAGACGTTACTGGGATGGACTGTGATGACTGCACTGCTCAGCGTCGGCGCTCCGTTCTGGCAGGATACGCTGGAATCATTGTTTGGGCTGAAGAACCTGCTGCGGAAACAGCAACCGAACGATAAGTAAGGATTGCGAACAGTCAGTTTGCGTCTTCTCGTGAAACCTGACCTGACTACGGGTGATTCATAATGTTATCTCGGACTCAAACGCAAACTGACTGTTCGCACAACAGCGTCAATTTGGCCAGACTTCTTTGGCGACGTACCAGGGGTGAATCTCCGCCGTTAATCGCCCGGCTTTGACCGCCGGATCAGACTCAGCCCAGGCTTTGGCTTCGTCAGCGGATTGCGTGGCGAACACGAAAATTCCGGCCAGTTCACCTGCATTTGCCAATGGCCCGGCAGCAGGCATTTTCCCTGCATCCATCATCTGCCGGATATTCCACAGATGATCAAGTTGCAACTTTTGCAGTTCCGGCGTGGAATCCGCCGTCCACTTTTCTCCGCGTTTGAGAATGACAAAGTGATACTTGGTCATCGTCATGGGAATGTTGGGATTCTTTTTGTACTCTTCGTTCAGCTTCGCGCCGATGCCTTTCGGTCCCATCCAAGTGAAAATGTCCATTCGCAACCGACCGGCTTTGATCGCGGGGTCTTCGGCGGCCAGAGCCTTGGCTTCGTCCATCGAAGCTTTGAAGAGAAAGATGCCTCGCAAATCGCCATTGTCCATCATCGGGCCTGCGGCAATCAGTTTGCCCAATTGAGCCATCTTGCCAATGTTGGCCATGTGACCTGCCTGAATCTTTTCCGCTTCTTCTTTGGTGCCGGTTCCACTGTTCGGGCCTTTGCGCAGCAAGCCGAGTTGGTAGGTTTCCAGCTCGAATTGCGGAGGCTTTGAGTGATCGGCGGCGGGTTTCACTTCTGGTTTTTGCGGCGGAGCCGGTTCGCTGCTGGGCGGAACAATGCCCTTCAGGCGCAGGTAAACAACCAGATTCCCGTAATGTTCCGAGGTGTGAAACACTGCCAGCGAAGCCGCGTTGGATTTCGGATATTCGCCGCGCTGTCCTTTGTACTTTTCTCTCAACACCGCGTCGGTCAGATTGCTGAACGCGCCGTCGCAAAACTCAAACGAGGCGTTGACGGCTTTGAGCATGTCCTCTTTGTTTTTAGCGATTTTCTCGACGGAATCTTTGGTTGGACTTGGCTCCCCTTTAATCGCCGAACAAGCCATGTTTTGCACATCAACGATGTGCCCTAGAACTTCGCCAAAGCTTCGAACGTCGCTGGTAGGTTTAAATCCATAATCGGCAGCAAGCATTTTCTCAGCCGCGCCAATGACGTTTTTCTTGTTAAAGCCGTAATAAAATTTGAAGTTATCAGCAAACGAGTCGGCGGATTGTGCTGGAACAACAGCGGTCACAAACAACAGAATTCCGCCTAACAGAACAACTCTGGTCAGTTTCATGATAGTAATTCCCTTTTTCTGATTTTCAGCCAATGGCGAATTTACTGCGCAGTCGCGTCTTGTTGCATTGCGCCGAAGATATTGCCTTCAGTGTCGTGAAAATAAGCCAGCCACCCTACGCCGGGCACAGGCATTTTCGGCAGAGCAATCGTGCCTCCGTGCTTTTCAACTGCCGCAGTGGTTTCATCCAACGAAGCGACCATCGCAGTGCAAACGTATGCGTTGACTGCCTGGCCAAGTTGAGGACGGTCGCCTCTGCGGGGCAACAAACCTCCGTCTATTCCCGGTTCTTCCGCAGGACCAGTTTTAATCATCCAGTATTCCCAGCCGCCGCTCCATTGAGTGAACTCCCAGCCGAGCACTCCGCTGTAAAAAGCGATTGCGCGTTGCGGGTTATCAGCATGAATTTCAAAATGCCCTACTCTGGCCATGTTTCACCTCCGTTGAAAGCTGTTGATTGATAGACGCGGTCATTATCAGAAAGTGGCTGTGCCGAAGTCTGCAAAAAGTTGTAAAAGTTGCCGGACGACAGTTTCGGCGTTTGCGCTGAAATAGCGAAGGATAAGCTAACGGCTGCCGTAAAAGCTCAAAGCCCCCTTCACTTTATTTCTCCACCAAAGCGGGACAAGCCGACGGCTTGCCCCGCTGAACATGACAACTATTCTTCCTTGTAGAAATATGCGCCAGCAATGGCAGCGACAGTGTATTCGACAATGCCCCAAACAAGCGTAAGCAAGTAAACCTTCGACGAGCCTATGCCTGTGGACAGATAGACATATCCTGCGTATAGGTACACGAAAAACCAGGCCAGCACTCCGGCACAGGCTGCCGTTTTCCACCCTGCGCCGAAACGCGGTCGGATTGCGGCGTAAAGGTAAACGATAGCAATGCCGAGAAAAAAAGTGATTCCGGTAACTCGAATCAGAAACGTCGTATTGGCGCCAGGGTCACCAAGCCCGAGTTTGGCAAAATCCTGCTTCATCGCCTCGGCCAACAACACGCCGTTGAGAAGGAATTCCCCGGCATTCAACACCACCCCTGCGATTAAACCGCCGATCACTACTTTTCCCACGTTGATCTTACTCATAGTGTTCCTCCGAGATGTTGGTACTACGATTGGTTGGAAGCCGCAGCGAGTTTCTTTTGCAAAAAACGCCGCTCCGGCTCTGAACACGGACAACGTAAAGCTTGGCGGAAATTATCCGCCGCTTTCTTGGTTTCTCCAAGCTCCTGCCACAGTTCGCCCAGCGTCGCTGGCAGCAGATAATAATGCTGCAATGCCGGGTGCGAGATGATCTTTTCAACTTCTTGTAAAGCGGCTTCTGCTCCGCGATGTTTGGCAATCGCGACGGCTCGGTTAAGCGCGATCACCGGCGACGGATTCAGATCAACCAGCAAATCGTACAGCCGCACAATTTGTCCCCAGTTGGTCAGTTCATAACGGTTTGCTGCTGCATGGCAGGAAGCAATCGCCGCTTGCAAATGATAGTCGGTGAATTCTTCGCCCGCCGCGCTGAGTTCAAAGTGATGAAAGCCCAATGCAATCAACCGGCGATCCCACAACGAGCGATCCTGTTCCGCCAACACGAAAAGTTCGCCGCCTTCGCTGACACGCGAATCCAGCCGGGCCGCTTGAAACAACATTAGCGACAACAGCGCGTGAGATTTCGGCAAATTCGTTGCCGGATGTCGCACCAGCAACGACCCCAGCCGAATCGCTTCATCGCACAGATCGGCGCGGACGAGATTTTCACCGCTGTGCGCGGCATAACCTTCGTTGAACATCAGGTAAATGACTTCCAGCACTGAATCCAGTCGAGCTGATATTTCTTTGGCTGATGGCACTTCAAACGAAATGGCTTCATCGCGGATCAGCCGTTTGGCGCGAACCAGTCGCTGCGCGATGGTTGGTTCCTTGGCCAGAAAAGCCCGCGCGATTTCGCCCGTACCAAAACCGCCGACGGTTTTCAGCGTCAACGCCACGCGAGCTTCGCGCGCCAGCGAAGGATGACAAGCCATAAAAACCATCGCCAGCGTGTCGTCCAACGCTTGCCCCGATTCGTTGCGCTGACTGGCAAAGACTTCCTGAGCGGCAAAGGCGCGGACAATCTCTTCAGACTTTTCCTGCAACGAAGCTTCGCGGCGCAGCAAATCCAAGGCGCGATTTTTCGCCACCTGAATCAACCAGGCGGAAGGGTTGTCGGGAACGCCGCGATACGCCCAAAGCTGCAAGGCTTTGAGCAGTGCGTCCTGCACAACCTCTTCAGCCAGATCAATGTGACGCGGCCCAAACACGCGCACCAGCGTGGCGACCATCTGACCGGCTTGATGACGGAAAAGATGATCCACCAACGCAGGGACTTTGCTGTCTGAAACTTCAGCCATTCTGAACCTGGAACTAAATTGAACCAACCAACATTGGCACATCGGGTCAGTACCGCGGCCAGTAGGGAGCGCCCCTCACACAACCAAACGCTCCCTGCCGGTCGCGGTACTGACTCAATCTCAATTTTCCTTTTACTCAGGGAATTCTTCGACTTCGCGGACTTCAATGCGGCTGCCGAATTCCAGACTGGGATTATCAGAAGCCAGACGGACCGCTTCAGCGTAATCAGCGGCTTTGATGATCCAGTAACCGCCGATGATTTCTTTGGTTTCGGCGTATGGGCCATCGGTGACTACCTGGTCAGCACCCAATCCGCGAATGTTCTTTCCAGGTTCGTCGCGCAATTTGTTTTGACTGACCAGATGGCCTGCCTGCTGAAGTTTGTCCGCCCAATCGGTATATTTTTGAATGATCGCTTGAATAATTTCGGGCGTGATTTCAAATCCTTCCGGAATCTCCGGCGAATCCTGAGAGATAAGCATAAATTGCGGCATGTGGTTTTCTCCTTTGAAGCTATTGAATTGAAGCGGCTTAGCGCCGTCAGGAAACCGGCAATGTGGAGCAACATTCTTCCATTTCGCCTTTTTCCAGCTGATAGACGAACGAAGATTCTGAATTTCGACACGGCAGGAAAAAAAGTTTTGATTAGCCGACGTGAGCCATAGCCAAAAACTCTGAGCCAAGTTCGGAAAGATGGCTTTGCACGTAATGGCGAACTTCGGCAGGCGTATTCAAATCACTGGCATGCTCGGCAAAGCCTTTGGCATCCGCTAGTTTGATCGACCGAACCAGACGGCGAATGGCTGGGATGGCGCTGGGTGTCATGCTCAAGTCTCGCAACCCTAACCCGATCAACAGAATGACCTGCGCCGGGTTCGAAGCCATTTCACCACAAATGCTGACGGGAATTTGCATCTTATTGGCGGCATCGGTCACCCATTTGATGGCGCGCAACACCGCTGGATGCATGGGCTCAAACAGCGCGCTGACGTGTTCATTGCCGCGATCCACAGCCAGCAAGCTTTGAATCAGATCGTTGGTTCCCAGGCTGAAAAAATCCGCTTCGCGCGCCAACGCTTCGGCCATCATTACGGCGGCGGGCACTTCGATCATGACGCCGATTTCAATGTCTTCTTCATGCGGGACCTTGTCGGCGCGCAATTCGCGTTCAACTTCGGCAATGATGCTTTTGGCTCGACGAACTTCGTCCACATTGGAAACGAACGGCAGCAGAATTTTCAGCTTGCCGTGCGAAGCGGCGCGCAGAATGGCTTTGACTTGAGTGCGAAAGATCGGCTGGTTGCTAAGCGATAAGCGAATCGCGCGCAATCCCAACGCCGGATTGCGTTCGGGTTTGAACCCCGCCAGATGCAATTTGTCACCGCCCAGATCAAACGTTCGTATGATCGCGCCTTCTTCGCCGACCATTTCGGCCAGAAACTTATAGGCTTCGTACTGCTCTTCTTCCGTCGGCAAGCCGGATTCAGATTGCGCGTACAAAAATTCCGAGCGATACAACCCGACTCCGGTAGCATTGAAACGTTTGTAAGCGTCAATCTCTTCGATCAATTCGATGTTGGCTCTCAAACAGATTTCGACGTTGTCCCTGGTAATCGCCGGAAGCTCGCGCTCTTCGATGTCGTACAAGGTCTGTTGCCGCTGGCGCTGCAACTCTTCAGTGTAAAAGATCAGCGTTTCCGGCGATGGATTCAGAATCACCGCTCCCGCCGTGCCATCAATGATGACTGTTTCGCCGGAGCGAATGCGCTCGTTGATGCCGCGAACGCCGACGACCGACGGAATGTTGACGCTACGAGCGATGATGGCCGTGTGCGAAGTCCAGCCGCCAATGCTGGTGACAAATCCCAGAACGTTGCGCGGGTTCAAATCCGCCGTCACCGAAGGCAGCAAATCGTCGGCAACGATGATGGAATTATTGGCCAGTTCATTCAGGCTGCGTTGTTCTTTGCCGGACAGCATTTTGATAATGCGATAAGCGACGTCTTCGATGTCGCTGCCGCGTTCTCGCAAATAGTCATCTTCGATCTGCCCGTATACTTCCAACAGATGCTGAGTGACATCGCGCACGGCCCATTCGGCGTTGGCGTGATTGACGCGAATGAAGTTTTCGATCTGGCGGCCAAGCGTGCGGTCTTCCAGCATCAACAAGTGCGCTTCCAGAATGTAAGCATGGTCCGAACCGAGCGCAGCGCGAACGCGTTCGATGTCTTTTTTGACTTGAGCCTGAGCCGCGCGAGCGGCGTCGCGGAATCGAAAGATTTCGGCTTCGAGCTTTTCCGTCGGCAAAAACACACGGACGACGCGTCCACGGGGATCGTCCACCAGAAAGGCTCCGCCAATGGCTACGCCTGGGCAAACGCCAATGCCTTCGAATCGAACTTCGGGGATTTTTTTCATCCAGCTTCCCCTTACTCTTCGCCAAACTTGTCGGCGATTAACTTGCACAATGCGTCAATTGCAGCTTCTTCGTCCGGCCCTTCGACAGTGATTTCAATTTCCGTGTTCTGAGTCGCCGCCAGCAACAACACACTGAAAATGCTTTTGGCGTCAGCCGTTTTTTGCCGCGCGGCAATCACAATACGGCTTTGAAAGCTGGCAGCCAGCTTGACCAGTTTGGCCGCTGCGCGCGCGTGAAGCCCCAGGCGATTGACAATGATGACTTTGCGATTCTGCATCTTTACGAATGCGGATTCAGGAGAATGAATTGCAGATTACGATTAGCAACGAGAGTAAGTTCGTCACTGTTTGCCAGGCGTAAGGACTTCGCTGGCCAGATAAATGGTGTTCTTGCCTTGATCGCGGACTCGGCGCGCGATGTCAATCAGAGCTTCGTCAGGTTGCTGATCAGCCAGCCGCAAAATCATCGGCAGATTGACTCCGGTTACGACTTCAATCGGAGCGCGCCCCAAAAAGGTGCTGGCCAGATTGGTCGGCGTACCTCCGAACATATCGGTCAGGACAACCACGCCCGCACCTTGGTTGACACGTTCAATGGCTTTGCCGATTTGTTCGCGAGCCGCAT
This sequence comes from Blastocatellia bacterium, assembly GCA_035429885.1. Classification (GTDB taxonomy): domain Bacteria; phylum Acidobacteriota; class Blastocatellia; order RBC074; family RBC074; genus RBC074. The sequence goes on from DAOMFR010000187.1 coordinate 8,295, forward strand.
CGGCTTCGTCGTGCCAGCCGATTGAAATCGCCGTCACGTGATGAATGTCACCAACTATGGTTTCCGCTGCGCTGACCAGTTCGGTCGCCAGATTTCCATGAGTTACAACCACGCCTCCGACTAATGGCATAAAACTCCTAGCTGCCGGTGCCGCGCTCGGTAACGAGCGGGTTTTAGCTTCACCCGCTCCCTACCGGCCGCAGCACTGACTCAATCCACCGGCAAAACCGTGCCAATGATGTTGTACCCGCCGTCCACATAAATCACCTCGCCGGTGACTCCGCGGCTGAGCGAGCTGAGTAAATACAACGCCGTGTCGCCAACTTCAGCTTGTTCCGTAGCGCGTCGCAATGGAGCAATTTCGCGGTGGCGATCCACCATCTTGGTGATGCCCGAAACTCCGCGAGCTGCCAGCGTGCGAATCGGCCCGGCAGAAATCGTATTGACGCGTATGCCTTTCGGCCCCAAATCGTAAGCCAGATACCGCACCGTGGCCTCGAGCGCCGCTTTGGCAACTCCCATCACGTTGTAATGCGGCACAACGCGTTCCGCACCCAAATAACTGAGCGTGATGATCGAACCTCCCTCGCTCATCAGCGGCAACGCCGCGCGAGTAGTCGCCACCAACGAATACGCGCTGACGTCCAACGCCGTCTGAAACCCGGAACGCGACGTGTTGACGAATTCGCCAATCAACTCTTCGCGCGGAGCATACGCCACGGAATGAACCAGAAAGTCCAGCTTGCCCAAATCGGCTTCGACGCCTTTCATCATTGCGGCAATTTCATCGTCGCTGCTGACGTCGCATTGATACGCCGTCGCTCCCGGCAGCGTTTTCACCAATTCTTCGACATTCTCTTTCAATCGCTCGCCCTGATAATTGAAGGCCAGCCGAGCGCCTTCCTTCGCCACCGATTGAGCAATCGCCCAGGCGATGCTGTGTTTGTTGGCTACGCCAAGAATCAATCCGTTTTTGCCTTCCAGCAACATTGCGGTTCTCCCTAAGTAAGTTTTGCGGTTCTTAATGGCCGAAGATACCACGATTGATTGAGTCTGTGAAAACTCGCCAGCGAGTCAGTTCGGGATAAAACTCGGCAAAATCGGCAACAGCTTCTGCGAAAAATCGAGCGCTGCTTTGCGAGCCAACTCTTCCGCGCCAGCGCCCTTGCCCATCGGCACAATCACGCGAACCAGAGCGCCGTCAGTTCGGCCCAGCCACATCGCATCTTTGATCGTATCCAGCCGCGCGCGGTATTCACTGGCAATCAACTTCCCGCGCCCTTGATACCAATACAGCGCCAACATCTGCACATCGTCTTTTCCGATCAGATATTCGTTGGCTTCGGCATTTTCGCGGAGCGCGTGCCGGCGATAATTCCCCATTGTCCAACCTGCGCCCGGAATGCAGTTTTGCGGCGAATGAAAGGTTTGCCGATGACGCTGGCTGTGATGAAAGGCGATGAACAAATACGCGTAGGCCTGTCCGTTGGAATACGTTCGCGACAGATAATCATCAGCGGCGAGTTCGCGCGCGGTTCGGTCATCCAGCGTTTGAACTTCCACCTGTCGCCACGAATCCAGTTCCACAGGAAATTCCGCCAGCGCCGTTCGCGGCGGAGCATGTTCACCCTCACCAGCTCGACTTAGATAAGTCACACTGCCTACCATCAGCAGTAAACAGAACAGCATCGCCCAATAACCAGATCGTTTTCCCGCAAATCTGGACGAGGGCTCAGGCAACGCCACTGAATCGCGCTGGACTTTCTTCGTGTGCTCTTCGTGTGGCTTCGTGGAAGAAAATAACCGCTCCAGCAAATTCAAAGTCTGCGCCAACGCCAGCAACAACCCGACGGCCACCAGAAAAATCGCCAAACCTGAAAAGCTGTGCAGAAATCCTTCGGCGGCTTTAACTCCATAATGGTGAGCCAACACACCGGTTCCGGCGACACGAGCAGCATTCGCCAGAACGGCAATCGGAACCACTGCCACAACTAACACGATGCGCCGCCACCAACGCGTTTCAGCGAAGTACGCGTACACCACCGCCAGTGCCGCCAGCGTCATCAGCGAACGAATGCCGCTGCACGCTTCGACGACCTGCAACTTCATCTGAGCCAGTTCGATGACATTGCCTTCGCGCAAGGCGGGAATGCCGAACAGCCGGATCGCTCGTGTGGCGTAATCCGACGCAATCAGTTGCAACGGCAAAGCGATTTGATTGAAAACGATGTTGGGAACAGGAAGGGCAAACAGCAGCAAGCCAATCGGAAACCAGAATTGTCGCAACCAGGCGAATCCGCCGAAATACACAGTCAGCGCGACCAACGACAAGACCAACGACAGCCGAGTGATGTACAACTCCGCGCCCATCACGCCGGCCAACAGCAGCAACGCAGCCAGCGCCATCAACGCGCCACCCGCCAACCAGCGAGGGTTTGTGGGCAAAGCCAGCAGCTTTTCGCGCTTGGCCCAGATGGCATACGCGCTGATGAGCGGGATCAAAAATCCATGCGAATAGTTTTCATCCACACGCCAATCATCCACCAACCGCCGCAGCACGTCGTGATACACCGCCAGCCAGGCCAGCGCTAGCAAGATTGCCAACACGCGGAATGGGGTTGGATTTTGGATTTTGGATTTTGGATTTTGGATTTTGACTTACCAGCAGAGTCAGTACCGCGACCGGTAGGAGCGCGTTTTCCGTAAGCCGCACCTGACCAAGCGTTGCTCGCTACCGCTCGCGGTGCGGATTTATTTCTCAAACGAATCTCGAATCTGCTCCACGTTCCAGCCTGCGCCGAGCGCCAGCATCAACTTGATCCGAGCTTTGTGGCTGGGCAGCATTCCGCCCAGAATTGCTCCGATGCGTTTTAACTGTTTGCCAGCGCCATCGTATGCATACGTGTCCAGCACGCGCCCGCGCGGACAGCGCGAAGTGATCACCACCGGCAATCCGGCCTGAATCGCGCGTTCAATTGCAGCCATTGCGGGAACCGTGACGTTGCCGCGTCCGAGGCCTTCGACGACCACGGCACGAGCGCCTTCGCTGACAGCGAAGTCAATAAACCGGCCATCGGCTCCGGCAAACATTTTCAGAATGTCCACACGGGGTTCGACCTGTTCAGTCGCGATGTGTTCCCGCTCAAACGGGCGACGCATGAAAATGACGCGGTCTTTGTCCACGAAGCCCAGCGGGCCGAAATCGCGGCTTTGAAAGGTGTCCGTAGATTCGGTGTGCGTCTTGGTCACTTCAGTGGCAGAAATGATTTGGGAATTCATGGCGACAACCACGCCCAACCCGCGAGCTTGGCTGTCAACCGCGACGCGGACCGCCGCCGCCAGATTTTCCGGCCCGTCCCAACTGAGTTCGGAACTGTTGCGCATCGCGCCGATGAACACCACGGGCTTGTCTGTGTTCAGCACCAAATCCAGAAAGTAGGCCGTTTCTTCCAGCGTGTCGGTTCCGTGAGTCACCACTGCGCCGACAATTCGTTCGTCGCGCAGCTTTTCTCGAACCGCCACCGCCAATTCCATCATCCGCTGCGGAGTCCAATGCGGCCCCGGCAATCGGTCGAAGTTGATCAGATCAAACTCGGCAAGGTCATTCAGCCCCGGCACCTGCGCAATGATTTCTTCGCCGGACAGCATCGGAATCGCGCCGCCGGTCACCGGATCAATCCGCATGGAAATCGTGCCGCCAGTAAAGAAAGTCGCCAAGCGTGGCTTCATCATGGAACCTCTCTCGCTCAAAAGTTACGAACCGAAATTGAGCGGCGATTATCCGTGAACCACTCAACCGCGACAAGAAGTGTTCATTTCTCACTTCCCCAGCGGAATGCGCAGCAAATGCCCGAGATAAACAAAGTACAGCTTC
>DAOMFR010000188.1:0-1207 GCA_035429885.1 Blastocatellia bacterium
CGCCGGATTTGATGATCAGTTCGGTCAGCAGGTCTACGGCTTGGTCGAGCGGGAGAAAGTCGGCGACGTCAATCGGAGTGCGTCCGCTGGCGTTGCGTTCATCGAGCGGAGCGCCTTTTTCGGCCAGGAAGCGGATGACTTTGCAGATTTCTTTTTGATCGGCGGTAACGCCTACACCGGTGACGGCAGCGTGCGTGACGGTGCCTTTGGTCGCGTTCAGCGCTTTCACGTCGGAATCAAAATCAAACACATATTTGACGACTTCGACATTGGTGCTGCCTGCGGCTTGCATCAGCAGCGTTGTGCCGTCATCGCCTTTGAGTTTGGGATCGGCTCCGGCGGCGATCAACAATTTCACGATTTCCAGTTGGTTGGCCTTGGCGGCAACGAGTAGTGGAGAAATTTCGCCGGCAAGCGGACGAAAGGGGCTTTGCGCTGCCGCTGGAACTTTCGCGTTGCGCGCATTCGGGTCAGCGCCCTTGGCCAGCAGGCGTTTGACCAATTCGACTTCGCCCATCTGAGCCGCAGTGTGCAATGGCGTATTGCCTCGGCGGTCGGCGGCTTTAACATCCGCGCCGCCTTCGACCAGTGCAATTGCGGCTTCGCTGCTGCGGAAGGCTGCGGCGGCAATCAGCACAGGAGAACCGTCGGGCAGTTTGGAATTGGGGTCGGCACCCGCCGCCAGCAAAGCCTTGACCGAAGCTTCGTCATTTTTGACGGCGGCAAACATCAGCGCGGAATAGCCGGTTTTGGAAATGGCTTTGGCGTCAGCGTTGTGCTGAATCAACACGCGAACGATTTCGGAATGGCCTTCGGACGCAGCCCACATCAACGCGGTCTGGCCTTTTTTCTGCTCGGAGGCATTAACGTTTGCGCCGCGTTCGATCAGCAGCGTCACGATTTCGGCGCTGCCGGAATTAGCGGCAAGCATCAACCCTGTGCTGCCATCCCAACGCGCAGCATTCACGTCGGCTCCGGCGGCAATGAGTTTTTTGGCCAGCACTGCGTTGCCGTTGTTGCATGCCAGCGTCAACGGAGTTTCGCCATATTCATCTGCCGTGTTGACCTTGGCTCCGGCGGCGAGCAGAAGTTCGGCTGCTTCCGTGTCGTCCAGGTAAATCGCCCACGCAAGCGCCGTCGCGCCATCGGGTTGCGCGACGTTCACATCGGCTTTGGTTTTGAGCAAGGCTTTCAGCGCAACGTGGTC
>DAOMFR010000188.1:1307-12115 GCA_035429885.1 Blastocatellia bacterium
GCTTTGGCATCCGAAGTCAGCGAATCAAACGCCTTGTCACACATCGTGAAGGATTCTTTCAGCGCGGCAACCAAATCCGCTTTGGACGTTTTCGACGAAGCGCCCAACTGTTTCGTGTCGCCAATCAGCATTCCGCAAGTGCGGGCTTGGGAATCGGCGACATGACCGACCAACTGGCCAAACGTGCGAACGTCCGGCGTCGCTTTGAAAGCGTAATGCTCTTCGGGCATTTTCTCGGCCATCTTGATCAGATTGTTTTTGACGCCGTTGTACATCTGTTTGGCTTCGGCGCTGAGCGGATTTGCGGGCGCAGCTTGCGGCGCGGCGGCAGGTTGTTGCGGCGCAGGATTTTGCGCCAGCGCAACCAAGGCAACAGTGGATAACACTACAGCGAGAAGAATTGTCGAATAACGATTCATGGTTGTTCTCCGAGGAAAATCTTCCACGAAGTCACACGAAGAAACACGAAGTATAAAAATCTTCGTGCCTGCTTCGTGTGAGTTCGTGGGAGGATGTTGGTGATTTATGCCAGACAATCGAGTTTGCCTGTGCTGTCGCCGAACGTTTCGACTGACACGCCAGCGGTTTCCAGCATGCTCAGCAGCAGATTGTTCAGCGGAGTGTCTTTGGGATAAACGACGTGACGATTGCCGCGAACCTGCCCGCCACCGCCGCCCGCCAGCACAATTGGCAGATCGTGATGCGTGTGGAGATTCCCATCGCTGATGCTGCTGCCGTACAGAATCAACGAGTTGTCCAGCAAGTTGCCGCTGCCTTCCGGCGTAGCTTTCAGCCGATCCAACAGGTACGCGAACATCTTGACGTGAACTTCATTGATCTTCGTCACCTTGGCGATTTTTTCAGCATCGTTCTGGTGATGCGTCATGTTGTGGTGACCATCGGAAATGCCAATGTTGCGGTACGGGCGGTTGCTGCCTTCGCGGGCCATCATCAAACTGACAACACGAGTCATATCGGTTTGGTAAGCCAGCACCTGCAAATCCATCACCAGTTTGACGTGATCTTCAAACTCGTCGGGAACGGCTGTCGGACGTTCCATCACGGGCAATTTGGTCGCGGCGTTTTGCTGTTCGGCTTTCTGAATGCGGCGTTCGATGTCACGCACGGCGTCGGTGTATTCGTTGAGCTTGGCTTTATCGGCGGGGCCAAGCGTTCCGCCCATGCGTTTCAAGCTGCTGTTGACGTAATCCAGAATGCTGCGCTGACGATTGAGTTGTTCCAGCCGGGCGGCGGCATCGGTGCTTTCTCCGTCGCCGAACAAGCGCTCGAAAATCGCGCGCGGATTGTTTTCCACAGGCAACGGCGTCGTGTCGCTGCGCCAGGACATGGTGTTCGTGTACGCACAGCTATATCCGCTGTCGCAGCCTCCGGCCAGTTGGTTGGATTCAATGCCGAGTTCCAGCGAACCAAACTGCGTGAACTTGCTCAATTCTTTGGCGGCCAATTGGTCGGCGGAAATTCCCGCTTTGATTGAGATTTCGGATTTTTTCGGATGAACGCCGGTCAACCAGGTCGCTCCAGCGCGAGCGTGGTCGCCTGCGCCATCGCCCAACGCGCGACCTTGAACCTGAGCCAGTCCACTGAACACCAATAACCGTTCGCGGAACGCTTCCAGCGGTTTCATTGTCGAAGCGAATTGAAACCCCGCGCCGTCGCCTTGAGGCCTCCATTTGTCCATGATGATGCCGTTCGGCACATACACAAATCCCAAACGCACAGTCGGTTTCGGCCCGGACGTGAAAGCGGGTGTCATCGCATCCAACATTGGCAAAGCCATTGCCACACCCATTCCGCGCAAAAAGGTTCGGCGCGGCAGTGATTTTTTGGTCAGGTTCATAACTTCGGCGTTCTCCTCATTTGGAATGGTTTGCTGCGGATGATTGCGGAAATCATCGCAGGCAATCGGTAATTGTCTTTCGCGGCGTCGCGCATAATCTCACGAACGGCAGGCGCATCGGAAGCTTCCAGGCCCCGTCCGAGCGCATACGTCATCAATTTTTCAGTGACAGTCGTGATGAATTCGTCTCGATGATCGGCAAGCAGAATCTTTTTCAATTCCGCCGGGCCGTTGAAGGTCTTTCCGTTCGGCAATTTGCCCGACGCGTCAATTGGCGAACCGGCGTCTTTCGTCCGCCATTTGCCAATGCCGTCGTAATTTTCCAGCGCAAAGCCAATCGGATCCATGCGCACGTGACACGAAGCGCAGATCGGATTCGCCCTGTGCATATCCAGTTGTTCGCGCATGGTCAGCAATCGGCCGTCGTGACTTTTGGGTTTCAAATCCGGCACATCTGCAGGCGGTGGCGGAGGCGGCGAACCCAGCAGGTTTTCCAGAATCCATTTGCCGCGTTGAACCACCGAAGTGCGATTGGGATACGACGTCACCGTCAGAATGCTGCCTTGCCCCAATAATCCTCCGCGAGTGGTGCGCTGTTCGGCGTTCAACGCGACGCGGCGAAATTGCGAACCGTATACTCCGCGAATGCCGTAATGTTCGGCCAGCCGCTGATTCAGAAAACTGTAGTCCGCATCGAGCAATTCCAGCGCTCCACGGTTTTCGCGCAACACACTTCCAAAGAACAATTCCGTTTCTGTCGCAAAATCCTGGCGCAAGGTGTCGTCAAAGCTTGGAAACACATCCGGGTCGGGCCTGGACGTTTCCAGATTCCGAAGATGCAGCCATTGACCGGCAAAGTTGGCGACAAATGATTGAGAACGCGGATCATCCAGCAAGCGGCGAATCTGTTGCGACAACACTGTCGGCAATTTCAGCCTTCCCTGTTCCGCCAGATTCAGCAATTCGTCGTCGGGAATGCTGCTCCACAAAAAGAACGACAGCCGCGAAGCCAGTTCAAAATCATTCAGGCGATAGACTGTGCCCGGCGCAGCCGTTTTCGGATCGCGTTCAACGCGGAGCAGGAAATCCGGCGACACCAACATGGCTTCCAGAGCGCTTTGAATGCCGCTGTCGAAATCGGCTTGCTGCCGTTTCTGCTCGTAAAAAGCCAGCAACGGAGTCACATCGGCATCCGTCACCGGACGACGAAACGCCCGGCGAGCCAACGCGGACAGAATCTTTTTCGCGCAAGCGGTTTGTTCGCTGGCAGAAGCGGTCGCTGCAGGTTGGCAGACGAAAATCTTGGAGCGGCTGGGAGTTTCGCCTCGACCTGTGGCATTCAATGGGCCGCTGACAATCAGCACTTCAATGCCCATGTTTTCACTGACGTCAAACCGTTTGACGCGTGCGCCATCCAGTCGCAAATCCAGCGGCACTTTACGAGTTGGCCCTGCTGGCGGCGGCGCGGGAAACCGGCCCGTCGGGATTACCGGATCAGCCTTAGCGCTTTCACGTGCGAACGACGCGCCAATGGTTCTCAAGCCTGCTTTGACGGGCAGCCGAACTTCAAAATATTTCTCCGGGTCACTTCCATTCGGCTTGATGCGAAGCAGGTACTCACCGTCCAGCGGAAAGTAGTAATTAACCGACAATCCTCCGCGAGAAAAAAACGGCAAATCGTCACTAACTCGTTCGTTGCGGCTGTTGCGGCGCGGAGCAAATCGCTCTTCGACGGGTTTGATCTTGGGATCGCCTATAGCCAGACGACTGACGCGCCGCGCGGCGGACATGTATTTTTCCAGTAAGGTCGGCGATAAGGTCAGCACTTCGCCAATGTTGTCGAATCCGTATCCGGAATCATCCACCGGAAGCCATTGTCCGGGTTGCACATCCACGGCCAGCAAATCTCGAATGACGTTGCTGTATTCGGCGCGGTTCAGGCGATGGACGGCGGGACGACCGGGATTGGGATTCAACTTGGCGGCTCGATCCAGTGAACTTTCCAGCCAGGTGACAAAGGCGGAGTTTTCTGCTGCTTCCGGCTGTGGAGCTTTGGCGGGCGGCATTTGTCCTGTGCGGACTTTGCGCAGCACTCGTTCCCAGATGTCGGCATTGGCCCCGACGCGACTGAAATCCAGACCTTCCAGCACGACACCTGCGACCTTGGCTTTCTGGCTGTGACAACTAATGCAGTAATCGTTGATCAGCGCACGTTGCGCCGTAACGTCCGCCGTCGCGCGTTGCGCTTGCGACGAATTGACGTAAATCGCCGCGAAAAGAATTGCCAAAAGCACCAAGCTCAATTGCAGCCGCTTTTTCTTCATGTAGATAAACCTGCCAACAGTTTTTTTGAAATCTGATGAATCCTTAGACGAAGGAGGCAAACCGAAGGTTACAATTTGGTTTGTCCAACTGATGCCATCATAGCCTTAGCAGTTGTTTTCAGCCAAACAACTCAGACTCATCTGGCAACGAGATCAACGGCAATCACTTCGTGAGCCAGAATCATGGGAACAGTTATGGACAAAAATCCGGCGAATTCGCGGACAGGAACACGTTTACCACTGACCAGCAATTGAACCTGTTTGGGCGTTTTGCTTTGCGGCAACCGAACGCGGACGTTTTGTTCGCCAATCGGGATCAATTCGCGGAACGGGCCTTTCATCATCATCGGATTGGTGAGGTTGACCAGATGAACGGTCATGGAATCTTTTTGCCGCCACGCCGTCACATCCAATACGCCTTGACCTGTCACGCTGACAATCGGTTCTTCATTGAGCGCCCAGCGCACGGCGTTGCCAAGTAACAAACCGTGATCCGGCGACATCACTTCCCAGAATGTTCGATCAATGTCCCAGGGGAAATACACGACGCGACCTTTGCCAATTTCGCGCAGGTGAACTCCGGCAATGCCGGAATTTTTCACGCGCGGATACACCATTTCCATCGGCAAATCCGGGTAAGAAGGAATCACCGTCAGTGGCGAAGGAGTTTTTTCTGCCGCTTCGACATCCACGCGAGAGACGCCGTTAATGATTCGCCCGGCGTCTTCCAGCCCGGCCAGCAAAGGATGAAATTTGCCCGCTGCATCTTTTTCCAATTGCAGGTAGGAATTTTGCATCGGGCTTTCAATGCGGCCTTTGAATTTCGCGCCGAACAAATCCGCCAAACCGAAATCCTTTCGCCGCACGCCCCATTCGTCGTACAACGAAGTTTCATACGTCGCCACAATGCTGCCGCCTCGGCGGACGTATTCGCGAAGTTGATCGCATTGCCGATCCGACAACGCGGCGATGTTCGGCAAAACCAGCAGCTTGAATTGGTCAATGTGTGCCGCATCCAGCAATTGGTCATGCACCATTTCAAACGGAATGCGAGCTTCGATCAGCGCGTGGTAAAAACCTTCGGTGTGATCTTCGACTTTGGATTGCGCGCGCGTGCCGCCGTAAAACGTCGCCGTTTGCTGCGAATAGACCATCGCCACACGCGCCAGCGGGGCTTCATTGCGTAAGTATTTCTCGGCTTTGAAATGCCAGCCGTAAATGTCTTCGACAACGTTCAGCCAGCGTTTGTCATAAATCGTGCCCGAAAATTTCGTGAACCACGGACGCAATCCGTTCGCGGTCCCTTCGGCCACCCAGATGCGAATTTCGGCTTCGCTCTGCACAGAATCTTTCCAGCGATACGGCTCTTCGACGCCGACGCTGAAAATGCCGCCGATGGATTTGCGGCCCATCGTCGCGCGGTATTCTTTGCCGTTTTTGCCGTTCGACCACGGCGTCATCACGCCGCGCCTCGCCTGACGATCCGCAAAAAGAATATCCGACAGTTCGCCGATGGTTTTCATATCCAGCGAACTCAGCGCGCCGCCGCCGGAATTGGCAATGTATCGCGCCTTCGGATTGAGCTTGCGAATCTCCCCATCCCACAACCGCCAGAGTTCAAATAGACGCTGCTGTTTCCACAGGATGTAGTTGCGCTGTGCGAGATTCTGAGGATCGTTCGTTCGTGGCAGGCCCATGCCGAAGGCCGCTTTGAAATTCCGCTGGCAATGTTCGCAATAACACATCCCTGAACCGGCCCAACGATTGCTGAAAATGCCGTCCACCTTGTACAGCGACATAATCTCTTTGTGGACTTCGGTCATAAACTCGAAGTTGTATGGCCCCAATGCGCACGTCACCCACAACTCCGGCGCAGCCCAGTGCCGCCGCTTCTTGCCTTCGGCATCCACAGCGATCCAATCCGGATGCGCGTCGTATGCGTCCTGATGCACGGCGTGCGGATCCGTGCGCGCCAGCACCACCATATTTTGCTTGCGGCAACCGGCTACCAATTCGCCAAACGGATCGGAATCTTTCATCCATTGGCTGCGATGATGCAGCGGAATTTTGGTCGGGTAATAGGCCACAACTCCGCCCGCGCTCAGGCAAGCGGCGTCGGAATGCGTGCGCTTGAAATAGTCCAGCCAGAATTGCGGGTCGTATTGGCCGGGATCGTTTTCCACCAACGTCAACTGCGCCCAACGCATTGGCCGGTCGAACCAGTCCTCTGCGGTCGAAGTTGGATTCGAAGCAGCCGCTGTCGCCGGCAAAGCAGCAACCGCAGCCGTCATCGCGGAATTGGCTAGAAACTCTCTGCGGGAAATGGTGTCTTGCGGACTCATCGCGTTCCTTTATTGGCTATAACGCCCAGCGTTCATTGAAAAATCCCGCCAACACAATCTTGCCCGGATACCGAAAATCCGGCGGCGTGGTTGTGTCCACCACCGCATAATCCGGCAGCTTCGGAATTTGCCGCGCGTTGTTCAGGTAATCGAACTCGCGGAAGGTAAACCCGCTGTTCAGTACCACGTACTTTTTCGGATTCAGCGGGTTCGGAAAAATCAGAATCGGCGCGTGCGTCGCTGAAGCAAAGCGTTTGTCGCCGACCACGACGCTTTCGGCAGTCCATTTGATTGGCAGTTTATCGGCGATGCGCGCCAGGAGTTTGTTGCTGCCGGGATCGCCCCACAGAATCAGATTGCTGGCCGCGATGTCTGCGTCGGTGAGTTCAGAATCTTTGCGGACTTGCGCGTCGCCGCGAAAATGCCGCCGCCATTCTGTGATGGCGCGTTGCTGCTCGCGTTCCACCCACTTGGCAACGCCAGGCGCAAACGGAGCTCCGGTCGGCGTAACAAATACAAAACTGTCCAGAAACGCGTCGTCAATCGGACCTTGCAATCCGTGGCGTTTGCTTAGCTCAGCAATAACAGGCGAATCCACCACCGCCCATTGATTCCCGGTTTTCCGGAAATCAATTTTCCAGGAACGGTCGGACATCGGTCCGATGACGGCCAATTTCTGGCCATCAATCGTCACCACAGGGTTTCCCGCCAACGCCAGCGGACAACCGCCTGATCCAAACTCAAACGTAAACGCCGTGACGTTCGCAGTTTCGACTTTGACGGCGTTGTCACCTTCGATTTCCACATTCAACCGAACGCGTTCCCAATGTTGGCCGAGCGCATCCACCGTCACCCACTTCATTTGGTTGTACGCCAGCGTCCACGTCGTGAAGCGAATCTGGCGCGGATACGGATCGCGCCCGCGTTCGGCGATGGCATCCAGGATGCGGTCAAGTTCGATTTTGGAATCGGGGTGATAGCTGTGGCCGGTTTTCGGCCCGACGATGCGGAGCATGCGCAAGCCTTGGGCGCTCATCGCTTGTTCCATCATATCGGCGGCCTGTTTCTGCCCGTCATTTTCGCCGTTGTACGCCACCAGCGGCGTGTTGAAGAGGTTCGCCGCGTAATCCGTCGCATCGTACAAATGAAACAGCTTCTGTTCCCACCACGATGGAGCGTCCGGCCCATCGAGCTTCAACTTCAGAAACTGTGCCGACTCGCTAAAGCCTGCGCCCGGCGCAATCGCTGCCCACTGCCCGGCGAAATGCGTCCCGAATTGCCACGTCGCCGCGCCGCCCATCGAAAATCCGCGCACCAGAATGCGGTTGTTATCGGTGCGATATTGCTGTTTCACTTTGTCCAAAGCTTCGAACAAATCCACTTCGCCCGCGAATTTGTTCGCGTTGCAGAATCGTCCGTACAAATGCAGCACGATGGTGTCACGCGGAGTAAATTCGCCCATCCGCGTTTCGCGTTCGGTCAGGAAGTTGACCTCGCTCAAGGTTTCATTCCGTCCATGAAACCAGGCGTCCAGTCGCCAGCGATGCGTGGTGTTTGGCGTAAACGACGGCGGAATGACCAAGCCATACGGCTGCACGCTCTTGTCAATTTTGGAAATGTATCCGCGCACGACCAAGCCGGTCGCGGTTGTCCACGGAGCTTTGCCTTCGGCCAATTGCCGCGCGCGTTCCTCGCCGTGTTGGAGCAGCAATTTCGCCTTGAAGACGTCTTCCAGCTTGAAAAACTCGTTGTATTGCAGCGCGTAGCGAACGGCTTCGTGATAGATCATCACATCCGGCAACAACGGATTTTCTTTCACTTTGTCCATTGCCGCTTTCAGCCGCTTCAATCCATTTTCAAGCTCCGTGCGATCCGCCGCCGGAACGTCGACGCCGACGGGCGGGACGGGCTTTACTGCGGGTTGTTGCGCGAGCGCTTGCGCCAGAATGGCTGCGGCCAGAAGGAGAAGACTGCCTAAGATTTTCATGTGGCTATTTTGTTTGTGGAAAGTAGATGATTCAGATGCGGTACAAGGAGCGGTAGCGATTTGGTTGCGTTGGCAGGTTCACCTCCCAAGTCCACCAGGTCGCGACCGCTCCCCGTTCCGCATTTATTGCTTCAGATACGCGACTTTCGCTTTTCCTTTCGCATACACGGTGATGACAAACAGATCGTCGTAGGTGGCATCGTCAATCGTCGGAAGAATGTCTCCGCCAAGAGCTTTGATCAGTTCGGGAACCGTGTTGCTGTGGCCGACAATCAATACATTGCCGCCGTTGACCGTCGCCCGGTCGGCCACCTCTTTCAGGTATTGCGGAGACAGTTCGCGCGCATTCATCGTGCTCATCGCCACAGGAATAACCGTGGCCGTGACGCCCAATTGCCTGGCGAGCGGTTCAGCCGTCAGTTTGGTGCGCTGATATTGCGACGTGATGATGGTGGTGATTCCCGCTTTGCTGAGTGTTCGCGCCAACATTTCAGCGCGTTTTGTTCCGGCTTCCAGCAAAGGCGGATCGGCGGCGGGCGCAGCAGCTTTTTCCGCATGCCGAACCAGATACACCGTTGTGACCTTGAAATCATTTTGAGCAGCAGCGCGAGCACTTCCCCACGCGAGAAAAAGAGGCAGACAACAAACGACAATCCATTTGATGAAGGCAGTGCGGTTCAAACGCTGAGAGTAAAAGTCAATTTTCATAGCAAATCCTTTTTGAAGGTGTAAGCGGTTAAGCCGCTGGTTTCAGACGAAGCAGCCACACAAGCACTGCCCCCGTCACAAGTCCGAGAAGAAAACCGCCACCGGTCAGGCACGCCACGTATACAAGCAATCCCGAAATCCCACGAATCGAATGCGAGCGAAACAATTGATCGGCCAGCGCGACCATTCCGGCGGCCAGATTCCATCCCAGAAAGCTTCCCGCAATCCACCATCCAGCACTCTGAACGTGCGGACGCAGCAGCGCCGCTTGCCAAATGCCGACGATCAATCCGCCGAGCGCCACAGACAGGTACAGCGAATAAGGAAAGTTCCAGTGAGCGACTTTCGCCACGTCAGCGAGCAGAAATGGCACTCCCAACCCACAAACGCACGACCAGACCCAGGGAGCAACGCGATGGATCACATTTCGCATTTGGCGTCCCTGCATCCAGCCAACGCCCAATCCCATTCCGATTCCCACCAGCACCTGCACGCCGCCGATGCCGATGGCTTCGCCAAGCAAGGCGAATCCGGCAATGAGCGGAATGCCGAGCACCCAGCCCAGCGATGTCGCCCGAATCCATTGAGAAAAGAAACTTCGCTCGCTCATCGTTCCCTCCCGAACACTGGGCTACTTTTTCTTCATCGCTTTGGCGGCGGCCTTGTCCAGATTTTGCGCAACCCGGAACTTCACGATTTTGGTGATTAGCCCATACGGAATGCGCGTTCCGAGCGGAAATTGGATCGTGCCTTTGGACGTTTCGTATCCGGCAAGTTCTTCCTCAAAGGCCGCAACGCCCGACGCGCCGGGAAACAAACTGACGTGATTTTTGAACGCGGCAAAGTGCACCAGGTTCCCGTGCAGCTTGAACGTCGGCATCATATAGCTGATGGCTTCTTCGGCCTTCGGCGCAGCTTTGCGAATTGTCGCTCTGATCTTTTGCAGCGTTTCCTGAACTTCCGGCGAACAACGTGCGATGTATTCATCAATGGTTTTGGGTGCGGGTTGATTGGACCTCATATTCTCCTTGGATAAATGCCAGCCGAATTTGGAGTGCAACTGTTGATTACCGATACTTGTTCAAGAATGCGGCCGTGACCTTTCGCAGATTCTCGTCCAACAGGTTCATCACTTGCGTTGCGATGAAATTCGGCACGCTGCCATAGAACGCTTCGGCAATGCCACCGGTGATGCAGGCCAGCGTGTCGCTGTCTCCGCCCAGCGAAATTGCGTTGCGAATGGCGTCTTCAAAATCGTCGGATTCTAAAAACGCGGTGATGGCCTCGGGCACCGTCTGCTGGCACGATTCGTTGAACTGGTAGTTCGGGCGAATTTCGTCCAGCGTTTTCGACAAGTCATAGCCGAAGGTTGTTGTCACATACTCTTTGATTTCCTGTTTCGTGCCGCCCTTGCGAGCCAGAAAGATCGCGGCGGCAGTGGCTTGCGCACCTTTAATACCTTCGGGATGGTTGTGCGTCACGGCGGTGTACTTTTCCGCGTTGGCCAGCACTTCGTCCAGCGAATCAAACGCAAAGCCGACCGGACTGATGCGCATTGCCGCGCCATTGCCCCAACTGTTGTACGGCTG
>DAOMFR010000189.1:0-1948 GCA_035429885.1 Blastocatellia bacterium
TTCGGCACTTTCACTGAACCGTCTTCCTGCTGGAAATTTTCCAGTATTGCCAGCCACGTCCTGCCTACCGCCAAGCCCGAACCATTCAGCGTGTGAACGAATTCGGTTTTGGATTTGCCTTCGCGTTTGAAGCGAATCTGGGCGCGGCGCGCCTGAAAAGCTTCGCAGTTCGAACACGACGAGATTTCGCGATAGGTGTTCTGGCTGGGCAGCCAAACTTCCAGGTCGTACGTTTTCGCCGAAGAAAATCCCATATCGCCGGTCGAAAGCGCCATCGTTCGGTAAGGCAATTCCAGCCGTTGCAACACCGTTTCGGCGTTGCGGGTCAGTTCCTCCAGCGCTTCGTAAGAATCTTCGGGTTTGGTCAGCTTGACCAATTCCACTTTGTCGAACTGGTGCTGGCGAATCAGGCCGCGCACGTCGCGTCCGTAACTTCCAGCTTCCGAACGAAAACAGGGCGTGTACGCCGTGTAGCTGATCGTCAAATCTTTTTCTTCCAGAATCTCGTCGCGGTGCAAATTGGTCAGCGGAACTTCGGCGGTCGGCACCAGATAATAATCGCGCTCGAATCGGACTTTGAATAAATCCTGTTCGAATTTTGGCAATTGGCCTGTGCCAAACAGCGAATCCGTGTTGACCATAAACGGCGGCAGCATTTCTCTGTAACCGTGTTCCGTCGTGTGCAGATCGAGCATGAACGCAATCAACGCGCGTTCGAGCTTTGCGCCAATGCCGCTCAACACCGAAAAACGAGCGCCTGTGACTTTGGTGGCGCGCTCTGTGTCCAGAATGCCCAGCGCAGTTCCAATGTCCACGTGATCTTTCGGCGTGAAACCTTCGGCGGCGAAATCGCGCGGCGCGCCCCAGCGACGGACTTCGAGGTTGGCGGATTCGTCTTTGCCGACCGGAACCGATTCGTGCGCCAGGTTCGGCACTCGCGTCAGGATGTTGCGGAATTCGTTTTCCAGTTCTTCGACGCGAACTTCGGCGGCTTTGATTTTTTCGCCCAAGCTTCGCGATTCGGCTTTTTTGGCTTCGGCTTCCTCTTTTTTGCCTTCGCGCATCAATCCGCCGACTTCTTTGCTGATGCGGTTGCTGCTGGCGTTTAGCTCGTCACGCTCACGGATCAGCGCGCGGCGTTCGGCGTCCAGCTTCTGGAAATCTTCCAGCAATGCCGGATCAAAATTGCGCGCGCTCAGGCGTTCGCGCACTTGGTCGAAATTCTCACGTACAAATTGCAGATCGAGCATAAATGAATCCTTTGGATAAAAATTGCTGGCGCTAACCCGGTCACTACCTCTCCCGATGCCGTACCGAGCAGAAGTCAACAAAGTACGCATTGAGCGAAATGCTGTCAACGACGAATTGAGGCAGCCGCATTGCTGTGCTAGCTTTGCGCCGCTGTCCCATCCCACAACTTCAAAGAGGTCACACTATGAAACATCAAATCGCGCGTTCAATCGCCCTGTTCTGCGTTTTGTCTTTGCTGTCGGTTGCGTCGCTGGCTCAAGCTAAAACGCAACAAACGGCGCTGGATCGGTACATTGCCCAAAAAGATTCGGTTTACGGCTGGAAGCTGGTCAACACGATTGAAGGCGCAGGTTATCGCGGCTACGTGTTGGAGCTGACTTCGCAAACCTGGCGCAGCGAAAAAGATGTGGATCGTCCCGTCTGGAAGCATTGGCTGACCATCGTCAAACCGGAAAAAGTCGTTGGCAACAAAGCTCTGTTGTTCATCGGCGGAGGCAAAAATGGCGACCCGGCTCCGACGAAAGTTTCCGAACGTTCAGCAAAAGTCGCCGTCGAAACGCAAACCGTCGTCGCGGATTTGGGAATGGTTCCGAACCAACCGCTGTTCTTTACTGACTCCAAAGACAAAGGGCGTTCGGAAGACGATCTGATCGCTTACACGCGAGTCAAACATTTCACGACCAAGGACGATTTCTGG
>DAOMFR010000189.1:2048-11983 GCA_035429885.1 Blastocatellia bacterium
GATCTGGCGGGTTCGGATGCCACGGAAAGCATGATCGCGTTTTACCAGGCCGTTTTGTCCGGCAAACCGCGCCCGCGTTTTTCGTGGACGAAGCAGAAAGACGGTTCGCTGGTCGTCAAACCAATTGATAAACCGAAAGAGGTGAATCTGTGGCAAGCGACCAATCCGAACACACGAGATTTCCGGCTGGATTTGATCGGCAAGGCGTACACCAGCACGCCGCTCAAGGCGGAAAAGGATGGTTCGTACGTTGGCCGAGTCGCCAAGCCTGAAAAAGGTTACACCGCATTTTTCGTTGAGATGGTTTACGACTCTGGCGGAAAGTATCCGTTCAAGTTCACGACTGAAGTCAGCGTTCTGCCGGACGTGTTGCCGTTCAAGTTTGAAGACGCGGCGAAAAAATACGCTTCGACGGCTCCGAAAAAGTAAGAAGTGGATTGGGGGCGAGGACCTAACTCAAGAGCCTGCCAAATAGAAACCACAAAAAGCACAAAAGCCACAAGAAGGATTGCGGCAATGACGCCTACAGTTCCTTTTGTGACTTTTGTGCTTTTTGTGGTGGTTCAGAGAACCGATTACGGCGCAAAGAATCCTGACACATCAATAATCAGATCGGTTGTCGCAGACGAAAAGATTTTGAATCGTCCATCCGAAACTCCCAATCCAACCGTGAAATGCCGGTTGAAGACCTGACCCAACCGATAATTTGATGTCGCCGCTAGCGGTCTCGAAGCGGCATCACTTGGCCAGAAGGTCAGGAATCCATTGCTGGCCTGATTGATGACCGTCGCGTTGCCGACAATGGCGAGCGCGGAATTGGCGATGGTGACGCCGTCGCAAATTCCTCGTACCGGCTGCAAATTTTCGGTGCCTCCGGTCATTGGCAAGCTGCTGTGTGTCGTGCAACCCGTGAAGCCGGGACGCGTTTCCAGCAAACGAACCGGTTTTGGCAGCGGATTGAATAACAGCCCTTGCCCGTTCGTGTCATTCAACTGCGTGCTGTAATAGCCGAGCACGTCGATGACCAGATCGGTCGTTGCGGCGGTAAAGATATTGAACTCTCCGCTGGGCGACAGGCCGACAGTGAACGGAGCATTCATGTTGATTCCCGTCTGGAAGTTGGAACTGGCCGCCAGCGGTTGAGCCGCATTTGCCGGGAACAAGGTCAGAAAGCCATTGCTCAGCGGATTGACCGTTGTCGCATTGCCCACCAACGCTTGCGCGCCTGCCGGAATCGTCACGCCGTCGCAGGTTGTCTGTCCCAATTGCGTAGTCGTGGAGTTCGCTTGAAGCTGTGCTCCCGGATTGAAACATGCCGCTTGCCCCGCTCGCGTATCCATCAACCGAACCGGTTTCGGCAACGGATGGAAATACAACCCGCCTGCTGCCGGAGGCGCGTAATAGCCCGTGATGTCAACGACCACGTCGGTGTCGGTGGTGACGAAGATTTTGAAAGCTCCATCGCCGCTGCCCAGTCCGACGGTGAACACATTGTTCAGCACCTGATTCGCGGCGAAGTTCGAATTGGCGACATTGGGTTTGGCCGCATCGCTGGGGAAGAGCGTCAAAAAGCCGCCGCCGGATTGAACCGTCGTAATGTTTCCTGTCAGCGCTTTTGCATTTGCCGGAATCGTCAATCCGTCACACGTTCTGCCCGCAGCCGTCTGCGTTCGCGACGTCTGGCCCGGAATCTTGGCTCCCGGATTGTCGCAGCCCGTCTGACCGGCTCTGGTATCCAGCATACGAACCGGGTGCGCCAGCGGATAGAACTGCAACGGACCTCCGCCAATGCTCACGGTGTAATCTCGCGATCCGGGGCAACCGTTGAATGCCGTCGCCAAAATCGTGAAGCTGAAAATTCCCGATGTTGTCGGCGTGCCGGAAAGCACTCCTGTGCCGGAATCCAGCGCCAATCCCGGAGGCAGCGTTCCTGTGCTGCTCCAGGTGGGGCTAGCGCCAGCGCCTGATTGCGTGAAGGTCTGAGTATAAAATGTGCCGACAGTGCCATTTGCGGCAGTTGCCGGATTAACGGTGATCGGGCTGCAAACAATCAGTGTGTAAGTTTTGGTTCCTGTGCAGCCATTCGCGTCTGTCGCTCGAACCGTGAAATTGGCTGGTGTCGTGCTGGTGGGCGTGCCGGACAACAAGCCGCTCGAAGAAAGTGTGATGCCCACTGGCGGCGAACCGGCAATTAGACTGTACGTATACGCTGGCGTTCCGCCTGTCGTTGTTAATTGCTGGCTATACGGCGTATTCACCAGCGCGCGAGGCAATGGTTCCGGTCCCAGCGTGAACGATTGGCAGACGATGACCGAAAAGAAATATCGCTTTTCGCCCAAACATCCATTGCTGGCCGTGAACCTCGCTGAGAAATTGTAGTTGCCCGCGGCCGTGGTCGTTCCCGAAAGCACTCCGGTTGTTGGATTGAGCGACAGTCCGGCTGGCAACGCACCGTCAACCACACTCCATGTGCCGGATGCCGCGCCGCCGGTTCGCGTCAGTTGTTGATTGTAGGCGACTCCTGACAGAGCGTTGGGAATGTTATCAGGTGTGATCGCGATGACCGGACAGCCCGTACAGCCCGTCAGTCCAGTGACGCTGAAGAAATAATCGAGCGAAGTCGGATTGCCAGCCGTATTGACGCGGCTTTGCACAACAACGAAAGATCGCTTTCCGGGGACGATGAACGAAAAGCTTCGGCTTTGGTTACTGTTGCCCGCATCGCCCAGATAGTTTTCCTGAACGTCAAAGGGATTGAACCGATCCAGGTATGCAGCAGAAAGAATCTGATTGGCTGCGCCAGCCGTGGTGTTAATGGTTACGCAAACCGAAGAGATCGATGTATTGAGAAATGTATAGGCATCGTATTGATACTGCGTCGTTGGGTCTTCCACGCTGGGAGTCGGCTTGACGGAATTGCAATCCGATGCGACCGCATTGCGAAACAGCCGTCCGGTTTGAGTATCAATAGAGGCTGGCCATTGATTGCTGCCAGTGCCAATTGTTCCGCTCATAATTGATGGTGGGCAGGAATTGCAGGTCGGAATGCCCAGCACACGGAAGCTGTATGCCAGCGAAGGTGGATTGGCTGCGTTGTTGACGCGACTTTGAACCACGACGAACGAGTGATTGCCCGGTACCAAAAACGAAAACGCGCGCGTCTTATCGCTGTTGCCTGCATCGCCCAGGTAGTTCGTTTGCACGTTGGCGGGATTGAAGCTTTGGTCGTACGCGGCGGTCAGAATCTGGTTGTTCGCGCCTGCCACGGTGATCACGGTCACGCAAATCGGCAGAGCCGAAGTATTTGAAAACGAAAAGGCGTCGAATTTGAACTGGATTCCGACATCGGTCAGGTTGGGAGTTGGTTTCTGGGCGCCACACGTGGATTCAACCGAGTCGCGAAACAGCCGCGAAGTCTGGTTGCCGGTGACAAATGCATAATCCGTGCTGCCGCTGCCGATCGTGCCGTCAATCGTTGTTGGCGGACAGGCCGTCGGAGCGGCTGAAACTGTTGTTGTTCGACTTGGAGAGATGCCTGCGATAAAGCAGGCAACCGCCAGGATGAACGCCGCGCTAAGAGCCAGAGGTGAAATTTTCCCGATCAAGCTAGTGAATTTCATCGAAAGTTCTCCTTTTTCATCGTGGATGGGTTTATTGACTTTCTGGTCAACCGGGGAAGTGGAGTTAAAAGTCTTTCTGCATACAAAGGGGAAGATACTCTTGACCGTGAGTTTAGGTATTTAGATGCGGTTGAATTTATCGTAAATAAACTTTGAAATCTGGTTGAATTCTGTCACGTCGAAACTGTTTTCCGAACTGCCGACAGCTCCAGGTCAAATTGGATAGAGCGCAAATTCATGTCTGTAAGGCTATAATCATCCGCTCTTTACCCGATTTTAGAGAAACTTCAATTACAAGGAGTGCCAATGCGAGTCGCAATTGTTGGAGCCGGGCCAGCCGGTTCTCACCTGGCTTATAAGCTCAGCAGCCAAGGAATGGAAGTGTTGTTGTTTGATGCCCGTCCGGCGTGGGAAAAACCGTGCGGCGGCGGAGTCACGTCCAAGGCTTTGCGCGAATTTGAGTTTTTGCGTGACGGTCAGTCGCCGAAACAGATGGTGTCCAGTTTGCGGCTGATTTCCGCTCAGGGCCGCGAATTAACCGTCGCGCCCAGCCAGCAATTCGCCATTTATTCGCGCCGGGAACTCGCCGAGTTAATGCGCCAGCGAGCCATTGCCGCTGGCACGCAACTTCGCGTGGCGCGCGTCGAAAAGACGGAGTTCGGTCAGGGGCATTGGCGGCTGGAAACTTCGGCGGGGGAATTCACGGCGGATTTTCTGGTCGGAGCCGACGGCGCCAGCAGCGTCATTCGACGCCGCGTCGGCGTGAAATTTGAAGCAAAAGATTTTGCCTACGCCTTGGGCTGGAATGTGAAAAAGGCTCAGCCGCCTACGCGTGTGGATGTGAAATATCTGGACGATGCCAGCGGCTATCTGTGGCTGTTTCCTCGTCACGATCATATTTCTTATGGCATCGCCAGCGGCTACCAGGAAGTGACGCCCGCTCGACTGAAGGAAAAGCTGCTGACTTATCTTGAAACCGAAGACCCGACAGCGGCGCGCGAAATCCGAAATGCAAACGGCAATCAAACGGACAATACGAACTTTTACGCGGCGATTTTGCCGGCGCTGGATGTGGCGACCTGGGATGGTTTGCAGGCTTGCGATGCGGCGAAGGCTTGGGCGCTGATTGGCGATGCGGCGGGCTTTGTGGACCCGCTGACCGGCGAAGGCATTTATTACGCCATCAAGTCGGCGGATTTGCTGGCAAAAGCGATCGTCACGCGGATGAAGGATTTTGATCCAATGTGGCGAGCCGAGTTCGGCGCTGAATTGCGCAGGGCTTCAGAACTGTCGGATCGGTTTTATTACGGTAAGTTCGCGGGCGGGCGCCTGACCGAACGAATGCTGCAATTCGCCAAACGTCATCGCGGCGTGCGCGAAGTCTTGCGCGATTTGGTGGCGGGCGATCAGGGGTACGTTGATTTGAAGCCTCGGCTGTTGCGAAGCCTGGCTTCCGTTTTCTGATTTGTTGGGGTTTGTTGGCTCAGCCTGTCAGTGACTTTCTGTTGAGACAATTTGCGACAATCCAAATACTTTTTGTCACGATTCATTGCCGTTACGGGCGTGGCAAGCAACTTGCTGTAACCAAGGAAGTATTGCGTGGAAGCAAATTTCTTGAAGGAGAACTCGAATGAAGCTCAGTACGCGGTTGATTCTGAACTTAACCGTTGCGGTGAGTTTGGTTTTGATTGGCGCCAGTTTGTTGTTGTTGCGATTGCGCGGAGACAGTTTGAAAACGGCAGCGGAAGATGAAGTGCGCGCGCATGCCATCACTTTGCAGATTGCTCTGGAAGAAAATTATGCTGCTAATCACGTGCTGGACGCGCAGCAACTAATCAAACGGTTGAAAGAAAACACAAAGATTTACAGCGTTCTGCTCTTTGACCCGTCAGGGGAAATTACGTTGGCTTCGCGTCCGGACACACCTGCGGAAATCAGTTACTTGAAAGAAGCCAAGCAGGTCATTGCCACGGGGAAACCTCTGGAATTTGAGCGACGGCTTGGCGGTGAAGATGTGTTTTCGATCTTGATGCCGCTGAAGGTCAATAACCAATCCGTCGGCGCAATGGAAATCGCCCAGCCCATTTCATTCGTTCACGCAGAGATTGCGCGAATGCGCGGGGAAATTGTGCTGATGGCGATGTTGTTGTGCGTGACGATCTTTTTTGTGGTGATGGCGGTGACCAATTACAGTCTGACACGACCGATCCAAGGGTTGTTGGACGGAGCAACTGCGATGGGGCGTGGCGAATTGTTTCATCGTGTCGTGGTCCCCAGGTCTGGTGGTGAATTGGGAGAGTTGGCCGAAAATTTCAATCGAATGGCCAAGAATTTGACCGAGCAACGGCAACAGGCGGAGCGCGAAGCCGAAGAGCGGCTGACGTTGGAGCGCAAGTTGCGCCACAGCGAACGACTGGCGGCTGTGGGGCATTTGGCCGCAGGCGTCGCGCATGAAATGGGCGCGCCGTTACAAGTTATTGATGGCCGAGCCAAACAGCTGATCAATCATGCAGCCACTCCGGCGGAACCTCATCAACGAAACCTGGCGATCATTTGCAACCAGGCGGAACGCATCACCCGAATTGTTCGCAACCTTCTGAATCTGGCGCGAACTTATGAACTGCGCCGCCGCCCTGTGAATGTGTCGAAGTTGTTATGCGAAACCGTCGAACTGGTTCAACCCAATTGCGACCGCGACGGAATTCTGGTTGAAAAAAACTGCGAACGTTCCAGCCAGATCGAAGCCGATCCCGATCTGTTACAGCAGTTGGTGCTGAATATTTTGACTAACGCGATTCAGGCTATGCCGAAAGGCGGACGGTTGCGAATCGAATGTCGGGACGCGACTCGCGATGGACAAAGATTTGTGGCAATACATTTTGCCGATACCGGTGAAGGAATTCCGCCAGAGCATTTGGAAAATATCTTCGACCCGTTTTTTACCACCAAAGAAGTTGGTCACGGAACGGGGTTGGGGTTGGCGGTTTCCGCTCGTATCGTAGAGGAGCATGGCGGATGGTTGGAGGCTGAAAACAATGCGGAAGGCGGGGCGACGTTTTCCATATTTCTGCCGATAAGTGAGTCAACGCTTGAAAAGTGAACTGAGGAATTATCATGAAAGCACGAATTTTGATTGCAGATGACGAAGCCGATTTGCGCGACTTGTTGCAAGACGATCTGGAAGCCAATGGCTACGAAACGGCTGTCGCCATAGATGGTCGTTCGGCGCTGGTTCATCTGGAACGAGAGCAGGAAGTGATTGATTTGCTATTGACCGATGTGCGAATGCCCGGACTGACCGGCGATCAATTGCTGGTCAAAATGCGAGAGCTTCGTCCAGAAGCTCCTGTGATTGTCATGACCGCGTTTGGTTCGGTTGAACAGGCTGTAGCGATGGTCAAGGCGGGCGCATACCAATACTTGACCAAACCCTTTCAAACAGATGAATTGCTGCGTGTGGTGGAAACGGCGTTGAGCGAAAGCGCTGCTCAACGCGAACAAGCTCGATTGCGCCGTCAGTTGCCATTGGCTCCGGCACGAATTATCGGAGCTTCCAAACCCATGCAGGAATTGTTCAAGCTGATCGGACGCGCAGCCCGAAGCGCCAGCACGGTCTTGGTCACAGGTGAATCGGGCACAGGCAAAGAACTGGTAGCGCGTTCGATTCATGAATTGTCCGAACGCAAAGGCGATTTCGTTCCGGTCAATTGTGCGGCGATTCCGTCCGAATTGATTGAATCGGAATTGTTTGGCCACACCGGCCAGGCATTTACCGGAGCCAAACAGGCTCGCGCCGGTTTGTTTGAAGCTGCCGACGGCGGGACGATTTTCCTGGATGAAGTCGGCGAACTTCCCTTGGTGATGCAGCCCAAATTGCTGCGAGTGTTGCAGGAAGGAACTGTGCGCCGAGTCGGTGCGGATCAGGAAAAGGCTGTCAACGTTCGCGTTGTCGCCGCGACCAATCGAGACCTGGAAGCGGAAATTCGCGCTGGCCGGTTTCGCGAAGATTTGTATTGGCGGCTGAATGTCATTCACGTGCATATTCCGCCATTGCGCGAACGCCCGTTCGATATTCCGTTGCTGGTGGAACATTTTCTGAACAAGTCCGCCGAATCTGCCGGAAGGCCGTCGCTGAATGTCACGCCGGAAGCTCTGGCGACGCTGACGGCGTATTCATGGCCGGGCAATGCGCGCGAACTGGAAAATGCCGTTGAACGCGCAGTCGCTTTGGCCGAGGGCGCCAACTTGACGCCGGAAGATCTTCCAGAGCGAATTCGCAATAGTGGCCAAACATCTCAGTTGTTGTCCCAGGCGCGACAACAGCGAATGACGTTGTATCAATTAGAGCGGGAATTCATACTGGAAACCCTGCGGTTGACGGCTGGCAATAAATCACGAGCGGCTGAATTGTTGGGATGTGATCGCCGTACGCTTCATCGCAAACTGGATGAGTATCGCGCGCAAGATCCGGACTTTGAGTTGTAAGCAAACAAAAAAAAGCTCCGGCGAATTACTCGCCGGAGCCAAAGTCGTCCCTCGTTTTATTGTTCAACAGTAGTTATTCACCCACAGAAGTGTTTTGCATCTCATTCAGATGTAAGACTCGTTTGTCGCCTTGGAATGTGATGGATGTCAGCACTTTCCCTTTTTCGGTTTGCGTGAATGCCAGTGAGTTGTAGAGCGATTTCTTATCGGCTTCTTTGACCGTGACTTTCACTGTTGCCACCACATCGCTGTCTTTTAAGATCATAACTTGACTGTCAGATGCGTCGAATTTGAGTTCATACGTTCCGCGCTTGAGCATTTGATTGCTGACAACCACGTCCTGATCCAGAGTAACGGTTTTCTTTTTGTCTTTGCCGTTGGCTAAGGCGGTTCCCAGTAAACCAAGGCACAATGCGAATGCGACAACCAAGCTGATTCCAAGTTTTTTCATGATATTCAAATCCCTCCTTCGGTAATTGTTCAATGTTTTTCAATAACAAGCACCGCGCTTGCGGCGATCTTACGCAAAGTAACTTAGCAATGAATGTGCCAAAGAGAGAACGGCTGCATTTCAAGCACTTAGCGATGGGGGGAGTTGTTTCGCCTGAGACAATTTTCAGCAGTGTTGTGGCATAGCGCGACAGACGTTAATACCGTCGCTTGAAACGGCGTGAAGCGCCATTGCTGATAGCCTGGAATCGCTTATCAGAAATCTGACGGATGGAGAGAACGCTAAAGCGAATGAAAAAAATATTGCGAAAGAGTTTGTTGGCTATTGGGATGGTGATTGTTGGTGCTTGTTCAGGTCAGGCGCAAACGCCTGTCCCACCAACGGATGACAATCAATTCTGGAATGAAGTACAGATCATCAAGGCATTGGACAAAAAACATGACTTGATTGTGATCGGTGTGCTCCGAGTAGGACGCGATTTTCATCGTCCGGTAGATGAACGAATCGGCGGAGCGCTGGCATTTAAGCCCAATAAGTATCTGACGATCGCGCCGACGTATCTGTATGTGGACCAGCAGCCGTTTGCCGGGCGTCGCATCAGCGAACATCGCTTAGTGTTGAACATTACGGGGAAAGTGAAGCTGGGCGAATTTACCTTCACCGATCGCAACTTGATCGAACGCCGAGTTCGTCATGACAGTCGTGATTTCACCGTGTACCGCAATCGTTTGCAGATTGACCACCCGGCGAAAATCGGAAACTTCAGCTTTAAGCCCTTTGTGGCTGATGAAGCCTGGTACTCAACGCAAAAAACGGCAACCGGGCATCAAGGCTGGTTTCGCAATCGCATCTCTGCCGGAATCATCAAACAATTCGGCCCGCGATTGAACGCTGAGTTTTTTTACCTGCAACAACAAGATGGCATTTCGCGGCCTGGGGATGTGCATGCACTCGGAACTCTATTCCGGCTGTTTTTGTAAGGTGGTTTGGATTTGTCCGGACTCGTTGCCCGATCAGGCAAAGATAGACGTTCAAGGTTGGCGACCAGACGGATTGAATTGGCTAACCTGAATCGTCTCGGCTTTCTGGGATTTTCCGGTCATTCGTAGTGTTTAGTTGGTAGCGACTATGGCGATAACAGAAGTCAGGGATTCCGCCGATAGTTGTATGGAGCTATACCGACACTGCTATCTCCCTATGCGCCAAGGCCGTCAGGCTGTAACCTGACGGCCTCTTCTTCAGTCATTCGCGATCCCCAAGTGGCGTCACTTTGCCTGGTCGCTTAGCTTCTCCGTCAGCTTTGTACCATCTTGCCTCACCACCGAGACGCTTTGCCCATCCCAAAATCTGAGGCGCATATCGGCTTCTGATTGTGACGT
>DAOMFR010000190.1:0-11899 GCA_035429885.1 Blastocatellia bacterium
TGACTTTTCCTTCTTTGTCCAACACGGAAATTTGCGCTTCCAGCGAAGATAAAATGGCGTGGTTGATCGCCTGCCCTTTGCGCCAAGCCTCTTCAGCCTGTTTGCGCGCAGTCAGATCGCGATTGGTTTCCAATACCAGCAATTTCCCATCTTCTTCCCGCACCAACACGTGGCGACTGTCCACCACGACCCGCCGCCCATCTCGTGTCTGGTGAATCAATTCGCCGTACCAATGCCCTTCGCTAAGCAGATCATTTTCGATCTGCGCCCACCCTTCGGGATGAATGGTCTTCAACAACTCGTTGCTGAATTTCCCCAAAGCTTCTTCCTGCGTCCACCCATACAGCTCAGTCGCGCCCCGGTTCCAATACAAAACAGCTCCGCCCAATTCCCAGACAAAGATAGCGTCATAGGACAGTTCAAGCAGTCTCGCCTGTTGTTGGGCTTTAATTAGCTTTCCGTGGCTTTTCTTATGCGTGTTGGAATTGTCGTTCATAGCTTTCCATTTCTTTTTTGGAAAAGGCTTAAAGAGGCGAAGTAAGGCAAAAAGTTTGTCACCCGACGATCAGTGAGTCGCGGCAAAGGACTCATTAGAATGTCATTTGGCATCAATTTAACCCCGGCAATAATACCGCCAACCCGACAACTTTTACAGATGTACTGTGTGAACGATGGCGCAGACCTGCGCGATCTTGCCCAGACCATCGGGCGAAAGCACCCGACTTAGCCTTATGCATAACCTCTAACTTCAAACCTCGCCGGTCTCCTGGCATCTCGCCTTAGACGGCACAGGGTTTGCACCTTTCAAGATGCAACCAGATCAAATCGCAGAAAGATGGCCGGAAGTTGCGAAGAGTAGAAATTGGTCCCGGCAGAAACAATCTTATGCGAGAGCAATCTTTTCAGAATTGGAGGTACAAAATCATGTCGAACAAAACCGGTACTGCAATGGCTCCTGTTGCCAATCGCGAATTTGTGGCTTTTGACCCATTTCGCAATTTCGAGGATCGGATGAAGCGAGTCTTCGGCGGCGAAGTATTTGCCCCATTGGGCAAACTTGCAGAAGAAAACTGGTCGCTGACTTCCTGGTCGCCGAGTTGCGATATTTATGAAACCGATAACGAAATCGTGGTCAAAGCAGAGCTACCCGAAGTGAAGAAAGAAGACGTTTCGGTTTCGATTGAAAACAATGTCTTAAGCATCCACGGCGAACGCAAATTTTCCGAAGAAACCAAGAAAGAGAATTATCGTCGCCTGGAACGCAGTTACGGCGAATTCAGCCGCAGTTTTACGCTGCCGAGCTTCGTTGACATCAACAAGGTCAACGCCGAATTCAAAGACGGAATGTTGCGCGTAAGCCTGCCCAAACGGGAAGAAGCCAAACCGAAACAGGTGGATGTGAAGGTGAAGTAAGAAGCAGTTGGGAAGATGGAAGTCGAACGTGCTACCTGGGGGAACATGTTCGAATCGTCCAGCCGCAGCAACATGGGGAGAGAATCTGCGGCTGGACGAGTTGGTGATCGTGAAGAAAAACAATTAGGCAGTTCAGCAAGGGGGGAGAGTATGAAAGACAAAATGAAAATTCTGATCGCGTATGACGGTTCGGAATGCGCAGATGCCGCGCTGGCTGATTTGCAATTAGCCGGGCTTCCGCGAAAAACCGAAGCTCACGTGCTGTCGGTTTATGCGGAATGGATCATCGCGCCGGGAAGTTACGGGATGGTTGAAACCGATTTCACTCGGTATGTCGGAGAAAGCCAGAAAGAGGCATTGGCAATGGCCCGGCGCGCGCGCGAAACAGTAAAAGCATCCTTCCCGGACTGGGACGTTCACGCAGAGGCAGCGACAGGTTCGCCAGCCGCAATGATCTTACAGAAAGCCGACGAACTGAAACCCGATTTGATCGTCGTCGGTTCGCACGGCCGTTCTGCGCTTGGAAGACTGTTTCTGGGCAGCGTGTCACAAAAAGTGCTGCACGCGGCTCATGGAACCGTGCGAATTGCGCGAGGCCGCGAAGTGGAACCGAAAACACCTGTTCGATTAATCGTCGGTGTGGACGGTTCCAAGGGAGCCGAAGCAGCCGTGAAAGCGATTGCCGCGCGACACTGGCCGCCCGGAAGCGAGGCTAAAATCGTCAACGGCTTTCCGATGGTTATCACGATCGGGGCTGATTATGCCGCCGCCGCTATGGCTCAATGGATCGCAGATGAAAAAGCTCGCGTCGGCGAAGCGATTGAAAAGGCGACCGGAAGATTGAAAGGAGCAGGATTGTCGGTTTCCACGATAATGAAAGAATCGGATGCAAGACAAGCATTGGTTGGCGAAGCGGGAGACTGGAAGGCTGACTGTATCTTCGTCGGCGCTCACGGAATGAACGCGATTGAGCGATTCCTGATCGGCAGTGTCTCTTCGTACATCGCCACACATGCTCCCTGTTCGGTCGAAGTGGTTAGAGAGGAGGAATGATCATGCAAACCGCAAAACGTTACACAAACCAGACATTCACCAAACACGTTGATGATGAAGCGGGTCGTCACCACACTCGGCGCAGCTTGCCGGAGCCTGCGGTATGCGAAGTGTGCGGCGATGTGTACGCTGACCGCCGCTGGTCCAAAAACGACCCGGAACGAATTAGCTCCAAGCACAAACATTTTCGCGCGGCGCAAAAAGTTGTTTGCCCAGCTTGCGAACGGCAGCGTAGCGGCGTGCCGAGCGGTTACGTTTACATCGAAGGCAAGTTTCCCGCGCTGCATCGTGACGAGGTCAAACAGTTGCTGGAAAACGAAACCCTGCGTGCAGGCGAAGACAATCCGCTGGCCCGAATCATGAATTGGCAAACAGATGCCGAAGGACGGCTCACCGTTACAACCACAACAGAACATCTGGCCCAACGGTTGGGACACGCGCTCAGCAAAGCCTTTCACGGCAAAACGCGCTACGGATTTTCGCATCGCAACAAACTGGCGCGCGTTTGGTGGCAACGAGATTGAAGCTATGAATCGAAGCTAATTGCCATAGCTACGGTCTGTGCAAGCTGACAGGGACTTGAGCCTTTATATCCCTAATACTTCACCCTCTTCGGCGTCTTGCGGCGAAGAGGGTGGGTGAGTATCAGCAGCGAACGTTTCAGCCAACACATTCAGCGGCCTTGGCCAACGTAATAACCTCTCTATTCAGCCCTCCCGAAGTCCGCCTCTTTGGCGACTGAATGAGCCATGTTCCATCTCGGCAAACAAGCCATCACAGCCGAGGTCCGGGGAATAGGAGAAATTATGTTCACCACAAAAAACTCACATCGCAATTCATACACAACCAAAACCTTGTTGGGCGGCCTGTTGCTAATTGGAGCAATCGTGCTTTATGGGGCCTCAGTCTTGGCTCAACCCACAACCATTCCGCTAGGCACGTACTCAGCAAACATAACCGAAGCTCCCAGCAACCCTCGTTTCACAGTTGGAGAATATCGCCTCATTTTTCTGGAAGGCGGTAAATTTCAGTATATGTGGAATGATCGCCTTCCCTCTCAGGGAACGTATGTCGTGTCACAGGATCGAGTGGAATTCACTCTACCGTTTGGAGTGGATGCTTGTGCAACCAAAGGCGTGTACCAATGGAGTTTGCAGGGAAATAAGCTCAGTCTTTCGCTGCCTGCCGGACAAACTGATAACTGTTTAAAACGGTCTGGGATGGCAATGACGTACTTCAAAACGGATCAACTGGACAGTATGTGGAAAAATATCGGTCCGGTTGGCGGAACGATTTATTCTTTGTTCCTTCACGAAGGCAAAATCTTCGCGGGAACCAGTGAAGGCGGCATTTTGGTGTCGGCAGACAATGGCCAAAGCTGGAAACAGGCGAACTGCCCCAAAGGCTTTGCCATTTGGGCATTCGCAGCTTTCAACGGCTATTTATTCGCCGGAGCCAATGGCAGTGTAATTTTCACTTCGCAAGACGGAGGAGAAAACTGGGCACTTGGCGAACCCAATCTGGTGACATCTCCCACCTTTGTAGTGCGTAGTTTCACCATATTCAACGGAAAACTCTATGCCCCAGCCGGAGCACAAGGAGTTATACGCATAACGGATAATCCTTTTCTCTGGGAACAAGCAGGGGCAACAGGATTAACCAATCAGACTGTTAATTCAGTGGTAGCCACGAGCACAAATTTGTTTGCGGGAACCGATAATGGAGGCGTCTTTGTTTCAACCGATGGTAACAACTGGTCAGCGGTGAATAATGGGCTGACACTCCAACGCATTTGGACAATGGCTGTGGACGGCAACACGGTTTATGCTGGAACCGTCTACGGCTCCGGCGCAACGCCCAATGAGGTTTTTGTCACAACTAACAACGGACAGAACTGGACACGAGTCGGCAATGGCCTCGCCCAGAGTTTTCCGGCGGGTTACAGCAACCTTATTTTCAAATTGTTGCCAATGGGCGGAAAGCTGTTTGCCGCTTCAACTACAGGCATCATCGTCAACGAAGGAGCCAATTGGCGTGTCGCCTACCAAGGTTCGCCGATTATAAGCTTTTATTCCTTAGCCGGAAGCGGAAACCAGCTTTATGGTGGAGCTTGGTATGACGGCGTGTCGCGTTCAGTGGATGGCGGCATCACCTGGAGCCAGGTAACTAATGACTTTAAAGGCAGAAGCACGGGAGCAGTGCTCAAGGACAATGGTGTGCTTTATGTGGCGGTTGCTGACGGAGCATACCTGTCCACGAATGAAGGGCAAACCTGGACCAGAGCCATCCTGCCTTATGTCGCAGGCAGGAACTTCCTAGCTTTTGAAGGCAAAGTATTCTTGGGAACCAGCAATGGAATTTATGTGACCACCAATCAAGGGCAGTCGTGGGTTGCCTCAAACACTGGCCTGACTGCTGGCAGTGTTATGCGCATCGTTTCCACTGGCAATGTGCTATATGCAGCGGTTTTTAACGGCGGTGTATTTCGTTCCACCAACAGCGGACAGAATTGGACTGCCGTCAATAATGGTTTGACTTCGTTGAAGATCGAAGACCTTGTTACCACCAGTGGCAATTTGTTTGCTGGAACCGATGACGGAGGTGTATTTCGCTCGATTAACGAAGGCCAAAGCTGGGAGATGGTGAATGTCGGCCTCCCTTCAGGCCCGATCCTCGCCATGACATCCAGCGGCAACAATCTTCTGGCGGCTGTTTATGGACAGGCTATTTACCGTTCCACAGATCAGGGCAACAACTGGACAAAATCCGCCCGAGGTTTTCCTCATCCGTACGTTTATTCGATGTATGCCAATGGAGCGAATGTCTATGCCGCAGGCAGTTACGGCATTGGCGTGATGCGTTCAACCGACAATGGCCAAAGCTGGACGTTGGTCAACACCGGGCTCGACGCGCGGTATAGCAACGGATTCTTTGTCAATGGGCCAACGCTGTATATTGCTACCACCAATGGAATCTGCATCAGCAACAGCTTAGTCAATCAGCAAGCGACCGTTTCCGCCGCCAATTATTCCGCTGGTGCGATTACGGAAAAAGCCATTGTCGCCGCGTTCGGCACGGATATGGCAATGAATACAGAAATCGCCGGATCAGTTCCGTTACCGACGACGCTGGCCGGAACCACAATCAAGGTGCGCGACAGTAACGGCGTTGACCGATTAGCGCCGATGTTCTTTGTTTCACCATTCCAGATCAATTATCAGATTCCGGCGGGAACGGCACCGGGATCCGCGACGGTCACGATTCGCAACTCGGCTGGCATTGAGGCCATTGGCTCGCTGGAAGTCAAAGCAACAGCGCCTTCGATTTTCACCGCCAACGCCAGCGGCACTGGATCAGCGGCGGCAGTGGACGCGATTACGGGCGCAGCGGCGCCGTTCAATGCGACTCTGGCCAATGGCCAACCCAACATCATCTCCGTTTTCGGCACAGGTTTGGGTGGCGATGCCACAGATGTGGACGGCAATTTCAACACAATTGTCACCGCGCGACTGGATGGCAATGCAGTCACATTGCAATACGCTGGGCGTTCACCGGGTTATGTGGGGCTGAATCAATTCAATGTGGTGTTGCCAGCTGGCATCACTTCTGGCTCTCACACACTGACCTTTACGCGAGGCAACGTCACCAGTAACACGACGACACTGACGATTCGGTAAACTCAAACGGAGTGTTACTCGAAGCGGCTCATACAAAAGCCAGTCGCCACAATTTCCAGTCGGCGACTGGCTTTTTCCAATTCAATCAGAACTTGAATGGCCTTCGATTTTTTTCAGGCGATAACGAAACTGGTCTCGGGAAATTTGCAGCAACTCGGCGGCTTTGGTTTGATTGCCTTCGGTAAGTTCAATTGCCTGTAACAGCAAAGATCGCTCAACAGCGTCCAGGCTTACTCCTGTGGAAGGTAGTTTGAACAATCGACTGATATCCGGTTCGGCATTGGCAGGAAACGGCGTTGTAAAAGCGCCTCCGGCCTGAATTTCTGATCCCGGTTTGGGTTTGTATCCAGCCAGAGATTGCGGCAACCAGGTGGAAGTAATCAGATTGCCGTCTTCCAAAATCATCTCGCGCTCAATCACGTTTCGCAGTTCGCGCACATTACCGGGCCACGGATAATGAAGGAAGATTTCGGCGACTTCCGGCGAAAGGCCTGTAATGTTTTTTCTCAACTGCTGATTGAAGTATTGGATGAAATGAGCCGCCAGGACCAGCACGTCATTTTCGCGGTCGCGCAACAAAGGCAGTTCGATTTGAATGACCGACAGGCGGTAATACAGGTCGCTACGGAATCGCCCGACTTCGCTTTCAGCTTTGAGGTCGCGGTTGGAAGCGGCGATGATGCGGGCATCATAAGGCACATCTTTCAAACCGCCGACTCGACGAAAACTTTCTTCTTCCAGCACACGCAATAGTTTGGCCTGTAAGCCCAGTTCCAGTTCTCCGATCTCATCCAAAAAAAGCGTGCCGCCTTCAGCTTGTTCAAACAGACCTTCTTTCCGCACTTTGGCGTCGGTGAAAGACCCTTTTTCGTGACCGAACAGTTCGCTTTCCAACAAGGTTGCCGGAATGGCGGCGCAATTAATCGGCACAAACGGGCCATCGGCACGTGCCGAACCGTAATGAATCGCCCTGGCGACCAATTCTTTTCCCGTGCCGCTATCGCCTTGTAACAAGACCGCCGAAGCTTCGCTCTTAGCAACTTTGCGCGCCAGAGCGACCAGCTCTTTCATCGCGGTCGAATCGCCAATTAGTTGATCAAAATTGAATTGGTGGGTTTGTTGGTGGCGAAGAACCTTGATCTTTTTCCGCAGCTTCCGCGTTTCCAGCCCATTGCGCAGCGTGACTTCCAATTCGGGCAGGTTAATTGGCTTGCTGACGAAATCGAACGCACCACCGCGCAATGCTTCGACGGCGTTGTCAAAAAAGACTTTTGCCGTAACCATAATGACAATGGCTTCAGGCTGGCGTTTTTTGATTTCCTGCAAGGTGTCCAGACCGGAACCGTCCGGCAGGTCAATGTCCAATAACACGGCCACTGGCGATTCGGTTTCATACGCGAACAACCCGGCCTGACAGGTGGCGGCTTCAATTGGTTGATAGCCCCATTCCTTCAAAGCTTCGACCAACATCCACCGGATGATGCTGTCGTCATCCACAACCAGGATTTTTTCCGAAGCCATGTGTTCCCCCGTTAATTAGGCAAGCGCGTCCATTTCCAAAAGTTTCCGGCAAGCGTTGTGCCAATCGCTAATTCCTTTGTAATCGAACCAAAAGGCGAAGCCGGGCAATCGAATTGCGCATTTTCCCGCTCAAGCCTGTGTTTTTTCACTCATTTAGCAGCGAACGGACCAGCAAACAGAGGCTTTGCACTGGCATCATGCTTGCTCACAAAGTGGCGTTGGCTGGCGAAACTTTTGAACACAACCTGGAATACTTTCTGACATCGAACCATGGCTCACGTAAAAATAAACGACAAAGAATTCGAGATTGCCGAAGGGCTGACGATATTGCAGGCGTTGCGATCCGTCGGGCTCGACGTGCCGACGCTCTGTCATGATGAACGCTTGAAACCGGCGGGCGATTGCCGCATGTGTCTAGTGGAAATCGCCGGTTGGGCGCATCCCATAACGGCCTGCAATACGGCGCTGGCCGACGGCATGAAAATCGTGACGCATTCACCGGAGCTGGAAAATGAACGCCGCAGCCTGCTGGCGATGCTGGCGGATCGGTATCCACCGGCACCGGTTCACAAATTCCCGGACAAACCGCTACATCGTTACCTGCGCGAATATGATTTGAATCACGGCTGTTACGGCACGCCTGATCCGGCGCTGCTGGACGATTCGCACCCTTACATTCGCGTGGACATGTCGCGCTGCATTGACTGTTACCGCTGCGTGCGAATCTGCGGCGAAGTGCAGGGACAATTTGTTTGGGAAGTTCTCAACCGTGGCTCGGCTACACGCATCGTTCCTGATTCGGGCACGACGCTGCTGGAAAGTTCGTGCGTCAGTTGTGGCGCTTGCGTGGACACTTGCCCAACTGGCGCATTGGAAGACAAATCCATTCTGCAATTCGGCATTCCCACGGACTGGACCAAGACCACTTGCCCGTACTGCGGAACCGGCTGCGAAATGAACGTGGGCACTCGCCAGGGCCGTATCGTGGAAATCAAGCCTGCGCATGACGCGCCAGTGAACAAAGGCCATCTCTGCATCAAAGGCCGATACGCGTATGAGTTTGTCTATGCCAAGGACCGCGTGACTTCGCCGATGATTCGCGAACACGGTCAATGGCGAACCGTATCCTGGGATGAAGCCATACGATTCACCTCCGAGCGGTTACGCAAGATCGTCGCTGAATACGGCCCCGACAGTGTTGGCGTGCTGGGTTCCGCCAGAGCAACCAACGAAGAAAATTATCTGGCTCAGAAATTCGCTCGCGTCGCGCTGGGCACAAACAACGTGGATTGTTGCGCGCGCGTTTGCCATGGTCCGACGGCAGCCGCGATGAAAGTGACGCTGGGAACCGGCGCGGCAACCAATTCTTACGACGACATCGAACGCGCTGGAGCAATTCTGGTTTGCGGAGCCAACGCCACCGAAAATCATCCGATTATCGGCGCGCGCATCAAACAAGCGGCGCTGCGCGGCACCAAACTGATTGTGATTGATCCGCGCAACATCGAACTGGCGCAATACGCCGACGTTCATCTGTCGCTGCGTCCCGGAACGAACGTACCGCTGTTGAACGCAATTGCCTGTGCGATTCTGGAAGAAGGGCTGTACGACCCAACTTTCCTGGCGGAGCGTGTGGCCGACGCGGACGAGTTCCGCCAATTCATCAGTCAATTCACACCCGAAAGCGTCGCCGAAACTTGCGGTGTGACGGCAGACCAGATTCGTCAGGCTGCGCGCTTGTACGCCACAACCAGCCCCGCAATGTGCGTGCATGGTTTGGGAATGACCGAACACACACAAGGCACGGACGGCGTAATGTGTTTGGTAAATCTGGCGCTGCTGACCGGGAATCTGGGCAAACCGGGCACAGGTATCAATCCGCTGCGCGGGCAAAACAACGTGCAGGGTTCCGCGCATATGGGCTGCGAACCCACCAACCTGACGGGATACGTGCCGATTGCCGACAACCGCGAATCCTTTGAGCGCGTGTGGCAAGCTCAGGTGCCGACGGCCAGAGGTTTGAATTTGATGGAAATGATGGATGCGGCAGAAGCAGGCAAGTTCAAGGCGTTGTGGGCTATCGGTTACGACGTGTTTCTGACCAACGCGAACGTGTTCGCCACGCGACAAGCGATGAAGTCGCTCGATTTGGTTATCGTGCAAGATATGTTTTTGAATGAAACCGCGCGCGAATTCGGAACCGTGTTTCTGCCCGCGGCTTCGTCGTTTGAAAAAGACGGCACGTTTATGAACGCGGAACGTCGCGTGCAACGCGTTCGCAAAGCCATTGAATCGCCGGGCGAAGCCAAATCCGATTGGGAAATCATTTGTTTGCTGGCGCAGTCGCTAGGCAAAACCGAAGGCTTCGACTTCCATTCCCCCGAAGAGATTTGGAACGAAGTGCGCGCCGTATGGAAAGCGGGGCAAGGTATCAGTTATGCGCGAATCGAAGCCGCCGGGCTGCAATGGCCGTGTCCAAATGAAAACCATCCCGGCACACAGATGCTGCACGCGGAAAGCTTTCCGATTGGCGAACGAGCTTCGTTGCGCTGCGTGGCATTTCAGCCAACGCGGGAACTGGTGACAAACGAATTTCCGCTGGTATTGGTCACTGGACGAACCTTGATGCAGTTCAACGCGGGAACAATGACGATGCGGACAAACAATGTCGCGCTGCGACCGCTGGATTATCTGGATGTTTCGCCAACCGATGCTGGAAGATTGGAACTGACCGACGGAGAATGCGTGCGCGTGCTAAGCCGTTATGGCGAAGCCGTGTTGCCCGTCCACATCAGTGACGAAGTCAAACCGGGCGAACTGTTTTCCACATTCCATACCATCGAAGCCTTCTTGAATTGCCTGACCAGCCCGTACAGGGACAAGCAAGTCGGCACGCCCGAATATAAAGTCACCGCCGTGCGCATCGAAAAACTCAACGGAAAGTCGTGACCATGAACAGACGATGTCCAGACCAGTTCGCGCTATTCGCCAGGCTGGCTGGTTTGGCCTGTGTAATTGCCGTTTTTGCTATGCTCACAGCGGAAAGCATTCGCGCGCAAACCAGCGCAGCAAAAACACGAGCCAAACAAGTCAGCAAAGCTGCAGCCGCGCCCAGCGCCGAAGAATTTGGCGAAGCGCGCAAACGTTTGGCTGAACTGGGATATTGGCTGAAAGAGGATGAACCCGCCGAAGACGCTTCATTGCGCCACGCATTGATTGCCTTTCAAAAGATCGAAGGCCATCCGCGCACAGGCAAGTTAACCAAAGAAGAGCTGGAAGCGTTGCGCGCAGCCAAACCGCCGAAGCCACGCGAAACCGGTTACGCGCACATTGAAGTAGACCTGTGCCGCCAGGTGTTATTCCTGGTGGAAGCAGGCGACAAACCGCTGCGCGTTTTACCGGTTTCGACCGGCTCCGGAAAATGCTTTACCGAAGGCGGCAGGACGCGGCTAGCCATCACACCAACGGGACGTTTCAAGATTCAATGGAAGCTCAAAGGATGGCGCAAAAGCCCGCTCGGCCTGCTCTATTACCCCAACTACTTTTACGACGGCGTCGCCATTCACGGAAACCCATCCGTTCCCACCGAAGCCGCCAGTCACGGCTGTGTTCGCATTCCGATGTTCGCCGCACAAGAGTTCAGCGACCAAGCCCCTGTGGGAATGGTCGTGCTTGTGTATAACAGCAGCGAATCTTTGTGACCTGAAATCAACAGCCCACTCTCCTTTTGAGCAAAGCTTCGCAATAACAGTGTGCAATTTTTCGCGATATCGATGAAGCATGCGCCAATCGCCCCAGCTCCCGCACGGTTGCGACTTGGCACATCGGTTGCTGAACGTATCAGTGATTGTCGAGTCGGTTTCTTTTCCCGGTTTTGGTGTATGGATCAACGTAAAGGATCAAAGGGTCGAAACTGTCAATACTTCCATCCCCACATTACTCCAGACTTCTTTGTGTTCAGTCGCTGACATTGTCATACACGCAACCCAACCATTCCTACGATCACGCGTAAATCCGCCAGACTCGTGAACGCTATTTGATCTACTCGTTTACAAGGGGGAACGCCATGAAACGCACACTATTTTGCATCGTTGCCTTGCTCGCATTCGCGTTTGCGTTAGGAGATGCCCAAGCCAGATTTCATCCCACACCGCCAAATGGTTCATCCCAACGACTCACTGGCCCCGAATCTGCTGACGCAGCAGGAACGATTTTGCGCACGCTGACCTATCACG
>DAOMFR010000191.1:0-11755 GCA_035429885.1 Blastocatellia bacterium
ACCGGCAAACCTTCAAACGCGGCTTCGATGTCTTCGGGGTAAACGTTCTTTCCTTCTTCGGTGACGATCATGTTTTTGGCGCGCCCAAAGAGTTGCAGGTGTCCCATCGAATCAAAGCGTCCCAAATCGCCCGTTATCAACCAGCCGTCCACAATCGTTTCGCCGGTCAATTCAGGATCGTTCAGGTAATGTGACATCACGGTTTTGCTGCGAACAGCGACCTGGCCAATGCCGTCGGCGTCGGGATTCAGGATTTTGGCTTCGACGCCGGGCAACGGTTTGCCTACCGTGTCGGCGCGGAACGGTTTGAAGTCGTTGAGCGTTAGCGCCGTGCCCGCTTCGGTCAGCCCGTAACCGTTGCCAACCTGAATTCCCAAGTCATAAAAGAACTGCAACATCTGCGGGTCGCTGAATGCTCCGCCCGTGAAGATCGCTCGCAACTGACCGCCAAAGGCTTCGTGGACTTGTTTCAGCAACTTTCGGCTCAGATCCAGATTCGGCTGTTGTTTGGTTAACGCCTTGTTGATGTTTCGCAGTTGATTGAACGCGAAGCGTTTCAACGGAGGCAATTCAGCGAAGCGTTGTTCCAACCCGGCTTGCAGATTTTTCAGGATCAGCGGAACCAGCGCGACATAGGTGATGTTGAACCGCGTAAAGGCTTCGCGGACGAATTCCGGGCGCAGCGTGCGCAAATGAACGACAGTCGCTCCACACACGAACGGGCCAATGAATCCCACCATAAAATCAATCGCGTGATTCGTCGGCAGAATGCTCAGATAGCGAACTCCTGGCCAGAAGGGATAGAGCGCAGTCAGCGAAGCGCATTGTTCCAGATAGTTTTCGTGCGTCAGCACACAACCTTTCGGACGGCCACCAGTTCCGGACGAGTAGACAATGCATGCCCAATCCTGCCGCGTGCGAGGAACGAAGCTTGGCTCGGTTTCGCCTTTGGCGTCATCCCAGCGAATGGCTCCCATCAAATCAGCGTTTTTCGGAACGTCGGTCACAATCACGGTGTGCGGCAAGTGCGCCGGATCGGGATTCTGTTGTTTGATGGCGCGCCAGAAATGGTATTCGGTGATTAGCACTTCGGCCTGGCTGTGCGCGAGCAGCGGAATATGTTCGTAAGCGTTGAGCTTGTAATCCAGCGGCACGACGACTCCGCCGGAATGAAAGATCGCATACGCCGACACCAGCCATTTGGACTGATTGGTCATGATGATTGCCGCGCGCGAACCGGATTTGAAATCACGCAACTGCAGGAAGCTTGCCAGCGGCAAAGCCATCTCCTTAAATTGGCGATACGTCAGCCGGTGATTTTCGCGGTCGCGGTCGGCTTCGATCAGACAGGTTTCGTCGGCGAATTTGTCCAGGGCTTCGCGCAGGGCTGAGCCAAGCGATTGCTGTTTGCTCAGGTCAATCATTGTAACTTGGGGCTGTGAGTTTTCGGGCATTTGAATAGTGGAACGGTACGGAACGTCGAACGGTAACGAGCAGGTCTGACTACAGGATAACCCGTTCGCGATCGCTTCCGGTTCCGTACCGGATTTCAATCAGAGTCTGGATTCAATTCGCTCGGCGAGCGTTCGGAAATCGCTGACGCCTTGCACTTCGTAATCTGGCAATTCGACGCTGAAATGATTTTCTAGCCGCGTCAGCAAGCCGAGCGCTTGCAGGCTGTCAATTCCGAGTTTCTTGAAAAAGTCGTCGTCGGGCGACAACGTGGCTCGATCAACTTTGAAGTGGGTCGAAGCCAGGGTCAAAATTTCGTCAATAATCTGCTCAGTCGTTTTCATCTGAAAGTCGTTCTCCTGAAAATCAATAAGCCCAGCGCACCAGCACGGAACCTGAAGTGAAGCCTGCGCCAACGGCGGCGAACAAAACCAGATCGCCTTTTTTCAGCTTGCCCGCTTCGATGGCGTCTCCGATCGCCAGCGGGATTGTGGCGGCAGTGGTATTGCCGAACTTGTGAATATTCTTGATGACTTTTTCTGGCGCAAGCCCGGCTTTTTTGGCCGTCGCGTCAATGATTCGCAAGTTGGCCTGATGCGCGATGAAGCAAGAAATGTCGTCGCCGGTCAGGTTGTTTTTCGCCAGCAAGCCCGTGCTAAGCTCTTCCATCTTGCGAACGGCGAACTTGAACACCGCCTGTCCGTTTTGGTGAACGTAGTGCATTTTCTTGTCCACGGTTTCATGCGAAGGTGGATGTAGACTGCCGCCAGCGGGCATATACAAGCTTTCGCCACCGGAGCCATCAATTTCGTGGTGGTAATCCAGAATGCCGAAATCTTCACCCTCTTCGCAGGGCTCCAACAACACTGCGCCAGCGCCATCGCCAAACAGCACCAGTGTCGTTCGGTCTTCAGGATTCAAAATGCTGGTCATCACGTCCGCGCCAACCACAAGAACTTTTTTGTGCTTACCGCTTTCGATGAACTGCGCGCCGGTGGTCAGCGCGTACAGGAATGACGAACAAGCGGCGGAAATGTCGAAGCCCCAGGCGTTGGTGGCGCGAATCTTGTTCTGAATCACGCAGGCCGTCGAAGGGAAG
Source organism: Blastocatellia bacterium (assembly GCA_035429885.1). Taxonomy (GTDB): domain Bacteria; phylum Acidobacteriota; class Blastocatellia; order RBC074; family RBC074; genus RBC074. Next base: position 2,552 of record DAOMFR010000191.1, read on the forward strand.
AACATATCCGGTGTGACCGTGGCGACAATGATCAGTTCGATTTGATCGGCTTCGATGCCGCGCCGTTTCAGCAAATCGTCAATCGCGTGAACCGCCAGTTCAGAACTGGGCGTGCCGGGTTCAACCCAATGACGTTCGTGTATGCCTGTGCGTTCGACAATCCAATCGTGATTGGTTTCGACAAGCTTGGACAAATCCTCATTCGTGACAACGCGCGGGGGAACGTAACGACCCAGCGCAGTGATTTTGGCTCTTTTTTTCTCAGCCATTTAGGAAACTCCTTTGAATGAATGCATGGCGCGTTATTGGGCGCGCCGGGAATTTTGTCTGGCAGACGGGGCTTCCGCAAGCCTTGTCCTGCGCCGTGTCACGATGCTGCCGCGAGTAAATGGATATTTGGGCGAAGGCGTGACTTGAATTTCGCAAGTGACAGATGCCAAGGCAGGATATTTTTCCAGGATCATGGCGGTCAGTTGCTTGTTTACGATTTCCCAGAAGGTCATTTCGTTCGGGTACTCGGTTAGAAATTTATCCACGTCTTTCCTGATCGGAATGAAATCTGGGTACTGATTGTCTGCGATGTTGGTATTGTACTGATAACTGAGCTTGATGTTGAGCGTATTGATTTCTCCCTGATGATCCAACTTGTAATCATTCATCAGGAAATAAAAGCCTTCCGCCGTTGGTGCGGCTTGCTTGTTTTTTGCTGGGTGGGACGATTTTGCCTGTTTAGCGGACTGGGCAAACGCTTCAGTGGAAATGAACAAGAATCCAGCCAGCAGCAGGCAATGACATATTGTTTTCATTTGTGTTTGTGAACAGTTAGGGAAGATATGGTAACGCATCAGTGCTTTCGACAAATTTTCGCAATCCGGCTTCAACCGCAGGTTTGGTGAATAAGTCGCAAAAGATATCAATCTCTTGCCGAAGCTCGGCATAAGGGATGGGCTTGATAAATTGTTTAGCCGCGATGCTGGTTGTACGGTCGAATTTTTTTAGCTGCGCCGCCGTAAAGCGCGCCAACCTCAACGCTTCGCCTTCGGCGGCAAGCTGACTGACTAAACCAATCGTTTGCGCTTTGGTCGCGTTGATGCTCCGACCGGTCAGCAAAATGTCTCGGACGACGGCATTGCCCAAGTCGCGTTTCAGGCGCGGAATGCCTCCGAAGCCGGGAATCAGACCCAGTCGCAATTCCGGAAAACAAAATCGCGCCATTTTGTCGGCAAAAATTAAATCGCAAACCAGTGCCAGCTCAAAACCTCCGCCGAAACAGACTCCGTGAACCGCCGCAATGGTTGTCAGCGGAGACGCGTCTATTGCGTTCATCACCGCGTGAATCCGATTCAAGAAATCGCGAACCAGCGGCGCAGCATTTTCAAATCCAAGCTGTTTTGCATTGTGGTACAGATCGCGTAAATCGGCTCCAGCGGAAAAACCTGATTTTGTCTGGCTGTGAATGATTAGTGCGTGAGCTTCGTCTTTTAAGGTTTCATGCGCTATGACGAATTGCTCCAATTCTTCCAAGGTCTTCAAGCCAATTTCGTTGGCTGGTTCACGATGCAGCGCCAATTCGATGCATCCGTCTTTCAATTCCCATGACAGGGTTTCGCCTTTGTAATTCTGCATAACTTATTTTTCGTCCTTCTCCGCTTCCACTCGGTCGGCTTCCTTGCGTCTCTCTTCCGCGATGCCGCGAGCGCCGAGCGCCATCAACACCATGACTCCGCCAACGATCGTGATAAACACACATAACAAGCCCAGCGTGATCATTGAACTCCTTCAGTCTTTCTTGGTGAGATAAAGCATTTCGATTTCATTGGTGAAATGTTTGGTGATGGCATCGCGCTTTAGCTTGCCGTTAGCGGTCAGCAATCCGCTTTCGATGGTCAGCGGTTCTTTGATGACTTGGAACGCGAGAATGCGTTTGTAATGTGGCAAGTCTGTGTTGACGGCATCAACCGCACTTTGTACCTGTTCGTTGGTCAAATCGCCTGTGACCAACGCAGTCAGGAAGCTGCGGTCATTGCCGACGACGACGCACTGTTGCGCTGTCGGCAAATTAAATTGCAGCTTTTCTTCAATTGGTTCCGGTGCGACGTTGTGGCCGGACTTCAGGATCAACAGGTTTTTGATGCGGCCTGTGATTGCCCAGTTACCCTTTTCGTCCACTTCGCCCTGATCGCCGGTTCGAAACCAGTTGCCGTCTTCGTCCGGCAACAAGGCCGAGGCAGTCGCTTCAGGCTTGTTCCAGTAACCAGCGAAAATGTGCGGCCCACGAATCAGTAATTCGCCGCCTTCGCCAAGTTTCATTTCAATGCCGGGAATTGCCGGCCCGACTCTGCCGGGCGTGAAATCATTCGGATCATCCATTGTGCAGATCGCCGTTGTTTCCGTCAGGCCGTAGACTTGCAGCACACGAATGCCGAGCATCGAAAAGAATAGCTGCGTTTCTTTGGCCAAGGGCGCGGAACCGCAGATCAACGCGCGCAGGTTTACGCCGATTTTCTTTTTGATGTTATTGAAGATCAGCCAATTGGCCAATTTGAAAGCCAGCCCTGCGCGGCCTTTGCCTTCATACTGATGCAACCAGGCGGCTTTACCATTTTGGTAAATGCTTTGAATGAAAGCAGGCTTGGTTGCAATCTGGCCTTCGACGCCGGTGCGTATGCGCTCCAAAAGCGTTGGGACGTTCAGGCAGTAATTCGGGGCAGCGAGTGCCAATTCATCAGCCAGCTTGTTCAAATCAGTCGAAAGCGAGAGCACGCTGTTTCGAGACAGCGCGGTCAACAACAGAATCCAGGAGCCTGCGAAACAGAACGGCAAGTAATGGAAAACTTGGTCAGGCACTTGCTCGGTTTTGCCTTGCATCAGTTGATCCAACCGCGAGCCGGTGCAAGGAACCATATGATTCAGATTGGCGACGTTGAGCATGACGCCTTTCGGTTCTCCCGAAGTTCCAGACGTGTAAATGATTGTAACAAGGTCTTCGCCAGTGGCCGCGTTGGGCTTGTCACTGATGTCGTCGGCTGGAGCTGTTGCAACAACTTCATTGAACAATGTCAGCGGCGGCGCATCAATCTGCCAATTGCTGGCAATGCCATCGCGTAATGCCTCGTCACTGCAAAGGACCATTGTCGCTCCGCAATCTTTGAGCATGCCGACCAGTTCATTGGGAGCTTGCCGCGAATACAACGGAACGACGATTACGCCTTCAGCCATCAACGCCAAGTCCACGGCTGCCCAGCGGATTGAATTCGGAGCCAGCAATCCGCAGCGATCACCTTTTTTCAAACCGGAGTTGCGAATGAAACTACGAGCGGCTCGAATCTGTAAAAGCAGTTCGGCGCAGGTTGCCGTAACAAATTGCCCGTTTCGAACTTCCTGAATTACAAGGCGATTTGGTGTTTGTTTGAGTTGTTGAAAGATTTTCTCAAGGAAATTCATCGGGCGAATGATACAGGCTGAAGCGGCAGTTGGGCAAAACGATTGCGGCGGATCGAAATGGATTTTCATCATTTCGATCCGCCGCAAAAATACCGGTTAATGATTCATCAACCGTAATTTTCCAACAACCGTCGCAAGTTCGGGCTTAGCGGCGGCAGATAGTCTTCCCAATTTTGCAACCCTCGCCGAATTGGAAATTCGGGATAGCGACGTTGAACATGCTCTTCGAAGTAAACGCCCATCTTCGCCATCATTTTCAGATTCTTGGCGACGGTTCTACCAATGCCGTCCCGTATGGTTTCGTGTTCTTTCTGAAGCTTGCCCATGATTCCATAGAGCCGCTCTTCCAAATCAGGATCGTCCACGTTTAGCAGCAAATCCTGATGGCCGCGTTCGGTCATCAAATTGCGAATGCGTTCATCCATCGTGACGCCAGCCGACGCGACCAGTCCAGGCATGCTGGTAACAATCCCGTGATAGCGTGATGACACCATCATGTGGCACGACCGCAATATGCTAACCATCTGATACATGTCGTAAGTGTCCGATGAGAAAATCGGAACGCCGCCCAGATTGGCTGACATTTCTTCGCAGGCTTTTTTGTCCAGCATTTCCATGCACGACAAAACAACGAAGACTCCGGTTTCTTTGCGAAACCGGTCTACGGCATTAGACATGCCTGTCAGGTAGTGTTTGTAGGCATTATCGACTTCCGGGCCAGAGCGGTGGAAGTAAACAGAGCGATAGTGGCTGTCTTTGTACGCGCCAAAAAGTGTTTTGGCGACAAACTTGGTGACAGAGGCTTTTACCGGCCACCAGAAAGGATTGATTGGACAAACGACCAGAACGGGAGTTTGCTCGTCCCATCCAACTTTACGCAACTCCGAATATCCGTATTCGTTTGCGTGGGGTTCAAACGTCCAAGCTGTGTCAGTGCCGAGTTCCGTAGAAACTCCAAGCTTGCCCAGCACATCTTGCGATTCCGGATTGCGGGTAATCACCAAAGAATCTTTGCAATATCGCGAAACCATTTTGGCCAGCATAGGATCCATCTGACCGGCTTCTGCGCCATACCCAACGCTGAGTTTGTTTTGCGCTGAAGCAATTCCAAGGCTACCGACCATCATTGTGGTCAACGCATTGGCAAATTTGCTCTTGAACATCGAACCTTCGCAGGCGACGACTCCATCGTATTTCGGAATCTCACGATACAGCATCTGCGGAAAGATGTCAGGCAATTTGACTTGATTTATGCCTTTGAAATAGCCGCTTGTCAGGTCAAAATTCTGACTCAAAACACTCAATTCACAATTCTCTTCACCCAGAATGTGTTTGATTTGGCGCAGCATTTCCTCAACGCGCACATCCGCACCAGTGTTGCGCGTGCCGTTATAGCCGGTAAAAAGTAGTTTGAGCTTTTCTCCCGGATGCCAGCGTCGGCCTGATCCAAGCATCCATTTGAATTTTGAAAGTTCAATTAAGCCACTTACCCATGCTTCTAAGCGTATATCCATACTCATAAGCTTTGATTCCTCCTGAATTTCGTGGGGAAGACCTCGCGTGTGACAAACAGCCTGATTTACGGCCTACCAGCCGTCGAGGGCAAAATCTGATACTGCTATCAGATCGTCGAGGTACCAAGAGTTACCAAAGAGCTGTGTGAGAATGTCTTCGAGTCAGTCTACAAAGAAAAGCAATCTTTCGCAGACTGTGCTTCTCAAACACATGTGCCAGCTCCGTTTTATCCAAACGATCGAATAATCGTCCTCGTTGTGTGTAGTTCGTGAGGTAACGATTGTGCTATTTGAACTTTGGGCCTCGTTGAGAGGCGATTCATTGGGGCCGAATCGAATCTTCCAAAGCGTATTAATTGCCATCTCTGGACGGGGCCAGGATTGCTTATGCCAATCGTTATTCGGAATGACGGCGTAGATTGTCTTCGACCCGCAAAAGCTTTAATCGCTTGAGTGGTGTTCGCAATCTGCCAGGGCACTGTCAAGAATTAAGCCGAACTGCTGAATACAACTTGTACTTAAAATTACTGAACTGCTTGAATGAATTTACCCGTCGCGAGCAATACTTTGATTCAGTGACTGCTGCCTTTCGGCAAGTTGCTCGCTTTAGTTAAACCGCTTGGCCATTCCTTATAGGGATACGTAAAATTTCCCGCACGGCTAAATTCTAGCAGAGGAACACAATAATTGGAAAATGGTTTTGGACTTTTTTCTGTTTCCTTGGTGATTCGTGTATTGTCAAAAACAGTGTTAAAAGTGATGTATGGTAGAAAAACTTTCAAAAGTGTCGCACCCGCACTAATGGCGTTCCCGCGGAAATTGTTCGCGACCCAGTTATTGATTGTGGTGAAAGGTTTTTCGAAACTCGGTAAAAAGATGGGTTGTCGCTTATTTTGCGCTCTTGCCAGAGCATCGGTTAGGACGGAGAACGTTTGTGATTCTGTGCCTGAAGACAAGTGGTAAATGTCATGCTGCGGCGCGTCTTTCTGATGGATCGTCACAATTGACTCTGCGACAAAATCCACATTGACGATGTCAATTTGATCGCTCGGCCTAAAGGGAAGTAGCGGCAACCCAGCGAGAAACACGAACGAACGAACCATGTCGAACTGAGTGGTCTCAGGATAGCGACTGTCGCCGAGAATGATGCTTGGACGAAAAACAGTATGACGAACATCGGGCAAGAGTTCGGCAACCATGTGTTCGCAGAACTTTTTCGTCCTGGCATATGGATCATAATCAGAACGGTTCCAGTCCAGTGACGTATCTTCTTTAACAACTTCGCTGAATCGTTGGCCGCAAATTGCTACGGTTGAAACATCACTAAATCTGCGAAGCCCATGCAGGTCTCGCGAGGCCTGTGCCAGTTTAATGACTTCCAGTGTCCCGCGCAGATTTACGTTCAAACAGGTTTTTTCACTTTTGCGATTGAGCGACGCTGCGCAATGAATAACAGATTCAGTCGTTTCAGCCAGCCGCCGGTAATTTTCGTCCGATAAGCCAAAGCGGCTTTCAGTCAAATCGCCGCAAAAGATGCTGACACGAGATTTCAGGTGGTCGTAGAAGCGTGGGAAATCCAAATGCAATTGCAGCGATTTCCACAACCGCTGTTCAGCGTCTTGCTCATTTTTGGCGCGAACCAGCAGATTCAACTGGTCTGGATGGTTTTCCAGAAGCAACGCTGCGACGTGCGCTCCGACATAACCGGTCGAGCCGGTCAGAAAAATTGCCATAGCTTTTGAAGAAGGTCCCTTTCAGGTTGGAGAACTGCTTTAACTGGTTACGACAGTCTGCTCTGGTGACGAAATGTGCAATTGCCGACTGGATTTGTTGTCCACTGGGCGACCTTCGATCAGTGGATAAGACCATTTTCGTAATGCGGGAATATGAACGTTGATCCAGTAATCCCACCAGTCAATATAGTTGGCGTCATAGCCGAACGCCTCGCGTTCATTTTCCGGCAAGAGCGCCGAGAGAATTTCGACGTTTCTGGCTTCAAAGACGTATTCGTTATGCAGAATGAACGGCTCGTAAAGTTCGACCAGCTTGGTGACTTTGTCCAGATCACGTTGGCGGCGAATCAGCGGCGACCGCATCATCGGCAATGGAGACACGATCCTTAGCAACGCCCGCACAAGTTGTTTTTGGGCAGGAGCAGAAAGTTTGCGGTAACGTTCTTTTGACACCGGAATCGAATCGAACATTGAGAGCAAACGATAGTTGAAATCGTCTTGCGCTCGATAATGTTTGCGATGAGCCAATCCGGTGAGTTCGATAGTGCGGCGCATATTGCAGGGATTCACTGCCGAAGTCGCCAAATGGTAAAGCTGTTCGTGACGTCGTTCGACCAAGGCCGCTCCGATCAAAATCATTCCTCGAACGACCAGATCCACCGGAATGATGTCCAGGCATTTTTTACCGTTCGATGGCAACTGGCGGAAGAATGTGCCCAGCAGGTAGGAAATCGGTGCAGACGTATTGACGCCTTCATTCCAGCCTTTGAATGGGTCGTGCGTAGACGTTTCAACGATGGACGGACGGACGACTGAAACTGGCAAATCCTCACCGTTCGCATCTTTGCCACGTAGTGCGATCAGGGATTCGGCCAAGCTCTTCGTAAAGGTGTAGGTGTTCGGCCAGCCGAATTCTTGAGCGCGATGCATCCCGACATCAGTCAGTTCGTCGCGAACCCAGCGCTGCCGCTGTTTGCGAATTTGCGCTTCGATTTCGGAATCGGTGAGCTGTTTGTTGGCTCGGCGTGCTTTTTCCAGCACTTGCTGCCGAAGAAATTGAGTTATTTCTTCGGATTCCGAACGAGCTTCAACATCTTTCACCAGACGGTGCAGATGTTCGTACTCAATTTCCGCATCAAAATCGGCAATGTCTTTGGGCGTGTAATTGGGGGTGACTGTTTCAGCAATGCGCCCATCCCGATAGCCCACTACGTAACAGGTCGAAAGATGCACGAGTGAAGCTTGTTTGCATTGGCGTATGAAATCCAGAACGTTCAGCGTGCCATCAATGTTGATTGATAGCGCCTGACGCAAATCCGGATTGAAGTCTGTCAGCCCCGAACTGTTAATGAGCAAATCAAGCTGCGATTGCAGTTTCGCCAGAATATCTGGAGCCAATCCCAACCCAGGGAGGCTGACATCGCCTTCGACAACTTCGATTTTTTCAGACATGAGTTTGCTGAAGTTCTCGCCGTGGATTTCATGCAGTTTGTCGAATACTGGTGATTCAGAAGCGATCTTTTCAAAGCGACGCTGCGCCGTGACGGATCGTTGACGGCGAATCAACAAATACACTTTGCCGATGTCCGGTACTTCCTGAAGCAACTTCACCAACCAGACTTTGCCAATGAAACCTGTAAAGCCGATCAGCATGACGTTTTTGCCGGTCATCGAATCCACGACAGACAGATTGCCGAGTTGTTTGTATGGTTCGAAAACTACGGTTGGAGACGTCAGGGGCTGAACTACACGTCGAGTTGGCACAATCGCTTTTTTCAGAACTTCGACAGGGTTTCCTAGATTACGGGAAAGTTTCCCGATGATGACTCGCCCGTCTGGATTTCGTCCGATGATCCTGGCCAGCACCTGGCGCGGACGAACCACCGGCGAAAGCAATCTGCCTGTCGCCAAGCCGTCACAAAATTCCAATCGGTTTGCGACCAGCCAAGTCACACCCAGATATTCAGCCAGCGGACGCATCACGTGATCCAGCCCTTGGCTGACCAGCACAATCTTTTCGCCGCGTGCCTGCGCTTCTTTCAGCTTGGCGATGCCTTCGGGTTTCAGCTTTGGTTTCAAGTAGTAGTGAAAATATTCTTCGCCGAGCAAATCCAGTCGGTCACGGCTGATTCCGCGCAGTAGTGTATGCAAAAAGCGCGTGGCAAAAACTCTATCCGCCGCATAAAGCAGAGGACGAACAAGCGCGGACAACGCTAGCAAGCTTCGCCGCACCCAGCGTTCGGAAAAACTCTGTGCGTTCCAGGTGAAAAAAGCGACTGGCCGCACGGCGCTTAAATTGAGCAAACTACCTTCCACTCGCCAGAAAGTAGCTTCCTCCGGCGACACAGGCGCTAAGCCGTGGGGGCCAGTCTGTTGTTCTGAAGGGACTGTACTCACGATTCCAATCACACTCGCAATAATAAGGGTTCACTTTTTGGCGGAGAATTTCGCTCAAAAGCTTACCGAAAGTTCTGTTTATCTTCAGTGAATGATGCCGCATGAAACATGAAATC
>DAOMFR010000192.1:0-11755 GCA_035429885.1 Blastocatellia bacterium
CAACCATTCCACCCAGGGCGCGGATTCTTTCAAGGGTCTTTCTGGATTTGTTCTTTTCGCAAGGCAGCTTTTGAATGTCCGTAGTCTCCCTAGTTTCCGGCTTATGCTCATCCCCGCGCCTCCAAGTCAAATCACGGAACGAAGTGTGAGTGGAAACAACTGGATACCTGTAACGTTCGGCAATCGTCAGAGTGTCATTGATGGACTTTGTGGACATATGGTCAACGTCAATGAGCATGCCAAGTCGCATCATTTCTTCGACGAGAAATTTGCCGCGGTCAGTCAGGCCGCGTTTGTTGATATGGCCAGGCATCGTTTGATCGTACGCCGGTGGTTGGTAGAAGCCCTTTCCAGAAATTACGTTCCCAACACCTTTGAACCATTTGACCAAATCTTCTTCGCCTTCTTCGCCCAGACGGAATTCGATTCCTTCGGCCAGCCCGCTCTCTACCTCGAAGTAATCCCCTTCACCACGCATGAACCGATTCAGGATGTTGAAAACCTCACCTTTGATTTCCGTTCCGCCAAAGGCGTTGTTGATCAGATGAATCGGAGTGATCATCCGCACGCCCATACCGAACAAGCGTCTCAGTTCCATTGAGACTTGCTCGTTCGAACAGTCGCTTTCGCGCACCCAATTGCCCAAGGCTTCCACTTCAACAGCCAAAACAACCGCCAGCTTGTTGCCGGTAATGATTCGTTTGGCGTCGTCCGGTGTGAGCGCAACTTCCATCCAAGTGGAGTGGCGCGTGATGAATTGTTTGATCGCCTCGATCTGTAGATTGATCGCCGTCACATCGTCCGTATAACTGCCGCCGAATTCTTTCGCCAAAAGCGGATTATTAACCGCCGCTGCACAGATCAGTCGGAGTCCGCCTTCGTAGGCGCGCCGGATCCAATCAACGTACATGTGTTGATGGATCAGCGAGGTGTAACGCGGCCAGCCGTCAAACTCCGGGTAGCCACCGACGTGGTGCCCCGGCCCTTTACCTTCAAAGGCAGCCATAAAGAGACTTCCAACTTCGCCAAACAAACCTGTGCCACCGGCACCGTGTTTTTCAGAACACCACCTAAGTGCTTCGTCCATCGCCCCATCCGGTTCGCCCGCAAACAAGTTCCCTCCGAACCCAAGATGCGCCATCGGATGGCAGTGCAAATCGGCATAACCTAGAAACTCCGATGAGAAGGGGAACACGTCCCTAATAATTGCTTTGGCATATTCACGCGCGCCGGTAGGATTTGGATGGCCGAGCGAAGCGCGCTGACAAGACAGGGCATTGATGTCTCTGTTAGGTTCTTTTCGCTTACATTCTTCGCAATTGGCTAGACGTTCATTGCGAATGTGTTCGTCTTGTGGCGTTAGGTCAGCATTGATTCCGTATAGCCAGGACGCTTGCGTGAGCGCTGAGTGAGATTGGCGGTACTGCGGATGCCCCAACGCGATGCGTGGGGCAGGCAAGGTTGCGTTTACTTCATCTACTGCGTCCTGCAGCGAAGTCGCCGATTGTTCAGCGAAAATTTTGCACCGTTCCACTAAACGATCGCGAACTACTTTTGAGATAGTGACGCCAGCTACCGCTCCGGGACCAACGCCTATCGCAGCCCCTAACCCTAGTGCGACGAGCGTCTCGGCCGCCAACCCCAGGCCTCCCAAAAATGCGGCAAGAAAGTTCGTATCACTTTGGTCGGATACGATCGGGAAGTAACCTGTAACGACTACTTTCGCATTCGGAAACTTTGCCACAACCTGGCGAAGTAACCTGGCCATGTGAATGTGGCAATGAGTCTTGGTTAATTGACGCAACTCGGCGTCACTTTTCAAGACGTTCAAAATTCGGGAAACCTCAACGTCGTTGATGCCACCATCCAGAATAATTAAATCAATCGTATCAGGGGCATCCATGAACGATTCACACTGTTCCAAGATCGTTGGGTAAGATGTCGGCACCTCGCCATGAATGGGTAAAAACTTGGTGTTATCGCGATCCCCATTATCCTTGAAACCAATAATCGCTCCCGAATGTGCAACTAGCGTCTTGTAAATACCGATCCGGTTCTGTCCGCTGTATTCGGGGCGCGTCGCGACGTGATTGGCCACCAGGCTGTAAATTTTCTCTTCGTCGCGCAGTCCCTGCCCCCAGATAATGCTGTCGCCCATCGCCAGGATGCGATACGTATCTAGGATCACTTCTTTTTCATCAGCTGCAGCCGTTCCATCAGGCAGGATCACTTTGATCTTAACAGGCTCTCCGGCTGGATTGGCTGGGAGATTGGCTGGGCGCACAATGCGGCATTTCAATTGGCCGGAGTTGATAAACTGCACATCAGGTGCATCAACACCGTTAACCCAGACACGGCACCCGGCTTTGAAACCACCGCCGATGAGCGTAACGATTGAACCTGGCTTGATCCGGCCTGCTGGCTCAATGCGATCCAGACTTGGTTTGACTGTTAAAGTACCCGGATGGGAAGGAGTCCCGTCCGTTTGTCGCACTCTCACTTCCTGTGGCCCGCCACCTACGGCGGGAACGCGAAAGATAACCTTTTGGTCGTTTACAAACCTGATTGGAGCCGCAACATCCGCAACCACGACGACATCCGTTGGAGTAAATCGCAGGCCATTGACACTGACTTCGCTGCCGACGGAGGCTTCAGACGGTTCAATCTTTTTGATTGCGGGTCGGGTTAGTTCGCGATTGAAATCATCGCGAGTGATTGGCAAGAAAGAGAATGCGTCAGAGAATTTGTCTCCATCCTTCCCAGGCGCACCGCTACTACCCTCTGGAATTTCGCTACTGCCCCCTGCGCCATCGGTTCTCCCCATCTTAGTGCATGGCCACCACACATTTCCAAGTTTTCCACCTGCTCCACTTGTTCCGGGGAGTCCGCCCTGACCTCCATTTCCTGCTCTTCCTCCGTTGGCCGTCACATAGAAGCTGCTCGCGTATTGCAGTATTACTTCTTTCGGAGCATTTAGTACCAACTTACCGCCGTGCCCTCCATTGCCTCCTGCACCACCGGGGCCGCCGCGCCCGCCATCGCCGCCACGCCCGCCCGCTCCTGGGCCTGCCTGACAATCCAGACCGAAGGCACGTGAATCATTACCATGACCGCCGTGTTGTCCATTCTCTCCACGCTCACCTCGACCACCCTTTTGACCATCTTCTCCATTCAGGTCAAACATTGGCCTACCTGCTAATTCCATTAGCCAGAAAATCATTTTGGGCGCATCCGCGCCGTCCCAGCCGTCCCCCCCTTTTTCTCCCCACTTTCCATGTCCGCCATCAGTTCCGGGGAATGCAGTCGGGGCCCGTTCCGGATCATGCTTGCGCTCCGCTTGAGCATCATCACTTCGAATAGCCGGCCGAGGATTTTTCGGTTCACGATCCCAGGTAAAAGTGACGTTTTCACCAACCGTAAGCTTCTCACAAATGATGGTGAGAAACTTCTCTCCAGCCGATAAAACAACGACCGTATTGGGCTCGACGATGATTTCAGAGGCCGCCCAGTATATGTCGTCCAAGCGAGACGGTAATTGAATCGTCTGTTTGAGTTCGGCCTGCACCCCACCTACAAATTCGGCGTTGGCTCCTTCATTGATCAAACGATAAGCTTTGGAAACCCTCGCCTGCCCGGACGGTTTGGCGGCAGTTGCGGGCGTCAAGATGCCTTTTCTGGTTGCTTGGTAACCTTCCAAACGAAGAACACCCAATGATGACAGGTCATCTATTCCGGCTTCCTGCAAAATGGCGCGGTGACCTTGCAACTCGGCCACGGCTTGAGGATCGTTAGTCGGAACATTCGATCTCAGTTGATCCAACTTAAACTGGCTCACAGAAAATCGTTCAAATATTCTTAGCTCGGACATGTTGGTTCTCCGGGTTGTTTATTTATTCGAGACGTGCAAGTGACTGACTGGCAATGAATCAAATAGGACAGAGCGCGCCTTCAGTGGCTACACAGGCAACGATGGTGAGCAAGACAAGACCTTGTCCGACACGAGTAATAGCAATCTTTACCTTTTGCAAAGAATAATTTCTCTCTTCTTCTCGAGCAATTCTTTCAAGCTGGCGCCCGACTCTGGCCTCATCAATCGGAATTCCTTTTTCTTGCATGCTCTGTAAAGTTTCAACAAATCTTGTTTTCATCCTTTGAGCCACTTCCTGAGTTATGTTTATACTTGAAGACAACCTGATTGGATCGCTAGCGAGGACGTTTACGTCCATATATGTTTGCGCTTTACAAGAAGCAAAAATAACTGTTTTATCCACTTGGGAAGCTAGTTCACCGAGTCGCCTAATAGAGATTGAACTTTTGTCAATCTGCATAAGCTCACCTTCATTGTTATGTCCTATTACCATCACATATTTCCCTTCATGATCTTTAACGTGAGCAATGAAATCCTCCTCACTCCAACTGCGTCTAGGAAGCTGGCCGGCAGCTGAATCAGGCGTAAGCAGCTTTTCTTCAGCCAGAGTTGGTGGTTTCCCATACACATTGAGATACTCCCTCGGAGTCTTCGGTGAGCCATCGAAGGTCAAAAGCGCGTACTCACCTTCTCCTTCTTTCTGAGGCTGGTATCCTGGGCGAGCAGAATGGGAAGATGGTCTGATTTCTTCTGATTTGTTCGTACTACCAGCGCTTTTGCGGCGATTTGTCGGCGTGTGGGTTGTTCCGTTTTTTTTCTCTAGCTCTTTGGCCCAACGCGAATTCGATGAATGATCTACTGACGTTTTATGGGTTAAGTCTTCCGGTTTATTGCCTGTCCCCGAAGTATGAGGGCCTGACGGCTTGGTCCCCCGGCGCTCTTCCGGTTTTGGACGGGGTGGTTTTACCTCTTGTGGAATCGCGAAAGTAGCATTTGCTAAAACTACACTCTTCTGTGAAACGGAATTTCCTGTAAAACTAGTGTTGGTGTTGGCTAGACTACCTGTTACCAACGCTAACACTACAAACAGAGACGACATTTTTTGCTGGCGATTTGTTTTCATCTCTCTCCTTAATTTCTGAAACGCTGTTATGACAAATAATCCGACCATGTCGAATCTTCATCGCCAAGTTCTGGCGCACCTTTGGCGGTAACAGATTTCGATATCTGCTTAATTAGCAGAGGCCAGGACACGCCCATGAAAAAGTAATCCTTGGTATGATGATTTGCCGGATCGCCGCTATACCAGGCATAGGTTCCAATTACGGCCAGAGCCGCCATGCCACAGACGGCAAACCAATATCCGGGCGAGCGAAGTATTTTGCGGTATCTGGTGGACGACAGTTTGAAACGCAGGTTGTACCAATACAGCCATTCCTGCGATAAAAAACCTCCGACCACAAAACAAATAAGTTTCAGAATATCTGTCATGCGTTTCTCCCAACTGGTGTAGCTGAGCCAATGGCGAGCCTGATGCTTCAACCATAGCTTCTCTGGGCTATGGTTCACTCGCCTGCTTCTCATTTACTGAATGACCGCCTGACTCTTTACCAACTTACTAATTACTGGTTGAGCAGCTAACGAATTTCGGCTGAACTGAGGGCGCAATATAATCTGTTACTAAGTTACAAATGTTATCAAGATTGCCCTTTCTGGCTGCAGCTGCGGTTTTTAGCTAACCTTTGCTGCAACTTCTTTGAAGCTTTTCGTTTTTGTTTCCCCCATCAGCGCACAACTACCAGTAGGGCGTCTTGATCGGCGTTACACGTTGTTTTGAGTGCTGTTCGTTGCCGAATGCCAGGTCGCGTTAGAAGGTAACGCTGATGGTGCGCGCGCACCGTACCGTTTTCCGAACTCCGAAAAGGTCACGGTGATCAACGACAAAATTTGAATTTTCCGAAATGGTTACGCTCGTTGGGTGGACAGGCATGCTATGGCTAGGCAATAGTATGCGCGCACGCAATCCCAAATCCCATAAAACAAGAGTACGCCGTAAACATTTGCGCGCGCGTAGACAAGTGCCGATGGACGAGAAGTTACAACGGGCCTTTCAATTGGCCTATTTCATTTTGGGTGATGAACAAGCCGCGCTGCGTGTGACACGAGAGGCGGTAGCGTCGCTGGATGTTGCACTGGCTGCGCAGGATAAAAGGCTTTATTACGCACCGGGTAGCCGCGCCGCACAACCCAAAGCGCGCGCCTTTGCCAACTCGCATTTCCGGACAAAGGTCAACTTGAGTGAGTTACAGATGCTGCAACGCCTGGTTTACATCGCGGCTGAACCAGAGGAGCGTCACAAGGAAACGGAAGGCATTCCGCAAGCGACCTGGCTGGTTCATTACTTAAAACATCTGGCGCGCATCACACTCAAGCGCAATTCGTTTTTCGTCACCCTGGGCATCAGCCGGTTATTACATAACTACACTACACCGGAAACGATGCAGATTTATGGATTGGTCGTGCAGGACCCTGCACGCGTGCGCGACGATTCGTATTACCGGCGGCGCAAAGCGCAATTGATGCGAGAACTGAAAGAACGATTCGCTGAACAATTGATTGTCCAACGTGGCCTGCGCGGCGAAGAACGGTTTTATTCTTTGGAAGAAGCGCATCCGTACCTGCAACTGGTTTGTGATTGCCTGCAAACCTTCACCCCCTGGGAAACGAACTGTAGTGTGCCTGCGGCTTTCGACCCGCAGCAGGATGAACTGCCACCGTTGCACTTTCGCGGCATTGATCCGGATGCTGAACACACTGTGGAAACCGCTCGCTTTCACACCATCCTGCACCCGGACTGTTTCAGGCGATTGCTTTCCGCTTTGGGACTGGATGTGCCTACGAAGCGACTGGAACTGCCTCAATTTTACCCGCCGAGCAGCGATCCGCCGTCCGCCAATAACGGAAACCCGCCGAACCAAGGTCGCCCCCCGGCGGCCTTGAGCGAGGAAGAAATGCAACGCATCAAGGAATATGTTGCGCAACAACGCGAACTCCGCAAACGATTTTCTCCGACTTGGTTGCGAGTGATGGTGGATGGCGCAGTTCGCGGCCACACCACGCCCAACGAACCTTCTCAGCTTCGCTTTGCGATTGCACCTGACGCCGAACTGATCGAGGTATATGGAGTCAGCGACGCCGAAAAGTTACGTTTGGCCGCCTACTTGTTGAGCTACGATGAAGAAGGAAATTTGCTGCCAACCACGGCGACCTTAATCTTGGAAGATGGCCAGCAACTGAGCTTCACTGTGCATCCACAAAGCGATGCCGCAGGTCTATGCACTGGCGCGCAGGTCGCCATCACTTACCGCGAAACCGCACCTTTACGCGCCGCGCTGTGGTGGCTGCGTCGGCAACGCCAGCGAATCTTCCAAGCTGCACCGAGCGAATCGCCGAGCACGTTATGGAAGCCTGCGCTTGCCTTCACGCTATTAGTCATGCTCAGCGCCACGCTGTTTTACTGGTTTTTCGTCAAACGGGTAGCTCCCCAAAACGAACTGGCGCATAACACGACGCCAACGCCGTCGGTGTCGCCCAGTGTCGCGCCCACACAACCAAGCATGGCAACTTCCCCCACGCCACATCCTTCTGCCCCGCCGCCGTTGAATGGCGATGAGGTGATTGCGATGGACATCCGCACGCGCACCAGCGACGACCCTACCGAAACCCTCACTCGCAGCGAGCGCACCGAGGCCGTCGGCTTGCTTCAAGCCAAAAAGGTTTACGTGGAAATCAGCGGAGCAGAGAAGTTGCGCCAGACAAACAGCGAACAGATTACGCGACGCCTGCAAGCCGATGGCAAATTCAGACTTGTCGGCAGTCAGGATGAAGCCGACATCGCGCTCAAAATGACCCTCGTAGCAACACAGCAGGATCGGCTTGTGCTGACAGCAGGTTTGGTGGATACGCACGGAAACGTGATCTGGCCGTTGACGCCAGGCGCAAGTCGACGTAGGTATGAAGGGCCGACAGAAAAGACGATCGCCTTGTTCAGTCGTGAATTAGCCAACGATATCAAGCGGTTAGAACGAAAACAGAAGTAAAAGCCCGAAGCCTCGTCTCACAAATTAGCTTCACTCCAGGAGGAACACTATGATTGGCTCTCCCCGTTGTTCTGTAGCCCCCCTGCGCTTGCCTGTCTTGCTTGGGATGGTTTTGCTTACCGCCTTAACTTCTCCCCCCCTGATACCAAAGGTTGCTAGCTCGTCTCTGGACCACCTTGCGCTAAGATCACAAGACACAGTCACACTCGAACCGGGCAAATTTATCGAGCGAGAACTGAAAGGCGGCGAAACGCACCGTTACGCGGTGACGCTTGCGGCCGGGCAATACCTGCGGGTTGAAGTCGAGCAGCGCGGCATTGATGTCGTCATTGCAGTGCTGTCTCCGCGCAGTCAGCAACTCTTTGAGTTCAATTCAGATGAGTGGTTATGGGGCACCGAATCCGTCTGCGTCGTGGCTGAGGAAGCAGGTGCATATACTTTTCAGATGCAGGCGCGTTATCCGGGCATGAATCCTGGGCGCTACGGTATTCAGATCAAAGAGTTGCGTGACACCGCGCCCGCCGACCGCGATCGTACGATTGCGCAACGGTATTTCGTGGAAGCCTACCAGTTGATCTTTCAAACCGCCGCCGGGCAGCAACAGACAACCAGAGATAACCAACTCGGAGCTGCCACCAAACTGGCGGCGGCGCGACAATTGGCGCAACAGATCGGCGACCAGGAACTCGAAGCAGTAGTTCTCCATCAGTTAGCCTTCACGCACTCCAACTACATACACGATCAGCCCAAAGCAATTGAGTATTACGAGCAGTCGCTTCAGCTTCTGCAGAGGCTCGGCCAGCGCCGTGCGCAAGCCAAGGCGTTTTACGGGCTAGGCCTTGCTTATACCGAAATCGGCAAGATGTCGCAGGCCAGAGAAGCCTTTCAGCAAGGGCTTGTTATTTTCCGGGAGCTTGGTGATCAACAAGGGGCCGGGAAGATTTTGAATATGCTGGGTGATACCTACACACGCGAGTCGCTCAGGGTTACGCTCGATAGTTATTTGCAGGCCGCGCCGCTCTTGCAGGCGGCAGGCGACATTCAGTTTGAAGCCGATGTGCGCACCAGCATGGGCCTGGCCTGGTTACTGCTGGGCGAGCCACAGCAAGCGTTTGCCGCGCTGAATCGAGCGCTTGTACTAACGCCGCTGCTCCCTTGGGCCGATCCCAAAGCCAGTGCTCTTGATAATCTCTCCAAAGTTCATCATGCCGCAGGCGATTATCAAAAGGCGCTGGATACGCAATACGAAGCGCTCGCCTTGCGCCAATCTATTGGCAGCACGGAGGGCGCGGCCAATTCACTACACTATCTGGCGGTCACCTATCTCGAACTAGGCGAGACGCAGCGTGCGATCGATTTTTTTCAGCAATCCGTCAAAATCCGCCTGGACCTCGGCTATAACTTTCGCACGTTGCGCAGCCAGAGCGAAATGGGCATCGCGTACAACCTGCTCGGTCAGTACCAGAACGCGCTCTCCATCTTTCAGAACCTGCTTCCCCTAACGCAGCAGAATCAAGACAGGTTCTCGGAAGGGAGGACGCTGGAAGGGCTTGGGCTGGCCTATCAGGCGCTGGGTGAACACCGGAAGGCCAGTGAATTTTATGAACAAGCGTTGACTGTAATGCGCGCGTTACAGTGGGGAGCCGGCGAGAGCCGGGTACTGCTCGCCAAGGGACAAGCGCACGCGGCCTTAGGCGAATTGCCAAAGGCTATTGAACTTTACCGACTGTCGCTCTTGCTCGCGCGCAAGCTCAATCAGCCCTACGTCGAGGCAGAAGCGTTGTCGAGTATCGCGCGCGCCGAACTGAAGCGCGGCAATTTGACCGAGGCCCGCACCCATCTTGAAGTCGCGTTGGAAATCATCGAATCTGTGCGCAGCCGCGTCGCCAGCCCCGCATTGCGCGCCTCTTTCCTCGCCACGCAGCATAGCTCTTACGAATCCTATCTTGCTTTGTTAATGAAGCTGCACCGACAGGCTCCCGCTGCCGGACACGCGGTCAATGCCCTGCAAATAAGCGAACGCGCACGTGCACGCAGCTTCGTGGAAACTCTGGCCGAAGCGCCCGCGAACATTCGCAAGGGAGTTGATCCGGCTCTGCTCAATCGCGAGCGCGAGTTGCGCCAGAAGCTCAGCGCCAAGTCGGCTGCTCAAAATCGCGCCGCCAGTCAAAGCGAAGAGCAGGTAGCCACGTTCAGTCGCGAGATTACCGAACTGACGGCGGAGCTTGAACAAATCGAAGCGCAAATCCGCACGGCCAGCCCACGCTATGCCGCGCTGGCCCAACCGCAACCGCTCAGCCTGCCAGAAATTCAACAAACCGTCGTAGATGCTGATTCTCTGCTGCTTGAATACGCGCTGGGCGAAGAACAGAGCTTCCTGTTTGCCGTTACCAATAAGACCTTCTACAGCTACGAACTGCCCAAACGCGAAGTGATTGAGACGGCGGCCCGCCGCTATTATGAATTACTGACGGCGCGCAACAGGACAGTTAAGTTCGAGGAGCCGGCACAACGCACGGCCCGCATTCGGCAAGCTGACAAAGACTTAATTGCTGCCGGCGCAGAGCTAAGCCAAATGATTCTTGAACCTATCGCAACGGAACTTGGCAACCAGCGCTTACTGATTGTGGCAGACGGTGCCTTGCAATTGATACCTTTCGCAGCCCTACCCGTGCCTACACGCAATAAGGAGAAGGTAAATCGGTATTCGGCCACCGTTCCATTGTTGCTTGATAAGCACTTCATCAGTTACCTACCTTCTGCAACTGCTTTGGCCCAGCTACGTCGCGATTTGAAAGACCGCCAGATTGCGCCAAAGACGCTGGCTGTTTTTGCCGATCCAGTTTTCGAACCAGACGATGAGCGATTGCCCAAAAACACTCGCGACCAACTTGCGCGTGTACGGCAATCGGTTCCAACTGGAAAAGATAACTTGGTTGCACCCAAGTTGGATGCCGAACAACTAACTCGTGCTATCCGCGATGCCGATGCGGAAGACGAGCGCGGAGGCTTGGCCCGATTGCGTTATACACGCGAAGAAGCCAACAGCGTGCTTGCGCTGGTGCCGAACAGCGAGGTTTTTAGTGCGCTTGATTTTGACGCAACACAAGAAGCAGCGCTCAATCCGGCGTTAAGTCAATACCGTTACGTGCATTTTGCTACGCACGGTCTGATTGACAATATTCACCCGGACCTTTCCGGACTGGTTTTGTCACGCTTTGACCGGCAGGGCCGAGCCTTAGATGGGCACCTGCGACTGGTCGAAATATCCAATTTGAATCTGCCTGCCGAACTCGCCGTGTTGAGCGCTTGCAAGAGCGGGATCGGTAAAGAAGTCCGCGGTGAGGGCTTACAGAGTTTGACGCGCGGATTTATGCACGCAGGTGCGGCACGGGTATTGGTAAGCCTATGGGACGTAAACGACAAATCTACGGCCAGTTTGATGGCGGAGTTCTATCGAGGCCTGCTGCGCCAGCGACTCAGCCCTTCACAAGCTTTGCGCACGGCGCAGTTGCGAATGCGACATTCAGCAGCTTGGTCGTCCCCGTATTTCTGGGCGGCATTCGTTCAGCATGGCGAGCCGCAATAACCAGTCGTTACAGATACTGAATTAGCTTTTGAGCAACTGGTGCCAACTGCTCTAGCCGTTGAGCAGATAGCGGGGACAGGAACGGTGGTGGCGCACCGGTTTTGGCGATGCCGGCCAGTTCCGTGGAATGGTGCAACACCTTGGCCGGGCTCCAGGCGTCGCGCAAGTCTTCGTGCGGGATGAACAGTTCGCGCAATT
>DAOMFR010000193.1:0-2847 GCA_035429885.1 Blastocatellia bacterium
TTACGATTCAAGTCGGCGGCACAACGCCTGCCATCAACTTCCAACCTTTGGCTTTCGGCCAAACCATCACTTCAGGTTTGTCGCCTGACGATCAAGTGCTGGCCGCGCCGGATGGTCGCACTTACTTTTTCGATGCTTACCGGTTTACGGCGGTGGCGAACACTACGCTGGCAGTTGATCTGCGCTCGTCCGTATTTGACGCGGCGACGATGCTTTACAAACGCAACGCAGCCGGAACGCTCGATCTGGTGGCTGTTGATGACGATCTGGGAGGGTTGGGCGACGGCGATATCGTCAACGACAACGCCCTGCTGCTGACCGCGATTCAGGAATCCGCCGAGTACGTGTTGTTCGTTACCAGCGCCGAAGACAATCCGAATGGCACTGGCGGTTACACGGTGCGGCTGATCGGCAACGCGATGCAGAACATTGCTTATGGTGCGACGGTCAACGGACAGATTGCCGCTACGGATTTGCAAACCTCTGCCGGTGATTACCTGGACGCTTACTGGTTTGCTGGAGTGTTGGGCGACAAAGTCCAAATCAGAATGAATTCGACCGGCTTCGATTCGCTGCTGATTCTGAATCGCAACACCGGAGCAACCGTCGCAGCCGATGACAACAGCGCAGGCGGAACGAATTCACTGATCAACTTCACGCTACCCGAAACCGGCGTGTACGTGATTCTGGCTACGCCATTTGCTCCGAATCTGACTGGCGCTTACACGCTGACGCTGACTCGAGCTTCTGGATTGCAGCGAGAAGTTTTAGGCGACGAAACGGAATCGGTTGAAACAGTTCGCGCCTCTCGGTTGAACAGCCTGAGCGACGATTCGCGTTTGGAACGATTCGCCAATCGTCGAATCGTCGTGCGGTAGCGAAAAGCATATGGCCTGTCTTTGGATGGGATTTAGCACTGTATAGGAAATTCAGCCACGGGGAGCACGGGGTACACGGGGAAAACAAAACTTTTTTCCCAAACCCTTTCCCCGTGATCCCCGTGGTTGAATTCTGTCACGCCCACTTCGCTTGAAGCCGGGACTACGAACTTTCTCAGGAGCAAAGAACAATGCGACGATTGATTGGTTTAGGACTTTTAGCCGTTTCGATGCTGGCGACGAATGCTTGCCGTTCGACCGATGCAGCGGCGAAAAGCTTGCTGCCTTGCGAAATCGCTTTGGCTGACCACGACGGCAACTCGAAGCTGGACGAAGAGATTCGCAGCGCTCAAAAGAAAATCCGATCACGACAAAACACCGATCAAGTTTTGCCGGAGATTGAAAAGCTGGGGTGGCATTACGTCGAAAAAGCGCGAGCCAGTTTCGATCCGGGTTATTACAAACTGGCTGAACAGTGCGCTGCCTGTCTGGAAGCGAAACTTGCTCAACCAGTAAAGGCCGAAACTGCGGCTCAGACCTTTGCGCCGCTTTCGCCCAAAGCAGCTAAAGCATCGGCGTTATTGCTGCGCGGTCACGTGCTGCATAGCCTGCATCGGTTTGCCGAAGCCGAGACGATTGCCAGAGAGTTGGCGACTTCGCGTGGGCTGGCGTTCGATTTCGGACTGCTCGGCGACGTGCTGATGGAACAGGGCAAGCTGGATGAATCCATCGCGGCTTATCAAAAAATGATGGATTTGAAACCAAGCCCGCAAGCTTACAGTCGAGCCGCTCACGTTCGCTGGCTGCAAGGCGATTTGGACGGAGCGCGCGTGCTGATGCGAATGTCTGCGCAAGGCGCAAACGCTGGCGACGCCGAAGCTTCGGCCTGGGCGTGGAGCAAGCTGGCGTTGTACGAATTGCAGGCCGGAGCATTGAAACAAGCGGTGGCCAGTTGCGAACTGGCGCTGGAACTTCAACCCGGTTACGCGCCTGCTCTGCTTGCTCAAGGCCGAGTGTTGCTGGCCGAAAACAAATTCAACGAAGCCGTGCCTCTGCTGGAACGCGCTGCCCGGCAAAACCCATTGCCTGAATATCGCTGGACGTTGGCGGATGCTTTACGTGCCGCTGGCCGCAACGATGAAGCTCAAAAAGTCGAAGCCGAATTGAACTCGCACGGCGCTGGCGACGACCCGCGAAGCTTTGCTGTTTATCTGGCTACGCGCGGCGAACAGTTACTGACGGCGTTAAAACTGGCCGAAAACGAATTGAAAAATCGCCGGGACGTTTTCACGCTGGACGCGCTGGCCTGGGCGCAATCGGCTGCGGGCAATCACGACCAAGCCTGGCAGACGATGCAACAAACGATGCAACAGGCGCTGGCCACAGGCACAAAAGACGCCAGACTTTTCCTGCACGCCGCAGTGATTGCGGCGAAATCCAATCAACCAACCGAAGCTCGGCAATTCGCAAAACGCGCTTCGGCCATTCAATCAACTCTGTTGCCCAGTGAACGAAATCAACTGGCGCAACTGAAGCTCTAACGTTTTTCACGACAACCACACGCAATCCCTCGCCTGACGAATGGGCGCAACGGTCGTTGTGTGTCTGGTGCCATTAAACGGCTCAGGCGTCTGAGCCAAAACAACAACCGATAGATTTCAAGAAAAAGATTTTCCGCTTTGAGTCCCGACGGGACGTTGGATATTAGCCGGTGGTGAAACCACCGGGCAGCGTGCCAAATCGCCGCCGCGCCCTGAAAGGGCGCAGGACAAGGCTTCGATCTGTCGCCCTTTCAGGGCTTGCCGACATTGGATGCGTCCGTTCCGGTGGTTTCACCACCGGCTAATATCCGCTGCGCCTCCGGCGCAAAGAGGCATTTTCTTGAATGCTATTTTTCGAGTAGGAGAGAATCGAAATGACCAGTTTGTTCAAACACATCAAGAAAAGCGCAGTGTTGGCTTTGGTTGCC
>DAOMFR010000193.1:2947-11720 GCA_035429885.1 Blastocatellia bacterium
AATGACCAGTTTGTTCAAACACATCAAGAAAAGCGCAGTGTTGGCTTTGGTTGCCGCGATGGCAATTCTGCCCAGCCTTTCGCTTCCGGCTTACGCCTCAAGCCACATGGACGCGCCGCTAATCACTCGTGACCCGTCGGCGAACACGACCGACGTGTATGCTTTCGTCAGACCTGATGCCAACGGCGTCAAAGCGTTGAATCTGGCGCTGGGAGTTTATCCGCACCAGAACCCAGGCATCGGCCCCAGCAAATACAATTTCGATGAAAACGTGCGTTATGAAATTCACGTCGCACTGGGCGGAGACATGGCCGCCGGACGCCCGACGATCACATATCGTTTTGAATTTCAGACTCGTTACAAGAACGAAAAGACTCTGCTGCAATCCTTTCTGGGCGTCATTCAGAACATTGACGATGCCGCGCAGAATCTGACGCAGACTTACACGATCACGAAAATTGACAACCGTTTCGGCACGACGACTCAGATTGGAACCGGCATCGTTCCGCCGAACAATCAGGGCAACGCGACTCCGTTTTACAACGAAGGCGACAATCCTGAAATGCCTGCTCGCAAAGGCGTGGCGACGCGCGCGGAGTTGGACAAATACACTCAACAGGCAATCTTCACTTTCCCGAACGGTTACACGGCCTTTGCCGGTCAACGCGATGACGGCTTTTTTGCCGACATTCAGTCTATCTTCGATTTGCTGAAACTCCGCAACCCCGGACAGGATTCGCAGGGCGGATTCAATCTGCACTTGATGTCGTTGCGAGTTCCGCTGACTGAACTTGGTGGCGATCAGCAAACCGTTGGCGTGTTCGCCACAACCAGCCGTTTGATGATGCCTGTTACCAATTCCGGCGGTCGCGGCATTCTGGATGTGATCCGTCGCCCAACCTGGGTGCAGGTAGCGCGTCAAGGCAACCCGCTGTTCAACGAAGGTTTGGTCGCGATCGAAGACAAAGACTTGTACAGCCGCACGCTGCCGACAAGCGACGGCCAGCTTTTCCGTAAATATGCCGAAAGTCCTGAACTGGCTACGCTGATCAACGCGTTGGTCGCCGGAGGCCAGACCGTGGCGATTGATAAAAACCGCGCCGACATCGCAGCGATTTTCATTCCTGATCTGATCAAGGTTGATCTTTCAACCGACCCGATTCGTCTGGCGGGTAACGGAGCGAATGATCCAAAGAATCCCGATGACGCAGGCTTCTCTCGTCTGAGCATTTTCGGTGGAGACATTCAGGAAAGCCGGGCTGCCGGCCATCCGTTCCGTCTGCCCAGTCAGTTGTTGGGGTTGCCAGCGGGCAAATTCTACGTGCCGGGCGGTTGGCCGAATGGACGTCGTTTTGGCGACGATGTTGTGGACATTGCTGTCATCGCTCTGACCAGCGACCTGCGTGATCCGAACAACCTGAAGGTGAATCCGCTGAACTTCACTAACGTTGATGGCGTGACCGCGAACGAATTGGGCTTTAGCAAAGTCTTCCCGTACGAATCAACGCCGCAAAACGGACGTCGAATTATCGGCTTCGCCAAGTAGGGAATGAATCGGTACGGAACCGAGAGCAGCAGCGACCGGGTGGATTCGTGATGCCAATCTCGCAAGCACCCAGTCGCTACCACTCCTGGTTCCGTACCCCCTTGTTCAAGGCAAGAGAAAACTATGAACATTGCTAAAACCATTCCGGCTTTCTGCCTAACACTGGTTTTCCTGATTGTGGCAGTCCCCAGCGCATTCGCTCACGATCCAGGATTGAGCGCGGCGGTTTTGAAAATGGAAGGCGGCCGCATCAACGCTCATCTGACATTTGCTCGCGCGGACATCGAATCGCTTGTCACGATGGACGCCAACCGAGACGGCAAAATTACAGAAGCGGAATTCGCCCAGGCCAAACCGCAGCTTCAAGCTCTGGCAGCCGAGGCCGTCGGCGTTGCTGTTGCCGGGCAACCACTCCAAACGGAAATCAACAGCATCGAACTCGACGACGGCAACGGTGTTCGCTTCAACTTTTCATTTGCCAGACCGACTGGCGAAACCTTCACCATCGAATCAAAACTGATCGAACGATTGCCGCGGGGCCATCGGCAATATCTGGAATTGATCGGTGGAGTAAAACTGGTTGGCTCAAAAATGTTGACGGCAGGAGCGATCAGTTACCAGCCCACAACCGAAGCGCTGGCCGAAGCCGCCAACGCCAGTCAACAGTCCGGGGCGTTCAAAGAGTTCTTCGTGCTGGGTTTGGAGCACATCGCTTTTGGTTTCGATCATCTGGCGTTTCTTTTTGCGCTGCTGCTGGCTGTCAGCAAACTGCGCGAAGCCGCCAAAATCATCACGTCGTTCACCATCGCGCATTCGATCACGCTGGCGCTGGCGACTTTCAACGTCATCAACCTGCCTTCGTGGATTGTCGAACCAATGATTGCCGTTTCGATTGTTTATGTTGGACTGGAAAACATCTTTCGCCGAGACACCAAAAATCGCTGGCTGCTGACTTTTGCGTTTGGGTTGATTCACGGCTTTGGCTTTGCGTCAGTGTTGCGCGAACTCGGCATTGGCAGTCAGGGCAGCGCGGCAATCGTTCCGCTGTTTTCGTTCAACTTCGGAGTCGAACTTGGGCAAATTGCTATCGCCGCTTTAGTTTTACCGATCATCTGGAAATTGAAACAACAACCAAACTTCGTCCCGCGTTACGCGCCTGCTTGTTCAGTGCTGATTGCGCTGGCTGGCGGTTATTGGTTGATCGAACGAATGTTTTTCTAATAGGACTTACGCAAAGAGCAGCCACTGAGTCGCAGAGGCACGCAGTTAGGAAAGGTTTCTCAAGGAAAACCGAGGAACATCTCTGTGGCAATTGTTCTTTTGTTTTGCGTAAGCCCTGTCAAAATCGAATTCTCAGAATTATGAAAGCTCGTATTTGCTCACTCTTGTTTCTGCTGGTCGCCGTGCTCGCGCCGGCGGCAGCTCAACACAACACCCGCATTATGGCTGGCAGAATCGTCACTGCTAACGAAGAAGCGGTCGCAAACGCCAGGCTTAGCGTGCGGACTTTGATTGGCGAAAAGACTGCGACCAGCGACGCCGAAGGCAGGTTCAAACTGGAAGTTCCGCGCGAAGCCCTCGTGCTGCAAGTCAGCGGCAAAAACATTGCTGCCCGGGAATTGACGATTGGCGCGAATGACAACGCCGACAACCTGCGTGTGGAGATTGCTTACATCATCCCCAAAATTCACGATGGATTGGTGATTTCGGCAACGCAACTTGACCCAACGATTGATCGCCACAACGACATCGTTTATCGCGACACGCTGTTTTCACGTGACGATCAGGTTTTTCACACACTGGATGCTGGCATCAACGCAGGCCAACACGAAGGCGGCGGCAAATCGCTGGAAATTCGCCGCTTCGGTTACAACCTAGACCACGGCGGAGTGAACGGCGGATTGAAAGTATTGGTAGACAACTTCCAGCAGAACCAGGGCACGCAAGGCCACGGGCAAGGTTATCTGGGGCAGTTGAAATCGTTGACGCCGGAACTGGTTCAGGACGTAGAAATCCTGAACGGCCCGTTCAGCGCGCAATACGGAGACTTTTCGGGCCTGGGCGTAGTGCATATTCGATTGAAAGAATCGTTGCCCGATCAAATAACCGCGCGTTTTCAGGGCGGCCAGTTCGGTACGTTCCGCACGTTTTGGGCTTACAGCCCTGAACTGAAATCCGGTGAAGCTTTGATTGCTTACGAAGGTTCCCGCACTGACGGCCCATTCAAAAATCCATTGAATTACAAACGCGACAACATCACAGGCAATTACATTCGCACCCTGAGCGAACATAACAAGCTCGGTTTCAAGATGAATCTTGGTCGTAACGATTTCGTTTCGTCCGGGCAGATTCCGCTGGATGAAGTGAACGCCGGGCGGCTGGATCGGTTTGGCTTCATTGACCCAAACAACGGCGGGCGAGTTCGGACAGGAGTTTTCAACGCATACTTTCGCAACGAATCGGCGAAAGGTCGCGTGTTCAAATTGGATGGTTTTCTGGCGCGTTCGCTGTTCGATCTGTATTCGAACTTCACGTTCTTTCTGAATGATGAAACGAACGGCGACGAAATCATTCAGCATGATTCACGGTTGCAAGAAGGCGTCAATGTCCAGTTGTTGCAGCCTTTCAAACTATTTGGCCAGCAAGCCGTGCTGGTCGCCGGAGCGAATTTTCACGACAACCAAATCAACGTCGGACTGGATAATTCCGTCAGTCGTTCGCCGGTCAACGTCGAGACAAAAGCCCACGCGCGCGTGACGAACTCCGCCGGTTATGTTCAACAGGGAATTGATCTGTTGCACGGCCACGTTCACGTCGAAGCCGGTCTGCGGTTCGATCATTTCCGGTTCAGGGTTGACGACAAAGTTTTGCCGCAGTTTTCCGGCGGGCTTTCAGAAGTTAGGGGGGCATCGCGCTTTCAGCCAAAGTTCAATCTGTCGGTGACGCCGACGGATAAATTGCCGCTGACAGTTTATTTCAATTACGGGCGAGGCATTTCCAGCCAGGATGCTCGCGGCGTCGTTCAATTGCCAAATGGCGAGCGCATTTCAACGACTGACTTTTATCAGGTTGGAACTTCGCACAATTTCAAACGGTTGAGCTTGAGCACGGATTTGTTCCTGATTGACCGGTCGAACGAACAGGTTTACATCCCGGACGATGGCAGTTTTGAGTTTCTAGGACCGACGCGGGCTTATGGTTTTGAAGCCAAAGCCGGGATCAAACTGACTCGGTTTATTTCATTCAACGGCGGGCTGACGCGAGTGACGAATGCTTTTTACAGAGGCGAACAACCCAGAGCCTACGTTGACAGCGCGCCGCATTTCATCAGCAACGCGGCGTTGACAATGACTGGTTTCAAAGGCTTCAGCGGTTCGTTGCGGTATCGCCACATCAGCAATTACCGGCTGGGCAGAGAAGACACTTCGATTCGGGCCGCCGGTTTTGATGTGATTGACCTGAGTATCACCAAGCAAATCAATCGCCGAGTGGAATTCAACTTATCGGTGGATAATCTGACTAATAAACGTTATTTCGAAACCCAGAATTACTTTGAATCGCGCCTGACTCCCGAAGCGCCGATTGTCTCGCGCATTCATGCCACGCCGGGTTATCCCTTGACGGTGACGGCTGGAGTAACATTCAGATTCGGGCGAAAGAACTAAACTTCAAATATGGAACCCCTCGCATCAGTGAGTAGGCGTTTCCTTGCGCTCGCGTACTTTTGTGTCGTGTGGTAAAAACTCGCGTGTGACGACTGACGAGACTGTTTTCAAACTTCCTCTCAAACGAATCGGCGTGCTGGGCGACATTCACTGCGAAGACGTTCGTCTGGCGGCTGCTTTGAGGTTTTTCCAAAGGCAAAAACTGGATATGGTTTGCTCGGTGGGGGATCTGGTTGACGGCCCTGGTGATCCAAACCGCACAATTGAATTGCTTGAGCAGTTCAATGTAATCACCGTTCGCGGCAATCACGAGCGATGGTTGTTGAAAAATGAAATGCGCGGATTGCCTGAAGCGCAAACCCGATTCGATTTCGACGCGCTGGCTTGGGTTTACCTGAACCGATTGCCGATCGAATTGGAGTTTGAAACCGTGTCTGGATGGATGTTGCTGACGCACGGTTTGCGAGGAGACGATATGGGCGGTGTCTGGCCGTTTGATGACTCAATGACGCTTCAGGCGAATTATCCGCTGTGGATGATGGTCGCCTCCAAGAAGTTTTCGTTTGTCGTCAACGGCCACACGCATCGCCGTTTGGTCAGAAGTTTCGGAGAGCTGACGATCATCAATGCTGGAACGCTGTACCGGAAACACGATCCGTGTTTTTGCATCGCCGATTTTGAGCAGCTCACTGTGCAGTATTTCAATGTTGATGCAGAAGGCGGCATTGAACCCGCCGAACAATTTCCCTTGCCAGTCAAAACGAATCTGTGATGAACCCTCTCAATCGCTTCATTTCGCTATTGCTAATCGTTGGTTTGTTTACCGCTCCGCTGCTGGCTCAGCAGGCTGCTCCTGCACCGAAACCGCAGACCGTAGCAGAGCTTCAGGCGCGCATCACTGCGCTGCTTGACCAGCCGAAATTCGCCGCTGCTCGCTGGGGAGTGTTGGTCAAAACCGAACAAGGCAAGTTGGTCTTTGAACGCGACACGGACAAAGCGTTTATGCCTGCGTCGAATATGAAGCTGTACACAACCTCGGCTGCGCTGGACGCGTTCGGGCCGGACTTCAAAATCAAAACGTCGGTGTACGCCACCAAACCTGTCAAAGCCGGTTGGGTCAATGGCGATGTGATTCTGTATGGCCGAGGCGATCCGAATTTGTCGCCGCGTTTCGAAGGCGAAAACCCGGAAAAATACAATGACCACGTTCCTGCCGACAAAATCGCACCCATCGAGCGATTGGCTGACCAAATCAAAGCCGCGGGAGTCAAAGCCATCAATGGCAACATCGTGGGCGACGATAGTTTTTTTGCTGACGACCTGATTGGCCCAAGTTGGGAATGGGACGATTTGCAGTTTTATTATGGAGCAGAAGTCAGTGCGCTAACCGTCAACGACAACTGCGTTAGCTTTACGGTGAAACCCGGTCGCAAAGTCGGCGACAAACCTGTCATCACCGTCCAGCCTGAAACCGACTACGTCAAAATCGTCAACCACGCGACGACAAGCGCGAACGGCGCGATTCGCGTCGGCGTCAACCGACCGCTGGACAGCAACACCATCGAATTTTTCGGCTCGATGCCGCACAACCGCGAAAAGTTCGAAGTCAACATCGCCATTCACGATCCCGCCAGCTTTGCGGCTACGCTGTTGAAAGAAGCGCTGGCTCGGCGCGGTGTTCGCTTGTTGGGCAAAGTCGTTCGAGCCGATGCCGTCGCGCGAGTCGCCAAGCCCTTCGACGAATCCAAGCTGACGGAGCTTGCCAAAGTCGAATCTCAACCGCTGTCCGAAATACTGAAAGTCGTCAACAAACAAAGCCAGAATCTGCATACCGAATTGTTGCTGCGCCAGCTTGGAGCGGCTGCTGTGAAGGAAGGGGGCGGCCAGCACGAACTGGACGAATACGGTCATCCGAAAACCACCATTTCGCGCGGCAATGAAGCCCGGAAGCAGTTTTTGCAGAAAGCCGGAATTGATGTCACGCCTTTGAGCTTGCGTGATGGGTCCGGGCTGGCGCGGCAGGATTTGGTGACTCCGCGCAGTACTGTGCGCTTGCTGGAATTTATGCTGACGCATCCGCAAACCAAAGTCTTTCAGGAATCTTTGGTTGTCGCCGGAGTCGGCACGCTGGAACGCCGCATGCGCGACACCGCCGCCGCTGGAAATTTTCACGGCAAAACCGGCACGCTCAGTTACGTCAACGCGCTTTCCGGTTATGTCACCACCAAACACGGCCAAGTCGTTATGTTCAGCGCGATGGGGAACAACTACGTTGGCCCCGGCAGAGACGTGACCGCCGTGCTGGATCAAATCTGTGTGCTGCTGGCTGAGTTCGAAGGCGAGTTGTAAATTCTCGTAAAACTCGTTTCCAAATGGCAAAGCGCGCCACCCGGCCAGCGCGCTGACGCTTATACTTCCTGTTGAAATTTCGGAAAACCAGACGCGACCAATCGTTGATTCAATTCACGGAGGTAGATATGAATCGTTTATTTCTTTTGGCGGCATTGCTGTGTGTGCTGTCGTTGACGGTGTTCGGGCAGAAACTGCAAACGCTCAGTCTGAATTCCAAAGTGCTTGGCGAAGAGCGCATCATTCTGGTGCGCACGCCGGATGGTTACGAACGCGACGGACAACGGTATCCGGTGCTCTATTTGACGGATGGCGATCGGCAACTTAGCCATACGATCAGCACGGTGGAATTTCTGGCGCGCAACGGACGCATTCCCGAAATGATCGTCGTCGGCATCACCAACACAGATCGCACACGCGATTTGACACCGACCAACGGAACTCTGCGCAATCCTGGCGGTCAGCCGCAGCGCTTTCCAACCGCAGGCGGCGCTGACAAATTCCTGAAGTTCATCGAAACCGAGCTCATTCCCAGCATCGAAAGCGATTACCGCACGCAACCTTACCGCGTGTTTGCCGGACATTCGTTCGGAGGTTTGTTCGCGCTGCACACGTTGATGACGCATCCCGAAGTGTTCAACGCGTACATCGCCGTCAGCCCGACGATTCCCTGGGACGACGGGTTGCCGCTGCGCGAAGCCGAAGCTTTTTGCAAAGACCGCAAAGACGTCAACCGTACGCTTTTTTTCACCGTCGGCAGCGAAGGCGAAGAAATGGTGGGAGGCTTTGACCGGTTGAAAAAGCTGCTGGCCAAGCAAGCGCCGAAGCGGTTCACCTGGGACGCGATGTTGATGGAAGACGAAGACCACGGCTCCATCGTTTTGCGCAGCCATTATTTTGCTTTGCGGAAAATCTTTGATGGCTGGCGCGTGCCGGACGCCGTCGCGGCGGGTGGGCTGACTTCTGTCGAAGAGCACTACAAAAAGCTGACGGCGAAATTCGGCTACGCCGTGTTGCCGCCCGAAGCGCTGATGAACCAGCTTGGCTATCAACTATTCGCCGCCGGAAAACGCGACGAAGCCATCACGGCTTTCAAATCCAACGTCGAGCGGTACCCGAACTCCGCCAACGTTTACGACAGCCTGGGGGAAGCCTACGAAAAATCCGGCAAACTCAATTTGGCCAAACCCAATTATGAAAAAGCCGTCGAACT
>DAOMFR010000194.1:0-11598 GCA_035429885.1 Blastocatellia bacterium
TCACTTCCCCAGCGGAATGCGCAGCAAATGCCCGAGATAAACAAAGTACAGCTTCCCTGACTTTGCATCCGCCCACGTGTCGGAACTGTTCAGGCGGAGTTCCGGCAGTTCAACGACGGGCGTGAAGTTGAAGGTTCGCAGGTCATAACGGCCAACGGCAGTCGCTTTTTTCTTCGTGTCGTACAGCGCCGCCCAAAATTCGTTTGGCTTGTCCGTCGCTTGCAAAGGCCGGGCAATTGCGCCGACCAGCGGGCGAAACTCGCCTCTGACAACCTGGGTAACGCCGGTTTCCGCGTCGAGCAGATAAAACGTGCTGCCGCTGGAATCAGGCCGGTATTGAAACTGGTACTGGCTGAGCAGAAATTTGTTATGAGCCGCAACATAACTTACCGGGAACAAATCATTGGCTTGAGTTGCGTTGATTGGAAATTCGCGCCCGGACGGCAACTGGATGCGCACCAAACGGCTTTCGAAGTTGTCTTCGGTTTGAATTGTTTTTTTGGCGATCAGCCATTTGCTGTCTGGGGTCACGACAAGATTGCCATAAATTCCCGCAGCGACTTTGATCGGCGAATGACCTTCCTCGAATTTCCAAATGCCGGGTTCGCCTTCGGGGTTTGCCTGGGCAAACCAAACGTTGCCCAACTTGGCTTTGGGATCGAACATCGCCCCAACCGTCATACGCATTTCCCGAATCCAGTCATTTCGATTCCACAACATCGCTGGAGACTGACAATTCGCCGGTTCATCAATCGGCGCTCCTAAACGGCCGTCAACCAATGACCGCCATTCAAATCCTCGTTCGGCCAATCCATTTGGTTCGGCATTTTCAACCGAGACCATGACGCTGAGTTGTCCCCCCTCCTGGCAAATCGAGTAGACCTGGCGTTTGTCTTCGGCGACCAAAACTTCCACGCCGGGAATTTTGTCTTCGAGCACATAGCGCAGCTTGAATTCACCGGTTCGGCTCAAGCGATAAAACAATCCGCCAAGTTGTTCCTGCAAAGTCGCGCCTTTTTTCGGCGCGCGGCGCACTTGAGCAACTTTGATTCTGCGGCCTCCATCTTTGGTCAAGCGCAGGTATTCGAAGAACGCAGGCGATCCGGGATAAGCGTACATCGGTTCTCCGACTTGATTTGCCGTCCTGATGTTTTCGACGTCTTCGCGTGAAGTGAAATCCTTCAATTCCTGCAATTCGTCAGACGTAAGTGTGCGTATCTGGCGACGCCCTTCGGCTTGCTGAAGGCTGATTTCGGCAAAAGGCCCGGATGCGCCTTTGCGAACTCGAACAATGATGCTGTTGAACACTTCGGGGTTTTGACTGGGAACGACAGCGTAAACCTCTTCGGGGCCATCGGTGCTGAGAACTTCTTTCCGCATCTTTTCTTCCCAAGCATTGACTGGCAGGACAACGCCCGGCGGCGTATTGAAATAGAATTGTTCGCCCAAAATCTTTGCTTCTCCGGGATGACGCGCCCAAACCAATTTACGCGCCTCGGTGCTGTCTTCGGATTCCAGATAGCTTTCTGCCGCGTTCACAACCGCCTGGGCCGTCGTCTTGACGGCGGGATTTGCAGGAACCGGGCCAGCGTTCAGAAGCTTACCGACAAGTTCCACCGGCAATTTTTCGCGCATATACCGCGCTGCCGCCAGCAAAGCCAGTTGCGCATTCGTGTCGCGCCCGTTCAAAACTTTTAGCCGGTTGTCTTCTTCTTCCAGAATCGCTGCGGCGAGTCCGGTTTGATACCCGCCGAGTTTTAACAGTTCATCCAGTTTGTCGCCGACGTTCTTGCGCAATTGGACGCGCGATTCAAACGCCAGCTTGAGCATTTCAATGTCTACCCAGCCTTCGGCAATGCAATCCACCAGATTCAAGTCGGCAACAATGCCACTGGAATTATGAGCAATGGATAAAATTTTCCGAGCCAATTCCGGCTGAGTTTTTCGCAGAGCTTTGGCTCGATTGAACAGCAGCGTCGCCAGACTGTCGGAAATATCCAGCTCTTCGTTTTCGGCGTACACCGCGCCAATGCTGATTTCCAGCGGCAGTTTTTTTTCAGAAGAGCCTTCCCGAATGGCCTGAATTTCCGACCGGCCGTCTTCGGTCAGTACGCGTCGGCAATACGCTTCGATGGCTGACGCCGCTTCGGCATCAGTAAAACCGCCCAACTTGGCCAAGGAATGAATAATGCTTTGGCGCAGCATGTCTTCGCCTTCGCGGTTGAGCGCGCGCCGAAGCGCAGGAATCGCCTGGGGGCTTTTGTATTGAATCAACGACCGGGCCGCAGTCGCGCGATTTTCCGGCATCGGGTCGTAATCCAACACCCAAATCAATCCCGGCAGGCATTCCGGAATGTCGAGCTTGGACAAACTGTCGATATACGCCCATCGTTCCATCTCGCCGCCCCAATCCGGCTGGCTCAACCACGGCAGCATGGCGCGCGCAATCTGCAACCGTAACTCTTTCGGCCCTTCCTGACTATTGGCGACAAACTGCGTCAAACAACTGACGGCAGCCAGATGAACCGCGCGCTCGCCATTATTCAACAATCCCATGATGGCAGAGATCAGTTTGGTGTCGTTGTTGAGCAAGCCTGTCCACAGAAGATTCATTCCCGTTTCTTCGTCCATCATCAACCCCGGAAGTCTTCTGCGCCCTCCTTCTCTGGCATCGGCTTTTGCTTTTTCGTCGGCTTTCTTTTCTTCCAACCGAACGCCCGACAGCGAAGGATCGGAAAACAAAGAAACATACCACTCTTCACGGCCGCTCCATTCCGTTTTCAACAAACTATCCAGCGCCGTTTGCCGGGATTGAGGAGGCGCCAACCGATTCATCACTATCGCTTTTAACTGCGCGCGCAACGCTTCAGCCTGAGCGGAATCATTCGACCGACAAGCTTGTTCGTAAATCAACATCTGCGCTTCTGCGGCAATGTGCGGCAACGGGCTTCTAGCCATGTCTTCGGCGACAGGCTTGGCGGTCTCCCAATCCAGCTTGATCAACGCGCGCAGCGAAGACAGATCGGAGTAATTGAACTTTCCCAGATTACGCACATCGCTGAGCAGCTCTTCGCGAAAGTAAGAACTGTTCTGCTTCAACCTCATGCGAATCATATTTTTCCAGCTCGACAGGTCGTTCGGGTCGTCGGTCAGCAATTTGTATAACCGGTCATGAGTGTCCTGGGTGTCAGGCAACAGGTTGATCATCCCCGGCGACATCCAGGGACGATTTTCAAAGGCTTCCAGCAACCGTTCGCGAACTTTTTCCGTAGGTTTCGTGCTGTCGTTCTCGACATCCGAATAGCTGTGGCCAACCCAGTAAGCGATCAGTTTTTCAATCGGCGCATCATCAGCGGGAGGCTTTTCTTGATGTTCGGAATCGTCATTGTCAGCCGCAGAGTGTTCCTCATCGTCAGCCGAAGTGGAATCAACCGGATGCTCTTTCAGCAGATCGTTGATTGCTGAGGAAATCTCGGCAACTCGTGGTGGCCTTTGCGGTGCCCGGCCTATTTTTTGCGCCAGCAAAGATTGCGGAATCGAAAGCAGAAGGATAAGTAAAAGCGCCAGTGCTTTTGTTGGCTGAACCAGTTGCATAGTTTTGTTACCTCTTGTTTGATCTCCACCGCGACCGGTTTGGAGCGCACGTGATCACCGATGGTGAAGGCTCGCGGTTTTCCCCTTGCGTGTCATATCATCGCCAAACGAGACGCATTATGAACAATAAAATGGCTACGACGAAATCAGAAAAAGATTTACCTTTGCGCAACGACATTCGCCGACTGGGCGATTTGCTGGGAGAAACGCTGAAACGATTAGGAGGCAAAAACCTCTTTGACAGCGAAGAGCAAGTCCGCGCCTTGTGCAAACAGCTGCGTGCGAAGCATTCACCCGAAACTGAACGCCGGTTAAAACGATTGTTGCACGGGCTGAGCGCAGACGAAGCCATCGGCGTCATCCGCGCGTTTTCGGTGTACTTTCAACTGGTCAACATCGCCGAACAACATCATCGCATTCGTCGCAAACGGTTTTATGAACTGCGCACGCCAAATGAACCTCAGCGCGGTTCGATTGCCGACACATTCCGCCGCATTAAAAGTGAAAACTCGATGCTTTCTGAAAGCGAATTGCGACGGCGCGTACAGCGCGTGATTGACGGATTGGAAATCGTTCCGGTGATGACCGCGCATCCGACCGAAGCCGCCCGCCGCACGCTGCTGGAAAAACAGCGGCGGCTTTCGGATTTGCTGACTGCGATTGACGATTCGAATCTGCCGAAACGACGGCAGGACGATTTGGAATTGCAGCTTGCCGCCGAAGTCGAATCCATCTGGCAAACCGACGAAGTTCGTCACACGCAATTGCAAGTTCTGGACGAAGTCAGCAACGCGCTCTATTACTTTGACGCGACATTGTTTGATTCAGTTCCGGCTTTGCTGGAAGAGCTGGAATTTCAACTCGGCAAACACTTTACCGGCGTGAAGCTGCGCGACGGAGCCGTCCCGCTTCGATTCGGTTCGTGGGTTGGCGGCGACCGTGACGGCAATCCCAACGTCACGCCCGGCATCACCTGGGAAACCTTGCGATTGCAACAACGGACGGCGCTCAAAAAATATCTGGTCGCCGTCGCGGACCTTTCGCGCCGTTTGAGCGAATCAGTGCGGTTTGCGCGCTCCAGCCCGGAATTGCAGGCGTCCATCGAACGCGACAAACGCGAAATGCCCAAGACAGCGGAAGAAGTGTTCAACCGAAACCCCGAAGAACCTTATCGGCAAAAACTATCGTTCATTTACCGGCGGCTGGAAAACACCTTGCAGCGCAACCGTGACCTGGCCGGAGCGTTGCGCATCGAAACTCCCAACCAGTTGATTTCCATCCGTCCGGCGCTGCCGATCATTGCCGCACTGACCAAATCCTCAAAGCCCATCGAAGGTAATTACAAAACCGCCGCCGAGTTGTGGGAAGACCTGCGACTGGTGCGCGACAGCTTGCAATCGGACAAAGCCAGTCTGGCAGCACGCACGGTTGACCGGCTGATGCGCCAGGTTGCCGTGTTTGGATTGCATCTGGCGGCGCTGGATTTACGACAACACAGCCAGCGGCACACAGCGGCACTGACCGAAATCACGCGCGGATTGGGATTGGAAACCGATTACGCCGCAATGGACGAAACCGAGCGTGTGGAATGGCTGACAGCGGAACTTTCCACGCCACGTCCGCTGGTAGCGACCGATGCAAGCTATACGACGGAAACAACCGAAACGCTAAACGTCTTTCGCGTCGCGCGGCGCGCACTAGACGAAATCAGCCAACGCGCCATTCGCACGTACGTCGTCAGCATGACTCAGCAAGCGAGCGATTTGTTGGCGGTGTTGGTGCTGGCCAAGCAAGCCGGATTGGGAGACAGAGGGATAGAGGGACAGCGGGAAAGTCGAAATGAAGAAACGCCCTCAATGCCTCAATCCCGTCTCGCGGTAGCACCACTATTCGAAACCATTGACGATCTGCGCCGCGCGCCGGACGTCATGCGGCAGTTGTTTGGAAATCCCGCGTATCGCCGGATATTGGCGTCGCAAGACAATTTGCAGGAAGTGATGATCGGTTATTCCGACAGCAGCAAAGATGGCGGCATCCTGACGTCCAGTTGGGAACTGTACAAAGCGCAAGAGCAATTGTGGGAAGTCGCTCGAGCGCACGGTGTCGCGCTGCGACTCTTTCACGGTCGCGGCGGCACGGTCGGTCGTGGTGGAGGCCCCAGCCACGAAGCGATTCTGGCTCAACCTCCCGGCACGGTTGCCGGACGCATCAAAATCACTGAACAAGGCGAAGTCGTTTCGTCAAAATACAGCTTGCCCGAAATTGCCATGCGCAGTTTGGAACTGACAACAGCGGCTGTAATTGCCGCAAGTTTGACCAACAGCTCGCCCACCAAGGCACTCGAAGAAAACACGAAGAAGAATAAAAACAGCGTTGGGGTTCTTCCTGCCGCTTCGAGTGATTTTGTGGAAGAACACTCTCTTGGGCAGTGGAAATCAGTGATGGAGGAAATTTCCGAAACTGCGTTTGCGACATATCGCGGCTTCGTTCGCGAAACCGAAGGCTTTCTGGATTATTTCAGCCAGGCCACGCCAGTCGAAGAGTTGCAGCATTTGCGAATCGGTTCGCGCCCGGCCAAACGCAAACAAGGCTCAAAGAGTTTGGACGATTTGCGTGCCATTCCGTGGGTATTCGGCTGGACGCAAAGCCGTCATTTATTGCCCGGCTGGCTGGCAGTCGGCACGGCGCTGGAAACGTTTCTGGAACCCAATCCACGAAAGAATTTGGCCTTGTTGCGGGAAATGTACGAACGCTGGCCGTTCTTTCACAGCACGATTTCCAACATCGAAATGACGCTGGCCAAAGCCGATTTTCAGGTCGCACGCCAATACGCCGACCGATTGCCTGACCGAAAGCTTGGACGGAAAATCTTCAAAATGCTGGAAGCTGAATTCGAGCGCGCCTGCCGGGTCGTGCTGCAAATCACCGGCGAAAAACGCCTGCTGGACAATTCACCGGTGTTGCAACGTTCGATTGCGGTGCGCAACCCGTACGTGGACCCGATGAGCTATCTGCAAGTCGAATTGCTGGCGCGCCAACGAGATACCAAGCTTTCCGCCGAAGACCGCGAAAAACTGCTGTACGCAATCCTACTGACAATCAACGGCATCGCGGCGGGCATGAGGAATACCGGATGAGTTTTACGATGGAAGCAAAAAGAGCTTACAAAACAAACGAAAATAACAGGAAGCACGGAACGCTTTTTCTACTTTTCCGGCTGGCAATTTCCATCTGTTCAGTTATTTCCGTTTGCTCCGTATTTTTATTTGGGATCGGCTCAATGAATCAATCTGCTCAATCGAATCGCCCTCGCGCCCGCGATCTGGGAATTGTCGTGGGCATTTTGCCGCCCGGAAAGCACAATGCCATCACCGATGTCGAAGGCGTACTGGTCGGTCAAACGACGCTGATCAAAGGCGCGGACATTCGCACCGGAGTAACGGCGATTTTGCCGCACGGCGGGAATCTGTTTCAGGAAAAAGTCCCGGCGGCGGTTCACATCGGCAATGCGTTCGGCAAATTGATGGGATCAACGCAGGTCAACGAACTCGGCGAACTCGAAACGCCGATTTTGCTGACGAACACGCTGAACGTTCCTCGAGTTGCCGATGCGTTGCTGGATTGGATGCTGGCGTTGCCGGGCAATGAACAGGTGCGCTCCGTGAATACGCTGGTTGGCGAAACGAACGACGGATTCCTGAACGACATTCGTGGCCGTCACGTTGGGCGCGAAGAAGTGTTTGCCGCGCTCAAATCCGCCCAATCCGGTGAAGTCGCCGAAGGTTCGGTTGGGGCGGGAACCGGCACTGTAGCCTTTGGCTGGAAAGGCGGCATCGGAACTTCGTCACGAGTGTTGCCGCAAAATCTGGGAGCCTATACGGTCGGCGTGTTAGTGCAATCGAACTTCGGAGGCGTGTTGACCATCAACGGAGCGCCTGTTGGACGCGAATTGGGCAAGTTTTACTTGAAGGAACAGCTGGAAGGCAGACGAATCAGCAAAACCCAAAACCTGGAAAATGTGGTCAGCGATTGGGCGGACGGTTCGATCATGATGGTCGTGGCGACAGATGCCCCGCTGGATCACCGCAATTTGCGCCGGTTGGCCGAACGCGCAATGTTGGGGTTGGCGCGAACGGGTTCTCCCTCCACAAACGGCAGCGGCGATTACGTCATCGCGTTCAGCACGGCAAAGCAAAATCGAGTTCGCGCCAGCGAAGCCTTGCGAACTACGCAAGCGCTCGGCAACGAAGCGATGTCTCCACTGTTTCAAGCCGTCGTCGAAGCAACGGAAGAAGCAATTTACAACTCGCTGTTCCGCGCGACGACCATCACAGGTCGCAGCGGCAACACCGTCGAAGCTTTGCCCATTGAAAAGACAGTCGAGATTTTGAAGAAGTATGGCGCGGCGAGGTAATTGCGAGTGGGGAGCGCAGAAAACCAATGGGATTGCAGAATGCGAAGGTGAATAGGGTCACGTCGCAATCCGCAATCCGCCAATCTGGATTTATTTGAAGCTCGCGATGGCTTCGGCTTCGTCTTCGAAGCTATCAAACACGGTGGACAATTTGGTGATCGTCAACAGATCGCTGATGCGCTTTGCGACTTTCAGCAATTTCACGTCGCCACCGGAATTTCTCAGAGATGTATAGCTGCGCACGACTTCGCCCAATCCACCGCTATCCATGTAAGAAACATTTTCAAGGTTCAGAATCACGTTTACCGACTTGTTATCAATGAGTTTCGCGACCGTGTCTCTCAACAGGACGTCGCCTTCGCCGAGAGTGATCTTGCCATCCAGGTCAAGAATCGTTACGTTGCCACTCACTCGCTCTTTAATGGTCATACCGGGCCTCCAAGGAAATTTTGATGTTTTTGGAAAAGGTGTAGAAAAGCAGGCGAGAAACTAGCACAGGCTCGCGGGAATTGGCAAGCAGGTAAAGCCAGCGCTATCAGCTTATGCCGCGCTTGCAACTGCTGCAGACGACTTCTTTGACGGCGCGAAGCGAGTTTGCGAAACTCCCGGGGCAATCCACACACCACTATGATTTTACGAGACAAAATTCTCGCCCAGCTTGAAGGTAAGGCAAAAGAGTTTCATCAGTTCGAAGGCGAATTGCAGGACGAATCGGAAGAATTCCGTTCCGCGCTCGACCGGTTGGCAGCCATGTCGAGCGCCGAGTTGGAAGCCGTTTTGGAAAGCAAAGAAACTCCCGGCGCGTTGCCGACGGAAGAATTTGACGCCGCGCCTAAACTTCGCTTTCCGTTCCCGCATACCTGGAACAACCACGCCGAAGCGCGTGCCTGGGCCTATGATGCCCTGCTCAACCACACAACACTGGCCGTGGATGGCAGCCAGATTCCACCGCATTCAGGATTCAATATCCCTGTCGCCGCCGTGCAAGTCGCCTGGTTTGAAAACCACCACTCGCCCGAAGGCTGGTTCGTCAAAGACATCGAAATGGAAGTTCTGACGCCGGAGGATTTGAAAGCGGGCAGCGATGGCGAGCGCACCGAACAGAAAATCAACGCTCGACGATTCGAGATGGAAACCGGCAAATTGTGCGAACGGCTGGAACGGTTGGCTTCTGAACGCCGCCCGCAATCGCCGTTGCCGGTTGCATTGTTTGATAGTTCGCTGGTGATTTCTTTCGCCGACCGGTTACAGGGAAACATGCGCGAACGGCACATCAACGCGATGCTCAAACTGTTGCAATGTTCTGAAACCACTGGCATTCCACTGATCGGTTACGTGGATTCCAGCGACGCGCGCGACCTGACCAAAATGCTCAGCCAGGCTTTCGGCTTGTCAGAAGCGCGCCAGTTGCATGATGCCGAGTTGGTAGATGCGCAGCTCAGTTGGGGGGACAGAACTCCATTATTCATTTGCAAACGCGGCAGCGCCGATCAAAAACAGGCCAGCGTTATGGAATTGTTTGAAAGTCAGCAACAATCAATCGGCTTCGTTTACCTGAAAACTGGTTCGCAATCGCCGCCCGCTCGGCTGGAAATTCCGATGTGGATTCACCGGCACGGCTTGCTGGATCAAGTGCTGGATGTCGTTCGTGCCGAAGTCGTCGTTGGTAACGGATACCCGTACGCCATCGAAACCGCCGACGCGGCAGCCGTCATCAGCACGCGCGACCGCGAAGCGTTTTATGCGCTGTTTCAACAATTCGCCGAACGGCAAAACATCAAGTTGCACGTTTCTCAAAAAGCCGCCAGCAAAGCTCGGCGCAGATACAGTTAAAAACTTCCGGAACAGTATCGCGCGCGGTAGCAAGCGGGTTGAGTTGATCGGTCGCTGCCTGCCAGTCGCGGTACAGACGCATTCACAACAAGGAACTTCATTCATGAAATCGCTCTTCCGTTCGCTCGGCATCGCCCTGATGTTCGTCAGTTGCTC
The DNA here is from genome assembly GCA_035429885.1 of Blastocatellia bacterium. GTDB lineage: Bacteria > Acidobacteriota > Blastocatellia > RBC074 > RBC074 > RBC074. The sequence continues at coordinate 9,998 of DAOMFR010000194.1, forward strand.
AATCGCCGCCGCAGCGCAATCCGCTGACACGACGATCAAGCAAATGATGGATTTGCCCAAGATCAAACAGGCGCTCGAAAACCTGAAAGTTACTGAGCCGCAGACAATCAACGAACAAATCAAAGTGTGCGAAATTCCCGCGCCGACTTTTCAAGAAGCCAGACGCGGCGAATGGTTCAAGCAACGATTTACCGAACTGGGCCTGAAAAACGTACGCGTAGACAAAGTCGGCAACGTGCTGGGCGAACGTCCGGGCAAAAACGCTGGCCCGGTTTTGGTGTTGGCCGCCCATTTGGACACCGTGTTTCCCGAAGGCACCGACGTCAAAGTGAAGCGCGAAGGTTCAATCCTGAAAGCTCCGGGCATTGGCGATGATTGCCGCGGCCTGGCCGTAATTCTGGCCATCGCACGCGCGCTGAACGAAGCAAAGATCGAAACCGAAGGCACAATCATTTTTGTGGCCAATGTCGGCGAAGAAGGCTTGGGCGATTTGCGCGGCGTTCGCCATTTGTTCAACGAAGAATTGAAAGGACGCGCCACGCATTTCATCTCGGTTGACGGCGTTGGCCTGACTCTCACCAATACAGCGGTCGGCGTAGTTCGGTATCGAGCGACATTTCACGGCCCCGGCGGACATAGTTATGGCGCGTTCGGTTTGCCTTCGCCGATTCACGCGATGGGGCGAGCCATCGAAAAAATTTCCCGCTTTGAAGTTCCCAAACAACCCAAAACCACATTCAACGTCGGCAAAATCGAAGGCGGCACTTCGGTCAATTCCATCGCTCATACCGCGTGGATGGAAGTGGATATGCGGTCGGAAAGCGCGGCGGAACTGGACAAACTGGAAGCCAAATTCAAACAAACCATTCAGGCTTCGGTGGACGAAGAAAACCAGGCGCGTCCGAATAAATTGCCAATCTCCGTTGATCTGAAAATCGTCAGCCAACGTCCGGCGGGGCTTCAACCTGCGGATTCGCCAATTGTCAAAATGGCGTTGGCAGCGGACGCTGCGCTCGGCATCAAATCGCAGCTTCGATCAGGCAGCACTGATTCCAACATCCCCATCAGTCTGAAATTCCCTGCTCTCACGATTGACGGCGGAGGCGGCGGCAAAGGGGCGCATTCGCTGGACGAATATTTCGATACAACCAATAGTCACGTTGGCACTCAACGGGCGTTGTTGATCGCATTGGGAATTGTGGGAGTGAAGTGATGCGAGCTGTTTTGCAACGAGTCACCAGCGGCAAAGTCACCATCGAAGGCAAGGTCAACGGCGAAATCGGCAATGGCTTTGTCGCGTTGCTCGGCGTTGGAGCCAACGACACCGAAGCCGAAGTGGAATTGCTGGCGAACAAAATCGCCAACTTGCGCGTGTTTGCCGACGGCGAAGGCAAGTTCAATTTGTCTGCGCTGGATGTCCAAGCCGAAATGCTGGTCGTTTCTCAGTTCACGCTGTTCGCCGATTGCCGCAAAGGTCGCAGGCCGAGTTTCACCGACGCGGCTCGGCCTGAACTGGCCGTGCCGCTATACGAAAGGTTTGTCGAACGATTGCGCGCGATGGGATTCCGTGTCGAAACTGGCGTTTTTCAAGCTGACATGCT
>DAOMFR010000195.1:0-11559 GCA_035429885.1 Blastocatellia bacterium
ATTCCCGCGACCGCATTGGCGCTGGTAGGCAATGCAACAACGGTCGGGCCTGCCGCGCAAGGCTTCATGACCTTGTTCCCGGCGGATGCAACACGGCCACTGATCGCCAGTGGTAATTACCAAGTAGGGCAAACCCTGAACTCGCCTTTCACCGTTGGACTTTCGCCTTCGGGGCAGTTCAAGATTTTCAGCTCCCAGCAAACCGATCTGGTTGTGGACGTTCTGGGTTATTACAGCGCCGATGCCTCGGATGGAATTAGCCTCGGACTGCTGTTCAGCCCAATGACGCCTGCGCGCCTGCTCGACACGCGTTCAGGCCAAACGGCTTGCTTCACGCCGGGAGTTGCCATTCCGGCGACAACCGACACGCCTCAAGCGGCTCGCGGAACCTGCACGATCCCGGCGACGGCTCAAGCCATCGTCGGCAATGCAACCACGGTCAGTCCGGCAGCAGGCGGCTTCCTGACCTTCTGGCCGAGCAACGCGACCCGACCAACTGCGGCCACGTCGAATTACACGGCGGGCGTAAACTTCAACCGGTACTACACTGTCGGCTTAGGCACGAACGGAGCATTTAACATTTATGCCCTGACCTCCACTCATCTGGTTGTGGATGTATCCGGCAGTTTTGCGCCGTAAGCGGTTATGGGTTCACTGAAGTGATGTCATTCATAAAGAAAGAGAGCGCTAAAAATGCGCTCTCTTTCTTTTTTCAGATTAAATTTCCACGCCCTGCTTCTGACATGAATCTTAACTCTTCGCCTCATCTCATTTTCCCGTTTCTTGCTTCCACTTATTCAGTCAACCAAAGCCAGCAAGACGGAACACAAAAGTCAGACAAAACAGCAAAAAACCATAGGACAAGTCAAAAAAAGCGTGATATAAATTACGATGTAAGCCTGATTGATTAGATTTAGACTGAGTGAGTGAAGTTAACTTCTCTTCTTTTATTCGCCTTTTCCAAGCAGGTCTTGATCTCCAATCAGCTTCTAGGACAGTCCCCAAACTAAACAATTCCCACTCCGACCCCACAGTCGCCTTAAGTCCGTCTATTCAGTTCCGTGAATTGATGGAACTGAAACCAAAATGAGATCAGCAAAATCAAAGTTGGCTTCCCAGGAATTTTAATCACATTGCTCGCAATGGCATTTCTGGCAGCTTTGCTCGCCCAAATATAGAGGGCCAATCGCCCGTAGCGACACAAAACAAAGATTGGTTTTCAGGTGCCAGGGACAATTACTCAGGAGTTTTTTGAAGAATGAACAGGTTCGTTTATGTTCGTGGTGGAATAACGATAGCGTTGGCAACCTTAGCAATTCTCTTCTTTGGTTATCATCGCAACCGGGTGGTGGCAAGTTCCTTCTCGGCTTCGATACAACCCATTTCTCAAGGGATCGGCAAACAAAAACAGCTTGGATTCTTTCGTAATGATTGGGGGGAACAGCTTTTTCGAGGAAGCGCGGCTGCAGAGTTGCTGTTTAATCCCGCTCGATTGGCTGGAATCAGCGTTCCCAGGACTTTCCAACAAGGATGTACGCTACCGAACTTCACACAAGCGGTAACATCTCCTGAATCCGTGGGGGTGGATGCCCATTACGTTGGCGTAGGTTATATCAACGCGGACACCCATCTGGACATCGTCACAACGGACAATGACTCCGCCTCGCTGACAATTCTATTGGGAACCGGCACCGGAGATTTTACAGTCCTTCCTGATCACATTCCGGTAGGTGTCGGCCCGGTTACCGTTGAAGTCGGAGATTTTAACGAAGACGGCAAATCCGATTTGGTTGTCACAAACGAAACTTCGGGAACCTTGTCTGTTTTGCTGGGCAATGCGGATGGAACCTTCGTCAATGCGCCCGGTTCGCCCATCACAGTTGGAACCTTTCCGCGAGCTGTGGCAATTGGCAATTTCAATGGCGATTCCCATAGCGATCTAGTGATCAGCAATGGGGGTTCGGACAATATCGCCATTCTGCTCGGCACGGGAAGCGGCACCTTCACAAATGCTCCAGGGTCACCTTTTGTCAGCGGAGACGCTCCTTTCCATACGGTGATTGGCTATTTCAATAACGACGCCAATGCGGATTTGGCAATTGCCATGTTGGCGGACGGAGCAGCGCGCATTTATCTTGGCAACGGAAACGGCACGTTCACGCAAGCAGGCGCGCCTATCACGCTCGATACGTTCACATCCTTTCTTGCTCTTGGCGATTTCAACAACGACAACAAAGTAGACTTGGCGGCGGTGAATCGTATCGGCGCCAACATGCATGTTCTGTTGGGAGATGGCCTGGGTGGGTTCAGTCAAGCTCCTGGATCACCTTACAGCACTGGCTCTGCTCCAATGGTGGTGGCAACCAGCGATTTAAACCTCGATGGAAAGCTCGATTTGGCTGTCGCCAATGAAAACAACGCCAATACCTTCGTCTACCTTGGCAATGGGAATGGCACATTTGGCGCGCCTACGACCTTGCTCAAAGGACACCTGCCAACGCACTTGGCGATTGCGGATTTCAACGAAGATAACCGGCCGGACATTGCCACTTCAGACGCAGGCGACAACACTCTCACCGTCTTGTTGAATACCTGCGGCGCTTGTCCGCCCATCACAATCAATCCGTCGGCAATTTCATCCGGCACAGTCGGTTCCAGCTACAGCGAAACCTTCACAGCGAGCGGAGCCAGTGCGCCGTACACGTTTTCAGTGACAGGTACATTGCCCAATGGATTAACGCTCAACAACGCGACGCTTTCCGGCATACCAACGCAACCCGGCAGCTTCCCTATCACCATTACAGCGATGGACGTCAACGGGTGTACCGGCAGCCGCAATTTCACACTGGTCATTAACTGCCAAACCATCACCGTCAATCCGTCCTCAATTCCGGCAGGAACAGTGAACACTGCTTACAACCAGACGTTCACGCAAACCGATGGAATCGGAGCGGCGACATTCAGCTTGACGGGCTCATTGCCCAACGGCATGAATTTTTCTAGTGGAACCCTTTCGGGCACGCCGACGCAAACGGGCAGTTTTCCGATTACCGTCACCACCACGGATTCCAATGGCTGCACGGGCAGTCGCAATTACACACTGGTCATCAATTGCCAAACGATCACCGTCAATCCAGCGAGTATTTCAATCGGCCATACAGGATTGCCCTACAGTCAGGCGTTCACACAAACCAACGGTGTTGGCACAATCACATTCAGCTTAACCGGAACATTGCCGAGCGGCCTGATCTTTTCGGGCGCGACGCTTTCCGGCACACCCGCACAAACCGGCAGCTTCCCAATCATTGTCACGGCGACAGATTCCAATGGTTGCGCGGGCAGTCGAGGCTATACGCTGGTGGTTGATACTTGCCCGACAATCACTGTGAATCCCGCGACGCTTTCGGCAACAACAGTCGGCACGAGCTACAACCAAACGTTCACTCAAACTGGCGGAGTCGGCGCAACGACGCTCAGCCTGAACGGAACCTTGCCAACGGGGTTGAATTTTTCAGGCGGAACACTTTCCGGCACGCCAACACAACCTGGCAGTTTTCCAATCACGGTGACGGCCACGGATGCCAGCGGTTGCACGGGCATTCGCAACTACACACTGATCGTCAATTGCCAGACCATCACAGTAACCCCGTCGTCAGTGCCAGCAGGCACAGTCGGGACGGCTTATAGCCAGAACTTTTCGCAAAGTGGTGGCGTCGGGACGACCACCTTTTCCTTGTCCGGCAAACTGCCAACAGGCCTGAGTTTTTCCGGTTCGACGCTTTCCGGCACGCCGATCGAAGTGGGCAACTATTCGTTCAGCGTCATCGCCACAGATTCCTTCGGATGCACCGGAAGTCGCAGCTACACGTTGACCATCAACTGCCAGGCAATCAGCGTTACTCCGTTGACGATTCCGTCCGGAACAGTTGGCGTTGGTTACAGCCAAAACTTCACACAGAGCGGCGGCATCGGCACGACCAATTTCTCCGTCATTGGCACATTGCCCAATGGAATCACGTTATCCGGTTCGACACTTTCAGGTGCGCCGACGCAAGCTGGCAGTTTTCCGATCACTCTCAAAGCGACAGACTCCAACGGCTGCACCGGCATGCGCGATTACACGCTGGTCATCAATTGCCAGACGATTACTGTCAATCCGGCTTCGCTTGCCGCCGGAACCGTGAACACTGCTTACAGTCAGACATTCACGCAAACCGGCGGAGTCGGCACGGTCGCGTTTTCGCTGACCGGGGCATTGCCGACAGGGCTTACGTTTTCCGGCGCAACGCTTTCGGGCACGCCGACGCAATCCGGAAGCTTCCCGATTACCGTGACTGCAACGGACTCCAATAACTGCACCGGCAGTCGCAGCTACACACTGCTGATTAACTGCCAAACGATTTCCATCCTTCCGGCAACGATTCCGGCGGGAACAGCGAACTCGGCGTATAGCCAAACCTTCACGCACAACGGCGGAGTCGGGACAGTAAGCTTTACGCAAAACGGCAAGCTTCCAACGGGAATCACCTTTACCGGAGCGACGCTTTCGGGCACGCCGACGCAAACCGGCAGTTATCCGATTTCCATCACGGCCACCGACGCCAACAATTGCAGCACAATGCGCAATTACACCCTGGTGATTAACTGCCAGACCATCACTATCGCGCCAGAGACAATTCCAATGGGAATGGCGGGTTCGGCTTATAGCCAAACCTTCTCTCAAACAGGCGGAATCGGAACGGTCATGTTTTCGCAGTCGGGCAAACTTCCAGCGGGAATGACTTTCACGGGCAATGCGTTGTCGGGAACACCAACGCAAACCGGGAAATTCCCAATCACCATCACCGCGACCGATTCCAACGGATGCAGCGTTACACGTAATTACTCGCTGACAGTTAATTGCTCGACCATCACGGTTGATCCGACGACAATTTCGACGGGAGCGGCCAATTCCCCGTACACCCAGACTTTCACGCAAAGCGGCGGCATCGGAGTTGTCAACTTCACAGTGACCGGAGCGCTGCCCTCCGGCCTGACACTTTCCGGCGCAACGCTTTCCGGAACACCAACGCAAACCGGCAGCTTCCCGATTACGATCATTGCCACGGATTCCAACGGCTGCACTGGCAATCGCAATTACACGCTGATCGTCAATTGCCAGGGATTCACCATCAACCCAGCAACGCTGCCGGCAGGCACGCTTGGCACGGCGTACAACCTGACCTTGACGCAAACCGGCGGTGTCGGCGCGACTTCCTACAATTTGACGGGAACGCTACCGAATGGAATCAACTTCACCGGCGCAACGTTTTCAGGAACGCCGACGCAACCCGGAAGCTTTCCGGTTACCGTTACGGCGACGGATTCCAATGGCTGCACCAGCAGTCGCAACTACACACTGGTCATCAACTGCCAAACGATCACGGTCAATCCGCCAACGATCGTGACGGGAACCGCGAACACGGCATACAGTCAAAGCTTCACGCATAGCGGTGGCATCGGCACGACAAACTTTTCGCTGACCGGCACGTTGCCGACTGGCATTACGTTTTCCGGCGGCGCGCTGTCCGGCACGCCCACGCAAACTGGCAGCTTCCCAATCACTGTGACTGCAACCGATTCCAACGGCTGCACCGGCAGCCGCAATTACACCTTGGTGGTTAACTGCCAGCCCATCGCCGTCAGTCCAACGACGATTGCGGCGGGAACAGCTGGAATTGCCTACAGCCAGAGCTTTTCGCAAACTGGCGGCATCGGAACCGTGAGCTTCAATGTGACCGGAACGTTGCCAAACGGCCTTGGCTTCGCGGGCGGAACACTTTCCGGCACGCCCACGCAAACTGGCAGCTTCCCAATCACTGTGACCGCAACCGATGCCAATGGCTGTACTGGCAGCAGCAATTACACGCTGGTCGTCAACTGTCCCAGCATCACGGTCAATCCAGCGACATTGCCCAATGGATTTGTTGATGTCAGTTACGGCCCGCAAACATTGTCCGCGATAGGAGGAATTGCGCCGTACGCATTCACAGTGAGCGCAGGCGCTCTGCCCGGCGGGATCACGCTCACCGGCGCGAATTTGTCCGGCATGCCAACCGCCAGCGGAACCTTCAACTTCACGATTCAGGCTGCCGACAGCAATGGCTGCCTGGGAACGCGCTCTTACACAGTGATTGTTTCCGGCGGCGGCAACGGAACAGGCTTGCAGTTTTATCCTCTGCCCGCGCCAGTTCGATTGCTGGATACGCGAGCAGGACAAAGCGCGTGCTTCACTCCCGGAGCCCAAATTTCGGGAGGAACTTCGCTGACGCAACCGGCGGCTGGCGCGTGTTCCATTCCGGCTGCGGCATTAGCGGTCACCGGCAACATTACGACAGTGCAATCGGGCGGAGGCTTCCTGACGATTTACCCCAGCGATGCCACGCGTCCGACAGTTGCCAATTCCAACTTTGCGGCGAACGAAGTATTGAACAACGTCTTCACCGTCGGGCTGGGAGCGACAGACGGCGCATTCAAAATTTTCGTCACCACAAATACTCACGTGGTGGTGGACATCACGGGATATTACGCCCCGCCGGGAACTGGAGGACTGTTTTACCACACGCTGCCGACGCCGATTCGATTGCTGGAAACTCGGCTAGGCCAGCCCGGATGCTTCACGCCTGGAACTCCGCTGACCGCCAACACGGAAACGACGCAGCAAGGAACTACGACTTGCAGCGGCGTGACCATACCCAGTTCGGCGGTTGCGTTGTACGGCAATGCGACGACGGTTGGGCCAGCAACGAATGGCTTTTTGACATTCTTCCCTGCTAATGCCACCAGGCCCAACACCGCCAGCGGAAATTATCAGGCAGGACAAACGCTGAACTCGCCCTTTATCGTGGGGTTGTCGCCCGCAGGCCAGTTCAAGATCTACACCGTTGCGCAAACCAACTTGGTGATGGACGTGCATGGATATTTCAGCACCGAAGCGGTGGATGCCAATGGTCAAGGCCTGCTATTCACGCCGCTGGCAGCGCCAGTGCGCTTGATGGATACGCGCACAACCGGAGCATCCGGCTGCTTTACGCCCGGCGCTCCGCTGCAAGCCGGAGTCGAACAATCCCAACTGGCACGCGGAACTTGCACTATCGGCGCATCAGCGCAAGCCATAGTTGGCAACGCGACTGTCGTCAATAATCCGTCTAATGGGTTCCTGACGCTTTGGCCGAGCAGCGCCTCGCGTCCGCTGGTCGCGTCGTCAAATTGGGTGGCCAACAAAGTCTTCAACCGTTACTTCACGGTGAGTTTGGGCGGAGACGGCAACTTCAAAATGTTCGCCAGCACAGGAACGGATTTGGTGGTGGATGTGTCCGGCTATTTCGCGCCGTAGGTGGAATTGCAGTACGGGAAGCGATCGCGACCTGGTTATCCAATCGCTATCACTTCCCGTGCTGTGTTGAGCGCCTATCTGACTGTCAGGAAAGGGGCGTAATACATTCGCTCATCAAAGTTCTTAAAGAACTCTGCGGCTTGCTCGACGGTTCCTTTCAGCAATCTGACCTGTTTAGTTTCGATGGCTTGTTTCAGCGCAGTGAAGAAAGGTTGATCGTTGGTTGGAGGCTTGTTCCAGTCGCGCTGCTGATATTTGGCTTTCAGATGCTCGTTTTCAGCGGTGATCAAATTGCGAAGCGCGGTGCGATCCATCTGAATCACCACCTGTGTCGCATCCCAATCTTTCCTGGGATCTTTTGCGGCCAGATGATTGTCAGCCGACCACGGCTGGATCACCCAATATTCTGAAACGGCTTTGCGCAAATTCAGCACGAACCGTTGCGTGCCTTCGCTTTCGTAACCGGGCGTCGGCGGAAATTCAAAGCCCACGGACATTGGCGCGGCGTTCTGGCTTTTGTCCGTGTTCAACCGCATCGTCCACGAATTGACCCAGGCTCCGGGCGGCAGCGCCGCCTGAATGTCCGGCGAAGTCAGCCCGCCGAGAATCGCCGGAAAGTGCTTCCCGTTCGGCAAACTCAGTTCCATTGCAGAAGTCAGATACCAGTTGCGCCAGTTGGGATCGGTCGAAGTCGTCCCCCAATCGTGCCATTCCGAAGGATTGGAAGTTGTCGGCTGTCCCATTTTCAACAGCGCGGCGGCTTTCAACTCCCGCGCCTGCCGGTCGTCGTGATTGATGCGCACCAATTGCGTCAACAACTCCGCCGCCCATTGCCATTCCGCTTTATCCTGTTTGGCGTCGCCGCGCGAGATGGCCTCTTGAGCAGCGGCAAGCACCTTGTCGCGTCCGCCCATCATCGCCACGTATCGCGCCGCAAGATCGTTTGGCGCATTCGGCATCAATCCGGTCGGGTCCGCCTGATACCAGCCAACATACCCGAAATACAGTTCACGAACGGCCTGCGGCACGGAGCCATAAAATGGCAACAAGTAATCTATCGGATTCATATCCGGCGAAGGCATCGCAGGACGCAGCTTTTCCAAGTCGGTAATCAGGTAATCCGGCAACTTGATCAGCTCCGCCATTTCCGGCGGCGTGTGGCCCTGATTCATTCGGCGCACGGATTGATCGTGCGTGAACTGAATCGCGTCGCGGAAATTTTTCAGCAGCAGTTGAACGTTCTCGTTGCCACAGAGCGGAACGCCGTGCGAAGGAACCATGCAATACGCCGTGTACTTGCGAAGCTGATCTACGCTGCGAAACCAGGTGGCCGGATTGCGGTAGCTTGTGCCCCGCAAACTGTACAGGTTGGGAAATGACGGTCCTTGAATCACTTCGGCGGAAAGCAGCAATCCTTCGCCGCCCCAATCTTTGCTGGGAGTTGTAGCCGATTTCTGGTTTTGAACGTTCGGTAAAAAGACCGCCAGTTCGTCGTTGGTTTCGCTGGGCACGTAGATCAATTTCATCTTGATCTTGCCTGCCGTCACCAACAATTCATTCGTGAAGGTTCGGGAAGGCATGCGAAACCCTGGTCCCGGATTGCCTTTGTTGACTTGCGGCCCAATGCCATCGTTGACGGGGCCATTGGGTAAAAAACTGCCGTACATGTACGCCGAACGCGGATTGATGATGTTGCCCGCCACGGTCGCCGTAATCATCACGCTTTCAACAATGTTTTCCTGGCCGATGACTTCAACGCAATTCGACCGCGTCGTCATCGAACCATCCTGCCCGGCAGTCTTTGTAGTTTCCGGCGCGCAAGGCGGACGGTCGGCGGCTTTCAAAAATCCTTCGACGCCTCCCGTGTGATCAATGTGATTGTGCGTGTAAATCAATGCTTTGAAGGGCAGTTTGGTTCCGTACTTAAACCCATACTTTTGGCCAATGGCGTTCAGCACCGGACGAAACTGATTGTTGATAACGTTCGTCGCAGTTTCCTGATCGCCCAAGGTATCTACGATGACGATTCCGCCATCGCTCAGGTCAACCAGCATGATGCTGTTGGCCAGGTCATACCCGACGGCGCTATACGCCAGATAGGAAGCATTTTTCGGAAAGTGATCCTTCGATTTCGGATCGCGTTGCAAGTCGTAAACGGTCGGCTTGAAAAAGTTGGAATGTTGTTCCAGCAGCGGATTGTTTCGGATTTTGCCAGTTGCGGGTTGCGTTTGGGCATGTGCGATTTGAGTCACGCTTGCCAGCCAAAACCAGCCAACCAGCACAGAAAGAGAAAACAGCTTCGAGTAGGTACGTTGCATAAAAACTCCTTTGAGTGGGGAGAGAAGAATTTCCAGACAAACGTATTGAGAAAGGATTGGTTTGGCACAATGCCAGTCCGGCTTGGAATCACGCGCTTGATTCGAAACCAGCATCACCATCATCGGTTTGCCGCTAATTTTTTTGGTACTGAAGAGGTTGTTGTACTGCGGAGATTTATTGGATCCGTTGCCTGGTGATATCCATGGCGATATCAGCCAAGGCGTTATCCCCAAAATCATTCAGGAACACGATTGTTTTGTCGAAGGTAAAGTTGTTGGCAACATTCTGCCTCAACCAGGTGTACGTCTGATGGTCAAACATGGCTTTGGTAGAAAGGATCACTGACGTTGCGTCACTTAGGGTGGCGATGTTGGAGAAAATGCCTCCACCGGTGGCTTCTGCCGTCGCTTGCAGTTGCAACACGGTGTAATCGTAACTGGACTGATTACTTGCTGACATGCCATTCAACGCGCCAATGACATTGTCAACATCAGTGGTTTGATATACGGATGAGTCATACGAATCGTACTTTGTGGCATCGTCACTGGCTCCAATTTGGTTGAGGAAAATCAACCGGGTGTTCGAAGAGCACAAATCCGAATAAGTACGGCTTAAATCATCTTTGTTTCCCGTCAAAATTCCCGTTGTTCCGGTGGCAGTCTGGGCATTGGTCAGATAAGTGTTCAGGGTGCTCTGAGTAGGCTGCATGGAAGTCGACAGGAATCCTTGGAAGTTCAGGCTGACCACGACGATTTCTGTCGGGTTAGCATTCAACCATCTCAGAATGTCCTGCAGAAAGCTGCTATAGGAATAACCGGGAATGAAATTGTGTTGATGATACAGATTTCCCGTATAGAGAGGCGCGCAATATCCAGGTCGGAAATCGAAATACCGGATTCCCAGATTTAACATCGTCGTTATGTTGTCTTTCTGCGTGAAAGCAAAATTGACCAGCAGGTGCAACCATTCGGAATGACTGAGTGCCAGAAAATCTGACACGCTGATGCCAACCAAAGGACTCAGGGTTGAAGCCAACAATGAAAGATAAGTTACATCGTTCAGCAGACTGTTAATTTCCGTAATATCAAACATTCCGGCGTCATGAACGCCTGGCAAGGCAATATGGGAGAAAGGCAAATCTCCCAGATTTGTCCCTTGCGCTACCGTGTTCATCCAATTGGAATGATTGGAAGTCACGTACACATACGATTGATCCTGATCGGTAAGCGATCCCCAGCCCGGCCCCGCGTCGTAAAAGCCATACGAAATTGAATAAGTTGAAGTAACAAGGGAGGGAGTTTGCAGCATATTCCCCATATTGCTATCTCCCATATCTCCTGTGGAAGGGGCAATCTCTGCATAGCGACTGGCAATCTGACTGTTATTTTTCTCGGCAATCCATTGATACCGTCCGTAATGATCGGTCACACCGATATCAGTTTCGGAAATCTGACGATTTCCGTGAAACATGACTTCTGCATCGTCATTGCCATCAACAGTAATTTGTTTGGTGCTGTCACCGTAATCTTTCGGAAACTGAAACTCGACACTGTACGACGATGAGCCCAAATAGGCGTAATAATCAACACCCTTGCTTGGCATGTTTATCTCCTTAGTTGGAATTGAATGGGGTTAGGGGAAAGAAAGCTCTCCCAATTTCAACCAATGCCGGCCGGTCGCAGGAACCGATTTGCCGCCACGAAACGCAAAACGTTCATCGTTCAGCTGAAGCTCAACTGAAAAATAAATGCCTGATCCGTGCTCGTGACAAGACGCAGCCCTGATCCGTTGACCGAACCGTCTTTGTCTCGATGTAAGTTGCTGTTGGTACTAAGGAGATCTGAATTGCGCAGTTCGAAACGACT
>DAOMFR010000196.1:0-11558 GCA_035429885.1 Blastocatellia bacterium
GGATTTATGTATGCCGGAGCTCCGCGCGTGATGGCCAGTTTATGGAAAGTGGATGATGAGCCGACTGCCAAATTAATGCGGTACTTTTATGAGCATCTATTGAAAGAAAAAATGTCGCCTGCGGCTGCGCTTAGAGCCGCGCAACTAACTCTTTCTCAAGATGCCGAATGGAGTGCTCCGTATCATTGGGGAAGTTTTGTGCTCCAAGGCGAATGGAAATGAGTTCACGACGTCTCAAATTTTGACAAAGTCTATTTCGATCTTTACTTAAACCTTCAGCCAATTTTTGACTGCTTGCGAAGCCACGGATAGAATTCGGGTGTTTGGAAATTCCACTTCACTTTGCGGATACCGAATGGCATGGCAAACACCCCACTTACCCCCGAAAATCTTGAGAAACTGTTGTCTTATCTCAATCCCGATCGCGAAGTTGCCGGACAGGAATTTGAGTTGCTCTGGCTGAAAATGCGCGAATATTTCAGAGCGCGCGGGTGTGTTTGCACCGAAGACCTGGCGGACGAAGCCATGAACCGGCTGGCGAGAAAAATTGCTGAGGGGGAGGACATTCGTGATGTGTTGCGATACAGCTATGGGTTGGCGCGGTTGATCTGGTTGGAATACCTCAGGAAGCCGGACACCAATCACGTGCCTCTTGATGAATTGCCTGTTTTGTCTTTTTTGCCGACTGACCTTTTGTTGGAAAAACAAAAAGAGCAATGTTATCTCCACTGCCTGCAGCAACTCCCGGAAGAAGAAAGAGCATTGATCATTGAGTACTGGGATCACGACGGACAGTCACATCACGAAGCGCGCAAAGAACTGGCTGAACGTCTGGGGATTTCTCTGGTTGCGCTCAGGATTCGTGTTACCAGAATAAAAAAGAAGTTGGAAAGCTGTCTTGCAACATGCCTCGAACAAGGCTTACCTAAAGTGAAATGATTTTACGAATCCCGGCACATAATAGCGAGGGAACAATTTGATGGGTGAGTTTTATTACAATTCAGAATTGCTGACGAACTATTTATTAGGGAAGCTACCTGCGGCTGAACGCGACAAAGTTGAAGAAGAATACTTTTGTAACAATGAAGTTTTTGCCGCCTTACTCGATGCAAAAGATCAATTGATCAGTGATTACTGGAATGACAAATTGATTGGTGATGACCGTCTCAGATTCGAGCGACATTTTCTGACCTTGCCAGCCAGCAAACAGGAAGTAGAGCTTGCCCATTTTTTTCGTCCAACGACCGTCTCGCCGCCAATAAATGATTCCCCGGTTGAGGAAGTTAAACCGTCCTGGGTTTTGGGACTGCTGAACTTTGCCAAAATGCATCAGATGCGAATTGGCTTGGCCACAGCAGCTGTGTTAGTTGCCGCGTCTTTGCTTGGGTGGCAAATGCTGAAACAATCACCCCAGCCACTCGGAGCTGGAGTGGGTTCGTCGAACACGGAAGTTCCGCCCGGTGAAGAAATTGTCGTGTTACCCTTAAAGCCGCACTCTCCGCGGAGTTCAGCGAAAAATACAACCGCGAAAATTGGGAAAGCGACTCGCATCATTGAATTAAATCTTGAAGTTCCTGCCGAATCTTTCCACAGTTACCAGGCCAGCTTACGAAATAAAGACCAGGAAGATATTGAAGTCTTGAAAGAGAACCTTCCAGGACCTGCTAAAGAAGAAGACGGGAAGCCGATTGTGACTTGGCAAATCTCAGCTGCTCGGTTGCCTGCCGGAGATTACATGGTCAAGCTCAGTGGTATCGGTGCTGATGGGGTGCCGAGCACTATCGGCAATTATGATTTCGAGGTGCGCAATCAGGCGCCAGAAAATATTCAGACAGGGCGATAAGTTCGCGAAACACTTTTTGAACTCAGGTCACATAAAGACAGAGAAGCAGATTGAGAATGCAGTTTAGTGGCGTCCCCAGCCATTAGGGTTTATTGCTTCAGTTCAGCTTGCATCTTAGGAAGATGCAAGGATGTTTTGTAGTTTTCGGTTTGTCGAGTAAGGGTTCAGCCTCTTATTAATCAGCCAGCCCGGCAGACCGAAACTACAAAAACAAACCGACCAAGAATTCTCAACTCGACAAAGCATTCATCCATTAAGTTTTTGCCAAGCCAGAACCGGAAAAATGGGCCTTGTTTGTCAGGCTTTCCTCCCGTCAGATAGAATCCGTGATTCATACTTAAAACAAAAGTTTCGCCGAAGCTGACTTTGGGTTTGCAATCAGCCAAGGCAGGAGTTTGGATGTCGAATCACGAAGCGATCACCGTACGCGGAGCGCGCGTCAACAATCTGAAAAACATCACGTTTTCGATTCCGCTCAACAAGCTAACTGTTGTCACCGGTGTCAGCGGCAGCGGAAAATCTTCGCTGGCATTCGACACGCTGTATGCGGAAGGGCAGCGCCGGTACGTCGAATCCTTGTCGGCTTATGCGCGCCAGTTTCTGGAACGAATGGACAAGCCGGACATTGACGAAGCCATTGGCATTTGTCCAGCCATCGCCATTAACCAGAAAAATTCCACGCGAAATCCGCGTTCGACCGTCGCCACACAGACGGAAATTTACGATTACTTGCGGCTGCTGTTCGCCCGCGTCGGCGTGACTCGTTGCCGGAATTGCGGCGCGGAAGTTAAACGCGACACACCAGAATCTATTGCCGAAGAAATCCTGCAATTGCCTGAGAGCACTCGGTTTTTCGTCTTGTTTCCCGCCGCCGCCGGAACCGAATTCAGCGACTCGGCAGACGGCGCCCAAGCTGCTGCGGCGACCGGGAAAGGGCGCAAACCCGCCAAAGCAAAGCCTCGCGCCGGAAAAGCCAAGACCGCGATTAATATCAACGCTCATTTGATGAGCCTGATGCAGCGCGGATTCACGCGGCTTTACGATTCAGCCACAAACGACATCATCGAGCTGCAAACGCCAGACAGT
This sequence comes from Blastocatellia bacterium, assembly GCA_035429885.1. Lineage (GTDB taxonomy): Bacteria > Acidobacteriota > Blastocatellia > RBC074 > RBC074 > RBC074. The sequence goes on from DAOMFR010000196.1 coordinate 2,930, forward strand.
TTCAAAGCCAAAACCTTCGACAATGTGTTTGTTCTGGTGGATCGGCTGGCTGTCCGAGCCGACACGCGCAGCCGTTTGGTGGATTCGATTGAGACTTGTTACCGCGAAGGTCACGGCCAGGCAGTGATTCAAGTTGTCGGCGAGACCCCTGAACAACTGGCGTATTCAGAAAAGTTTCAGTGCAAACGCTGCCAAATCAATTACGTGTTGCCGGAACCGCAACTTTTCAGCTTCAACAACCCTTTTGGCGCTTGCCCCACTTGCCAGGGATTCGGCAACACCATCGGCTTGGACATGAATCTGGTGATTCCCAACCGCGAATTGTCGCTGGCCGAAGGCGCAATCGAACCGTTCACCAAACCCCAATTCAAAGACTGGAAAGACGAACTGGCGAAATTTGCCAAGCGCGAAGGCATTTCCATGAGTGTGCCTTTTGCCGCTTTGCCAGCCGAACAGCAACAAGTTGTGATTGAGGGCAAAGGGGATTACGGGGGCGTGAAAGGGCTGTTCGCGTATCTGGAAACGAAAAAATACAAGCTGCACATTCGCGTGTTGATTTCGAAATATCGCGGTTACACGCGCTGCCCGGATTGCGATGGCGGGCGATTGAGAGCTGAAGCCCGCGCGGTTTTCATCGGCGACAAAACGTTGCCGCAAGTCGTGGCGCTTTCGATCAAAGATGCACGCGCATTTTTCGACGGACTGAACCTGACCGAAGAGCAGACCGCCATTGCCGATCGCTTGCTCAAAGAAGTTCGTTCCCGGCTGCGGTTTTTGGACGACGTCGGATTGGATTACCTGACGCTGGATCGGCTGGCGGCGACCTTGTCCGGCGGCGAAGCGCAGCGCATTCAACTGGCCACACATTTGGGAGCTTCGCTGGTTGGCGCGTTGTATGTTTTGGACGAACCCAGCATCGGACTGCATCCGCGAGACAGCGCGCGGCTGATTGGTTTGCTGGAAAACTTGCGCGACATCGGCAACACCGTGTTGGTCGTCGAACACGAAGCCGAAATGATGCGCGCAGCCGATTGCATTCTGGACATTGGGCCGGGCGCGGGCGAACTGGGCGGCGAGCTGATTTACGAAGGAACGTTCAAAAACCTGTTGAAGCATGAAGGTTCGCTGACCGGAAAATATCTGCGCGGCGAGGCGCAGATCAAAATTCCGAAAGAGCATCGCGTCGCGAGCAAAAACCAAATCACGATTCGCGGCGCGCGCGCTCACAATTTGAAAAACATTGATGTGACGATTCCGCTGGGCCAAATGGTTTGCATCACGGGCGTCAGCGGTTCCGGAAAATCTACCTTGGTTCACGAATGCCTGTTCGCCGGACTGAAAAAACAGCGCGGCGATTGGACTGGTTCTGTCGGTGATTTCGCCTCCATCGAAGGCGGCAAATTCGTGGATGAAATCATTCTGGTGGATCAATCGCCGATTGGCCGCACGCCTCGGTCGAATCCCGTGACATACATCAAAGTGTATGACGCGATTCGTGAAGCGTTTGCTTCGACGCGTGAAGCTCAGGCGCGCGGATTCAATCCCAGTCATTTTTCATTCAACGTTCCCGGCGGGCGCTGTGACGTATGCGAAGGCGACGGAACCGTGACGGTCGAAATGCAGTTTCTGGCGGACGTCGAACTGGTCTGCGAAGAGTGCAATGGCAAGCGGTTCAAGAATTCGATTCTGGACGTGTTGTACCGTGGCAAAAACATCCATGAAGTTTTGCAGATGACCGTGCGCGAAGCCATCGCATTCTTTTCCGCGTTGCCACGTCTGGCCGCCAAACTGAAAGTGCTGGACGATGTCGGGTTGGGATATTTGCGATTGGGACAATCGGCGACGACGCTTTCGGGCGGCGAAGCCCAACGCGTCAAACTTGCTTCGTATCTGGCCAAAGCGTCCGGTGATCGTTCGCTGTACATTTTCGATGAACCGACGACGGGATTGCATTTCGATGACATCAACAAATTGCTGGCGTCATTTCGCCGCTTGCTGGAAGCGGGATCTTCGCTGGTGGTTATCGAACATAATCTGGATGTGATCAAAACTGCTGACTGGGTGATTGACCTTGGCCCGGAAGGCGGCATTGGCGGAGGCGAAGTGGTTGCCATTGGCACGCCGGAAGAGATTGCCAAAGTGTCAGCTTCGCACACGGGGCGTTTTCTGAAGGCGCAATTGAGTCAGTCCCGCGAGCGGTAGCGAGCGTGGTTTTCAAAAAAGGCCGCCGAAGTCCCCGCAGACACCGCAAACAGAGAACGATGAAGTAACGATGCCTGCACGACCTCGTTGCTCCGTGTCCAACTCCTCTCTGCCTGCGGCGCCTGGGGCGACTTCGGCGGCGTCAAATTAGGGACTGGAGATTGTGGAGAAAACTCAAAGTACTGTTCAGTACAGCATAAAGTTGTATTCCAACTGCATGCGGATATTGACTGGACGCCCGTTACGCACTGCCGGCGCAAAGCGAATCTTTTGTGCTGCCAAAATCGCTTCTTCGGTCAACCCGCTGGGAAGAGAGTGGACGACGCGAACATGGTAAATGCGGCCGTCGGCCCCGAAAATCAGGCTGAGGACGACTGTGCCTAGAACCTTGTTTTGCCGAGCTTCTTCCGTGTATTTGGCTCGTTCCTTGTAAAGGATCGTTGGGCGCAAACTGGCAGTGGCGGCGAAGACTTCGTTGCCGGTTCCCGTTGGGTTGTTGTTGCCAAAGCGTGGAGAATCTCCGCCGACATTCTTATCCTTTCCGTTGCTGTACCCATCGCCTGGGTCATCGCCAATTCCGTTTCTGCCTGCGTCGCCCAGCGAACTTTCTTTGCCTTTGCCGCGCCAATCACCAATCGGGCCTTGGTATTTCAAAAATGCATTCGGATCGGCAACCACTGTCATCGGCGTGATGAGCGTTGCTTTTACGTCGGGAAGTTTTAGCGTTGGCGGTTGCAATTGCAGCAGCGAAGCTTGAGGCGGCCTGCCAAACCGCGCAGGCGAATTGTCGTGTCCTCCTCCGCCACCGCCGGAATGTTGTGGTCGGTTGAAACTACCGCCAAGCATTCCAGCATTGTTGGCAGCGTGTTTGGTTTGCGCGGATTTGGGGTTGAACGCTGGAGCGGACCACACTTTATCCACCCATTCAATATCAATAATTGCCTCCGGCTCTTTGGCTTCAGACAGTTGTACGGGCGACTTGAATAGGCCAATCAACACTCCGGTCATGATGATTGCGGAATATGCCATCACTGCCGTCGCCACTCCGGCTTGCAGCATTTGTTTGCGACGACGGCTGCTGCCTTCACCGCGCAGCAATCCAGCGAGAAAACTTTTCGGATTGTGTTTGAAGTCGTAAATCGCTTCAGCGCATTCGCGCCGCAATCGCGCCAGCAACGATTCGGTGGGAACTAAAAATCGGAATTCTCCCAATCGGTTCAGATCGGCGCGCAAATCATATTTGACCAACTCCGTCGCGTCTTGTGGGCAAAAACGCATCGCTTCAGCAAAGCTACGGGCACACTTCGGACAGACCTTCATAGTGGTGTCTCCTGTCAGTTTTGTAATGCAAAAACGTCTTGATCTGCGGACAGGTAATCGTCAGCAGAAGTCACGGATGCCAGTGATTTTCGGAGTTGGTGACAGATGAACGGAGGCTTAGAAACGTTCTTGCAGCGGGAAAAAAGAATTTACGGAATTGGTGGATAGGAGATGGGAGTTAGGAATTAGTTTTAGGACGACGAATGTGTGACCGCGAATCCCAACTCCTATCTCCCATCTCCCATCTCCCAAGCTCTGGTTAGTCGCGTGGCTGATTAATGATCACGCGGCTTTGCGGGCGGAACAAGGTATCGTTTTCCTGACGATACGCGATCGGCGTTGAGCCGCCGCATTCGGTCATCAACCCTTTCAGCAAATCATCCTGCACGCGGCGAAGTTGCAGCACACGGCGGCCTTCGGCCATGTCGTATACCGTGAACAGCAATGCGCCACAGCTTCGCGTGTTCATCATGCCTGCCAGAGCAGCTACGCCGTCGTCTGTGTCGTGTAGTGTTCCGGTTTTAGCCAGCACGCTGCCTGTGAACTGAGCTTCGGCAAATCGTCCAGCCAAAGTGCCTGAATCAATTCCGGCAATGGGCAACACGTCTTCAGGACGCAATCTGTATCCATACAGCCGCTCGACCAATGCGCGCAACACGCGAACCGTGTCGCGCGGAGTCAGGCGATTCACATCCAATCCGGAACCGTGAGAGATGTATGTCGCTTCGAAAGGCAGGCCGAGCCGCGCCACCAGAAAGCTCCGAACGCCAGCCGGACCTCCGACGTGCAGCGCCAGCATGTCTGCCATCGCATTACTGCTATGCGCGTTCAGATACCGTGCAATTTTCACCAACGAATCTGATTCAACCGTCACCAGCAAAGGCGCATTCTGAAGATCCGGCGTGTTGGGAATGAATCGCGTTTGCCCTTGAATGGCGATTCTCGCCTGACGGCGGAACACTCCGGCGGAAACATCCGACCGCGAATTTTCATTGCAGACGAATTCGCCCGCGACCACCAAGCTGCCGGTGACGCGCCGAATGCCCATCCGCCGCAAGGCGTCGCCGACTTCCTGAGCGTCCCGAATGGAAAAAGCGGGATCGCGTCCGCTGACCAGCAATAGATCGCCGACCAGTTCGCCTGTTTGCGGATTGATCCAACCTGCGGCGCGAAATTCCGTGCGGAAGTGATGATTCGGCCCCAGCCGATCCAGCGCCGCCAATGTCGTTGCCAGCTTGATCACTGACGCCGGATTAAACACGGCGTTTTCATTCAACCGCGCCAACGGCTGGCCGCTGTCCCATCGTTCGACGTAAACGCCATGCAAGCTCAGATTGCGGCCTTCCGCCTGCAACCGATACAAATATTCTTCCATTGCGGAGCCGTTGGGATTTCTTGGCGAAGCAGTAGAACTCGGCGCGTGACTGAGCACCGCTGTTTTGACGGCTGGTTTGCGGGAAGACTTAGCGGAAGCTTTCGCGGCAGACTTTTTGCCGACAGGCTTTCTGACAGATGACGCTTTGACGGCGAGTCTGGGGCGCTTTGATTGATTGGCTGATTCAGTTTTGCTTGTCGGTACGTTCGATTCTGCAACCGACCTGGACTTGCCAAACTTGTCGCCGACAACGGGTAAAGCTGACGCGACAATCAACAAAAAGAGCGAAAAAACACAGGGCAATCGTTTCATTCTGTTCGCACTCGTTTCTGATTTCTGGAATTGGAGAGAATTTGTTTCTTGGGGTTGCGGTGTTAAATTACCGGCGCATCGCTGCTAAATCAAGCACTCAAACCAAAAAAAGGACTCAATTCCAATGTTGAATCGGTTGCTCCGCTTTTTCTGCACAGCCACGTTGCTTGCCTGTTTTTTCGTTGCCGGATTGGCTCAATCAGGCAGAGACGTTTCACTTGTTGCTGGGTCTTCCAAAGTTCCCCGGCCTGAAACCGTGCTCGGCTTCAAAATCGGTGAAGATCGAAAGCTGGCCAAGTGGGAACAGTTTGTTGCCTATTTCAAACGGCTGACTGAAACCAGCGACCGCATCAAGCTGGACGAATTGGGCAAGACAACGCTTGGCAGACCGTTTGTCGCAGCGACGATTTCTTCGCCAGAGAACTTGAAACGGCTGGATGAGTTCAAACAGATTCAACTGCGGCTGTCCGATCCGCGATTGCTGACGACTTCCACTGAAGCGGGCATCACCGATTTGATTCACGCCGGCAAAACTGTCGTCGTCATCACGTGCAGCATTCACGCAACCGAAGTCGGCGGAACGTTTACGGCAACTGAATTGGCTTACCGGCTGGCGTCCGAAGAGTCACCGGAAATCAAACAGATTCTGGACAACGTCGTCATCCTGTTGGTTCCGTCGCTGAATCCCGATGGCACGGACATCGTCGCCAACTGGTATCAGAAAACGCTGGGCACACCCGCTGAAGGCACCGCGCCGCCGGAGCTGTATCACCATTACACCGGCCACGATAACAACCGCGACTGGTACGCTTTCACGCAAGTCGAAACGCAATTGACCGTGGACAAGCTGCTCAATGTCTGGCGTCCGCAAATTCTGCACGACGTTCACCAGATGGGAGGCGGCGCTGCGCGGCTGTTCGTTCCGCCGTACATGGAACCGTGGGAACCCAACGTGGACCCGGCCTTGATCGCGGGCGTCAACGCGCTGGGAACGGCGATGGCTTGGGAAGTGATCGCCGGAGGAAAAAGCGGCGTAGTGTTCAACACAATGTACGACGCCTGGTCGCCTGCGCGTGCGTATTCGCATTACCACGCGGGTTTGCGCATTCTGTCCGAAACCGCCAGCGCGCGATTGGCGACGCCCGTGGAAATTCCTTTCAATCAAATTGGCGGAGGTTTTAATTACAACGGCAAAGTTTCCTCGTGGAATTTTCCGAAAGTCTGGAATGGCGGTCGTTGGACGATCCGCGACATCGTGGATTACCAAACCGCCGCCGCATTCGCTTTGCTGAATCACGCCGCGCGCAATCGCGAAACGCACCTGCGCAACTTTTACGAAATCAGCAAACGCGCCGTCGAAGCCAAAGGCATGCCGTACGCGTTCGTGCTGCCAGAACCCGAAGTGCCGAAATCCCTGGCGGATGCGTACCAGCGATTGCGCACGGGACTGAAAACCGTCAGCGGCACCGAAAAGGAAAAACACGATCAAAGCGAAGCGCTGGTCGGCAAAATCACCAACGAACCGTCTTCGACCGAAGAGGTCAGCTATTACTTCAAAACCGAAGGCTTGGATCGCGCGCTCTCCGTTTTGCGGCGCGGGGGCGTGGAACTTCATCGCGCCCGGCAAGAGTTCACCGCCGACGGCAAAACCTATCCGGCGGGCACGCACATCGTGTTTATGAAACAGCCATACGGCGGTTTCGCCAAGGCGTTGCTGGAAGCGCAAGCTTATCCCGATTTGCGCGAATATCCGGGCGGACCTCCGAAACGTCCGTATGACGTGACGGCGCACACCCTGCCGCTGTTGATGAATTTCAAGGCAATTCCCGTCAAAGGGGAATTCACCGTCCAGGCCGGAACTGAGCCCGTTTCTTTGGTCATCCAATCTCGCGTGCGGTCGAGCACCGGCTTGCGCGTGGCGATGTACAAAAACTACAACGCGGCGATGGACGAAGGCTGGACACGCTGGCTGTTCGACCAATACAAATTCGAATTCAAACAATTGCTCCACGACGAAGTCCGCGCAGGAAATCTGGCTGCGAAATACGACGCGATCATTTTGCCGGATCAATCCACAGGAGCTTTGGTCAACGGATTGCCCGGCGCAGGTTCGCGCGCCGGCGGAGGCGACGAAGAAATGCGCGGCGGGTATCCGGCGGAATTTGCCGGGGGCTTGGGCGAAGCGGGCGTCAAAGCCTTGCGGGACTTTGTCGAAGCGGGCGGCACGGTGATTACGTTCAACAACGCGTCGAACTTCGCGATTGAACGATTGGGCGTTCCCGTGCGCAATGTGCTGAAAGGCGTTTCGCAGCGTGATTTTTATTGTCCGGGTTCGATCCTGCGCACGCAGTTGGATTTGTCATCGAACCTCAGCTTCGGCTTGGAAAAAGAATCCATCGCGTGGTTTGAAGGCAGCCCGGCGTTTGAAGTCACCGACCCCGCCACTGTCAAAGTCATCGCCAAATATCCGGACGCCGACAATCCACTGCTGAGCGGTTGGATTCTGGGCGACAAACTCATTCGCGGAAAAGCCGCGATGGTCGAAGCAAAGATTGGCAAAGGCCGCGTGATCCTGTTCGGCTTCCGGCCTCAATACCGCGCGCAGAGTTTGGCGACGCTGCCGCTGCTGTTCAATTCGATTTTAACCAGCAAGAGCGAACAATAGTCGCAGAGTGCAGGTGGACTTGAGTTCGCGCAATTTGCGAACCCAAGCGATGCTGTATGCAGCAAGACTCAATCACGTAAAATTTCTTCGTTCGCCAGGGCGCTGAATTGGCATTACTTCTTTTCATTTGAAACTACCGCTGTACAAACCAGACACGTCTTTCGCCATTCGGGAAATATTGGGTAACCGCATTCCATGCACCTCACATCAGTGTATTGGATATTGCTGAGGGCCGTATCCTTATCTGAGTCAAGCCGTGACTCTTCCATTTCCTCGTATTCTTGATGGGTAAACGGTTTTGTAGGCATTCCCAGCACGATCGACTTTTGCTGCTCAACAATTTTTTCCTTCGCAATACAAAAGCCCTGCTCCGCATAGCCAATCGCTTCTTGATCAGTTTTGGCGTAGTACACGTTCTTGCTGCACTCTTCACAAAACCTGACCGCTTCGCTTTCAGTTTCTTTCAAATTTTCCCAAAGCTGAGGGCAGCGCTTTCGGAATTTCACTTCGCAGGTTCGGACTGTTTTCTGCATAATCTTCGCTCGCTTTCTGCACGTAACTCTTCTTTTTCTTTCACTGCCTCGGAAATTGATCGGGATTATCGGTGAACAAGGCGTCTACGCCATACGTGAACAGAAATTGACTCATCTCTTCGCGGACGTCTTTGTATTTGCCGGTCATTGCCGAACGGAACGTGTACGGCGTGACGGTCAGGCCTGCGGCGTGCGCCCACTGGACAAGTTTGGGTTCGCGTT
>DAOMFR010000197.1:0-11473 GCA_035429885.1 Blastocatellia bacterium
TTTTGCGCCTGCTGCAATGTTTGTTGTTGGCAAGTGGAATGTTCGTGTGGTGGTTAGTGGCTTATTGGATGACTGGCGATAAGTTGTGGATTGTTCACAACTGGCCACCGGATTGGCAGGTAGATGGGCGTGCGAACGGTACAGGACCAATATGGTGGTACGCGGTGCAACTTCCGCTGATCGCCGGGCTTCCGCTAGTGGTGCCGTTTCTGGCAGGGTTATGGCGGTCGCTTAAAAAGCGCGAACTTGGATTTGCCACGTCCTCATTTTTAACGTTGTTTGTGTTGCATTCCTTGATGTTTACGCGTGGTTGGTTCGGCTCGGCTGGGTATGCGCGATACTTTGTTTGCGTTTCGCCCGTGGTGGCTTTGATCACGCTGGCAGGGTGGAATGATTGGGCTGAACGGCAACGCCGGTTTTTTAATCTGTCGAAGCCTGTCATCGTTTACGCTGTTCTTCTCTTTTCGGGGCTAAGCTGTCTGGGGTATGTGGACAGCATTCGGTTCGCGCGCGATGCTTGGGCAGTGGACACGATGCATGACTGGATTCGACTGAATCGCCCGGAATTGTTTGAGTCCGGTTCCGTCACGCAGTACACCCGATTAATTACTAGCCAAGCCTATCCGCGCGTCCTGTTTGGCCGCGATCCGTTAGAAAATCCGGCATTCACGGCTGATCGCAACCAGAATTTACGGCTGATTCGCGAGTCGCCTGAAGGCACGTTGGTGCTGTGGGAAGACGAAACCGGCCCAAAATGGTATCGGCTTCGGGCGGAAGATTTTGAAGCGGCGGGGTATCAGCGACTGAACTCACAGGATTTCAAGCTGCAAGGGTATGTCGTTCGCCTGCCCTGGAAGCGCCTCGGGGGGTGGAGGCTGCAACGAATGCACTGGCTTTACAAAAAACAGCCCTTGAAAGGCAGCATTGACGATTTGAGCGAAAGAAATTTCCCCAATCCGTAAAATTCAACCAACCCAACCCTAGGCTAAGTGCAACAAAGGCATCGGACGGTTAAGCGATTGACTTATAAGAATTAAAACCGTTGCCAGTCTGTCAATCCTTTGTGTAAGATTCACTGGCCGCATTGAACTGGCATCAAGATGTGGCAATAGAAGTTGATTGATTCACAATTAACTCCTCACATTCATGTTAAATAGATTTGCTTCACCGAGTTCGGATCCCCATTCAAGGATTCAGCTTGCTTCGTATAAATGCTTTCTCGCCCCCGGTGGCCGACTTCAGGTGAGTCGGTCAGGCTCAAAGTAAATTGAAACAGCTTCAAGAAAACAGTCATACAGGTGCGACCGATTGTTTTACCCGGCAACAGTTTGCTTACGGTCTGGTTGGCCTGACTGTGAAACGGCCTGACTTCTTTAGTCGGAAAGGTGCGCCACCGAAGCCTGGTCATTTGTGACGACGATACCTCGCTTGTCGGTGGTGGCCGTAATTTTCAACATGGCATTCTTTATTGTAAGGACTTTCGGAGGGATTTTATGATCCAAAAACTTTTTCGTTGCTTAACACACTCTACGTTTGTTGTATGCGCTGTCGCATTGATGAGCGCTGCCGCTTTCGCACAGTATCCGGTTGGACAGAGCAGCATTGGCGACATGAAACCGGGCAGTGTGCTCTTTTTCAGCCGTTACACCAGCAATCCTGTGAACCCGGCAATGGGTGACACTCAAATCAATATCACCAACGTCAATCAAAGTTCGGGAATTAACGTTCACCTCTTTTTAGTTGATGGCGCCAGCTGTTCCATTGCGGATTCATTCGTTGGGTTGACGCAGAATCAAACGGCCAGCTTTCTGGTCAGTGATTTCGATCCGGGCATCACCGGTTACATCGTTGCCGTTGCAACCGGCGGTGGAGGCCCAACGCAGTTCAACAGTTTGATCGGCTCGGAATTCATTCGCGAGAACAACGGCATTACCGCTTATCTGCAAGCGATGACTGTTGCCAAACGCTCGGCTGGTGATGTTTTGCCAGATGGGGAAGGTCAAACGATTCTGAAGTTCGACGGTGTGGATTACGAACAGCTTCCTAGCGCATTGGCCGTGGCAACCTTCAACAGCCAAACCGTGGATTCTAACTACTTGTCCATTTTCAGCCCATCAAACAATCTGATTATCGGCGGGGTTGTTAATACCAGCGTTTTCACGCTGCTTTACAACGATGCTGAAGTCGCCATTTCCAGCAGCTTCACCGTAAGCTGTTACCGGTACGAAAGTTTTCTGTCGCTGTTCAATCGCGGCGGAGGCATTAACCGTCACGTTCCTTCGGGACGAACCGGTTGGATTCGTATGACGGCTTCGGGACGTCCCATTTTGGGTTCGGTATTCGGCAAAGGGCCGGTGTTCGTTGGCGGCCACAATTTGCATGCCTTGCAGTTGCTGGGTTCGTACTCCATCGTGGTTCCATTCTTCTAAACCACGGTGCCGGGCAACTTTTTGATTGCCTTAGGCGAAAATCGCACGTAACCAGACGCGGGACGAAGAGCTTTCAGCTTTTCGTCCCGCGTTTCTTTTTGGCGCTAACTTCGTGGCATGATGGGTTTATGGAGACGAAACTGAGATTGGTAATCGCCGACGATGAACGCCCTGCGCGCTCTTTTCTGGCGGCGACACTGAAATCGTTTGAGGATGTTGAGCTGATCGGCGAAGCCACTAATGGCGCGGAAGCCGTCGAGATGATTGAGCAAACTCGGCCCGATCTAGCCTTGCTCGATTTGCAGATGCCGGAGCTGGATGGATTAGGCGTTGTGCGCTCGTTGCGCAAAGACCGACTTCCGCTGTTTGCGTTTGTCACCGCTTATGACGAATACGCCGTGCGAGCGTTTGAATTGAATGCGGTGGATTATTTGCTCAAACCTGTCGAGCAATCGCGACTGCGCGACACTATCAACCGCGCACAGGAGCGACTGGAACAATCCGAACTGCGAGAGATTGAAGCAGAGCGGGTCAGGGCGGCGGCGGCGGATTACGAAACGGCTCGCACAGGATTTTTAGAACGCATTCCAGTCCGTCAGCGCGAAGACATTGTCCTGGTTCCGGTCGAAACCGTCGCTTCGATTGTTGCTGATGGCGAATTGTTGAATGTGACCACGACCGACAATCGCCGTTATTCGTTTTCGTACCGGCTGAAAGACATCGAAACCCGGCTCGACCCGGCCAAGTTTGTCCGCCTGTCGCGCAGTGCGCTGGCCAATGTCAGCCAGATTAGCCGCATCAATCCTTTGCCGGGAGGAACTTACGTTGTGACGTTGCACAACAATCAACAGCTTAATGTCAGCCGGTTGCAGGCGCGCGCGTTGCGCGAACAATTGCTCAAGCTCTAATCCCTTATGAACTTTATCTTCAATCTTGCTTATCGTGAAATTCGCGCTTCGTGGCATCGGCTTCTGTTCTTTTTCATCTGCATCGCCATCGGCGTCGGTTCCATCGTCGCGTTGAAATCACTGGTGCAAAACCTAAAAACGGCATTAACCGGTGACGCTCGTTCCTTGATGACTGCGGATGTTCAGGCTTCTTCCAACAATCCCTGGAGCACCGAGGCCAAGGCCGCGCTGGAACGCATTTACGCGTCACCACTGGTCGCGGCACACGTCGAGGTGCTGGAAACAGCGACAATGGCTCGGTCGGGAGAAGACTGGTTGGGAACACCCAAGATGGTTGAACTGAAAGCCATTCAGCCGGGATTTCCGTTTTACGGCGAAATGCTTCTGGCCGACGGGCAGCCATTTTCGCACGACTTATTCAAAGGCCACGGCGCGCTGGTCAAACAGACATTGCTGACGGCGCTGGGATTAAAAGTTGGCGAAACGCTCAAAATCGGCAATCTGGATTTCACCATTCGCGGCGTCATCGAACAGGAACCTGGCAATACGATGAATGCGTTCAGCATCGGTCCGCGAGTCATGATTGCTTACGATGATGCGGTTGCCGCCGGACTGACTACGTTTGGCAGTCGCGTTCGGCATCGTGTGCTGTTCAAAACACGCGAAGGTGAAATGGATCAGTTGGTCACCAAGCTGCGGAATGATCTGCAATCGCAATCGGGCATTACGGTTCGTTCCTTTCGTTTTTCGCAAGACCGCCTGAGCGAATCGTTGACGCAAGTGGAAGATTACTTAAGCCTGATCGGATTGGTGATTTTGGTGCTGGGTGGCATTGGTATTTCCAGCGTGACGCGCGTGTTCGTTCAGCAAAAGATGAAGACGATTGCGATTTTGAAAACCTTGGGCGGACGCAATGCCCGCGTGCTCGGCGCGTATCTGATTCAAGTGCTCGCGTTGGGTTTGCTGGGCAGTTTGTTCGGCTTGTTGCTGGCGCAAATTCTTGCTTGGGGATTGCCGAAATTCTTTGCGGAGATTTTGCCGCCTAGCGTGGAAATCCGGCTGACGTGGCAAGCCGCGCTACAAGGATTAACTATCGGCATGCTGGTGTCGTTGTTATTTTCCTTGTTGCCGCTGCTGCAAATTCGACGGATCAAGCCGATTCTGGTCTTGCGGAGCGGCGAAGCCCTCGGCGGAAAAAGGATTGATTGGGTGCAAATCGTCGTCGGAATTTTGGTCGTCGCCGGGCTATTGGCCATCTCAAGCTGGCAAGCCGGGTCATTCAAAATCGGCGGCATCTTCTTGATTGCCTTGGCGGCGATGACCTTGGTGTTGAATCTGACGGCGACTGCGTTGATGAAATTCGTTCGCGGGTTTCGCCGTGTGCCTTCGTTTACCGTGCGCCAGGGAATCAACAGCCTATATCGCCCCGGCAATCAGACGCGCATCATTTTGATGGCTGTCGGCCTGGGAGTGTTTTTTGTCGTCGGCGTGCGGTCGTTGCAATTGAATCTGCGCTACGAACTCGGCGTGGATCTGGAAAACTTCAAAGCCGACATGTACCTGATTGATATTCAGCGTGACCAGCGGCCCGCCGTCGAAGAAACCGTCGCCAAATTCACTGGCAACAAACCGGAAATCATTCCCACCATTCGCGCTCGAATTGCGGCCATCAATGGCAGCGAAGTAAATCTGGATCGTACGCGCACGGAAAATTCTCAGCGGGAAAATCGCGGTCAAAATGGAGGCCAAAATAGTGGCCAAAATAGTGGCATGCTGGGACGGGAATACGTGCTGACGTACCGCGCCAAGCTCGACGACAACGAAAAAATCATCGCTGGAAACATCTGGGAACCGACGCCAAGCGCCGAGCCGGAAGTTTCTATCGAAGAACTGATGCACGACGAACTGGGCTTGAATGTCGGCGACGCGATGACGTTTGACGTGCTTGGCCGAAAGATCACGGCGCGCGTCACCAGCATTCGTCGTGTGGATTGGCGCAATGCGCGAACAGGGTTTCTGGTTATTTTCAGACCGGGAAGCCTGGACGACGCACCGACGATGTACATCAGTGCTATCAAAGGCCCTACGGAAACCACTGCGCGCGCGCAGTTGCAGCGCGAACTGGTGGACAAGGCTCCGAACCTGTCCGTCGTGGATGTGCGCGACATCATCGAAATCGCGCGCGGCATCGTGCGCAAAGTTTCGCTGGCGGTTTCCTTTGTCGGAGGATTTGTCTTTCTGAGCGGGGTGCTGATTCTGATCGGCTCGATTGCGATGACGAAATTCCATCGGTTGTATGAATCCGCGATTCTGAAAACGCTGGGCGCCAAAAAGAAGCTGATCGTCTGGACACTGCTGGTGGAATACGGTGTGCTCGGATTGCTGGCTGGACTGATTGGGTCTGTGTCGGCAATTGCTCTGACGTGGGCGATTGCTGAAAAAGCGTTGAAGATTCATTGGCGATTCATTCCGTCAGTAAATCTGCTCGGAGTGGTTGTAACGTTTGCCGTTGTGATATTGGTCGGTGTGCTTTCAAGCTGGGACGTGATGGTCAAAAAGCCTTTGGGAATTTTGAGGAATGAATAATTGGCTCGGAACCGAGAAGCAGTAGCGACCGAGGCAGGCTCACAAACTCAGACAAATGAAATGAATAGAGAACAAATTTTACTTCTGCTCGATGCTCATCAACCCGCCGACGCGCATGAAGCGCAAATGCTGGCGGACATCAAACAGTTTGTGCGGAGTTACGACAACTTTCATTCGCGCCAGCAACTGGCTGGCCATCTGACCGGTTCAGCCTGGGTGATATGCGAAGACCATTCGCACGCTTTGCTGACGCATCACGGAAAGTTCGATTGCTGGGTGCAGCTTGGCGGTCACGTCGAAGACGATGCAGATATGCTCAGTGCCGCTTGGCGTGAAGCCTGCGAAGAATCCGGGTTGCAGAATGTGCAGCCTCTTTCCGATCAAATCTTTGACGTGGACGTTCACGCCATTCCCGCCAATCCAAAAGAACCTGCGCACTTTCATTACGACATTCGATTTTTATTTGCCGCAGACCGAACTGTTCCGCTGGTCGTCAGCAGCGAATCGAAAGACCTGGCTTGGGTTGAAATTGAAAAAATTGCCGAGCTAACAACGGAAGAATCCGTCTTGCGCATGGTTCGCAAAACGCTGAATCAGTACCGCGACCGATAGGGAGCGCAAACTTTACTGCTTGCTACCGCGCGCGGTACTGACTCGCTTGCTTTGTTCAATCAACTATCTACAATCCGACTCTCGCACGTAATTCCAAATACCAAAAACTCTACATCTGAAAATTTCACAGCATGACATTTGAAACCTGGTTCCAATCCATTCACGCGGACATTCCAGTCCAATCAGCAAACGCAGTTTTGAAGCTCACGGAAGAAGGCGGGACGATTCCGTTCATCGCTCGATATCGCAAAGAGCAAACCGGCAATCTCGACGAAGTCGCCATCGCCAATGTCATTAACGGCAAAGAGCGTTGGGATGAAATCATCAAACGCCAAGCCTTCATCGTCGAAGAAATCGAACGTCAGGGCAAACTGACCGAAGAACTGAAAGAGAAGATTCTGGCCGCTTTCAATCTGGACACGCTGGAAGACATTTACCTGCCTTACAAGCAAAAGCGCAAAACCAAAGCGACCATTGCCAAAGAAGCAGGCTTGGAACCGTTGGCCAACTGGATTTGGGATATCGCGCATGGCGCGGCAGTTCCAGAAGCCGGGCAGACGCTCGATTTATTCGCGCTGGCGTTTTACAACGCCGAAAAGAACATCAACGATGCTGCCACGGCCATCAGCGGCGCTCAGGATATTTTGACCGAACGACTGGCCGAAACGCTGGAACTGCGCGAACACACTCGCAAAACAGTCTTTGAGCGGGGCGTAGGCAAAACCACCAAAGCTGAAAAAGCCAAACCCGCCAGCAAGTTTGAACGCTATTTCGATTACTTCGAACCGATTCAATCGTTGCTGAAACCCGAAGCTTCGCATCGTTACTTAGCGATGCGGCGCGGTTGGATGGAAGAAGAACTGACATTGACCATCGGTGCCGGGCCCGAAGACCCCGACTTTGATTTGATTTTGCAGGGAGCCTTTGATGCCGAAGCTTGCCCCGCAACCGTCGAATGTGAACAGCCGATCAAAGACGTGCTGCAAAAATCGGCGCGTATGGCACTGAAAGCTTACGTGCTGCCCAGTATCGAAACTGAAGTTCATCGCACATTGAAAGATATTGCCGACGAAGCCGCGATCAAAGTTTTTGCCGAAAACGTTCGCAAGCTGTTGCTGGCCGCTCCGTTTGGAGCCAAAGCCGTGCTCGGCGTTGATCCTGGCATTCGCACCGGTTGCAAGTTGGCGGTGGTGGACGATTCCGGCAAATATGTCGCCAGCGATGTGATTCACCTGCAAAGCCCAAGCGAACAGGAACGCGCGAAAAAACTGCTGGCTGAAGTTGTCAGCAACGTTAATATTCGCGCTATTGCTGTTGGCAACGGAACTGCCGGGCGCGAAACCGAAACGTTTGTCCGTGACGCGCTGAAAGAAGCAGGCTTGAATGTGCCCGTTGTGATGGTCAACGAATCCGGCGCAAGCATTTACTCCGCCAGCGATGTCGCCCGCGAAGAATTTCCCGATTTGGATTTGACCGTGCGGGGAGCGATTTCCATCGCGCGCCGCTTGCAAGATCCGCTGGCCGAATTGGTCAAAGTTGATCCCAAGAGCATTGGCGTCGGCCAGTATCAGCACGACGTGAATCAGCCTGCGCTGAAGAAGTCTCTGGATTTGGTGGTGGATGTGTGCGTGAACTCGGTCGGCGTGAATCTGAACACGGCGTCTTCGCATTTGCTGGCGCGCGTTTCCGGCATTGGGCCTTCGATGGCGAAAAAGATCGTCGAACATCGCGGAACCAAAGGCTTGTTTGAATCGCGCCAGCAGTTGCTGGAAATCCCGCGCTTCAGCGCTAAAGTGTTTGAGCAGGCGGCGGGCTTTCTGCGAATCCCGAACAGCCAGCATCCGCTGGATAACACAGGCGTTCACCCTGAACGATACGATTCTCTTGAAAGACTGGCGGCGCGCTTGGGCAAAGGCGTGGGCGAGTTGACCGGCAGCGGCGTCGAACTGGTCAAACAAGCTGAAGATTTGAAAGCTGAAGTTGGTGATTTCACGTTCACGGACATCATCAACGAATTGGCCAAACCGGGACGCGATCCGCGCGAAGAGTTTTCCGCATTCGCCTTCCGCGAAGACATCCACGAAGTCAAAGATTTGATGCCAGGCATGACCTGCCCTGGCATTGTCACCAACGTGACGAACTTTGGCGCGTTCGTGGACATCGGCGTGCACCAGGACGGCTTGGTTCACATTTCGCAACTCAGCAACAAATTCGTCAAAGACCCGCGCGAAGTCGTCAACCCCGGCGATCGCGTGACCGTGCGCGTGTTGGAAGTAAATCTGGAAAAACAGCAGATTGCTTTGACGATGAAAAGCGACGCCGAAACTTCGCGGCAAATGCCACGCGACCGTCAGGCGGAACCACGCGATCGAAGTCAGGATCGTCGTCCGAATCCCAACCGAGATCGGCGCGATAACCGTCAGGACAATCGTCAGGATCGCAAACCACAGCGACCGGAAAAACCTGGATTCAACAATCCTTTCGCAGAGCAGTTGGCGAAGTTCAAAAAATAAGAGTAGGGCAACCTGCCGAGGTTGCCCTGATTTCTTCCAAGGCGTCTTTCGAGTATACAGAGCAACCTCGGCAGGTTGCTCTACCTTTTTCTTGGAGCGATGATGACTCAAGGATTCACTCGACGCGAAGTTTTGAAGAACAGCGTGACGGCTGCGGCTGGCGCGCTGTTTTGTTTTCATGGTTCGGATACCCTGGCGGGAGACATTTGGCTGCAAACAACGACTGCGCAAGCGGCCCGCGAGTTTCGCTACGGCCACATGTTGCAAGAGTATTTCGTCGCGCGCAGCCGCGAAATGATGGCTAAACGCACGCAAGCGCGCGCCGCAATCAAGACGCCGTCGCAGGTGATGAAGCTGCGCGATGAAGTGCGGCAAAAACTCCGCGCCTGTTTTGGTCCTTTGCCCGAACGCACGCCGCTCAATGCGCGCATCACGGGCAAAGTCGAACGCGACGCCTACACCATCGAAAAACTGATTTACGAAAGTCGCCCGAACTATCCCGTCACGGCCAATCTGTACGTTCCCAAAAACAAGAGCGGAAAACTGCCCACTGTGCTGGCGCCGTGCGGGCATACGCGCAACGGCAAGGCCGAACCGAAGTATCAGGAATATGCGCGCAATCTGGCGCGGCAAGGGTACGTCGTGTTGATGTTCGATCCGCCCGCACAAGGCGAACGGTTTGAATATGCCGACAAACCCGGCGAACCGTCGGTGCAATGGGGCGTGGTGTCGCACATCGTCGCGGGCAATCAGATGAATCTGCTCGGCAGAAACTTCGCGTTGTGGGAAGCCTGGGACGGCATTCGCGGATTGGATTATTTGCTATCGCGTCCCGAGGTGGATCCGAAGCGCGTTGGCTTGACGGGCAATTCCGGCGGAGGCACGCAAACCACCTGGCTGAATGTGTTGGATGACCGCTTCACGATGGTTGCGCCAAATTGTTTTGCGACACGTTACCTGAACAATTTGGAAAATGAAGAGGCGCAGGACGCGGAACAGATCGTTCCCGGAATGCTGGCTGCCGGATGTGACATGGCCGATTTTTATGTCGCGCAATTGCCGCGCCCGGTGCATTTTGGTGGCGAACAGAACGACTTCTTCGATGTGCGCGGCGTGCGCGCCGTGTACGAAGAAGTGAAGCGGTTGTATTCGATCGTCGGCAAAGGCGACGACGTGGAAATACACATTGGGTCCGAAACGCACGGGTACAACAAGGGCGCGCGCGAAGCGATGTACCGGTTTTTCAATCGGCATGCGGGCGTGACGGCTTCGACAGTGGAACCGGACGTGCCGCCGGAAACTGACGCAACCTTGCAGGTGACTGCGACAGGCGAAATCGCTCCGCTGAATCCCCAACGAAGCTTTGATTTCACCCGCGAAGACGCTCGGCAATTGGCGAGCAAACGGCAACGCCTTTCCGGCAAAGAGTTGAGCGTTGAGCTTGCCAAGGTGCTGGCACTGCCAGCGCGCAACGCTCCGCCGAATTATCGGATTGTGCGTGATCGCCGCGTCAGTCCAGCAATGCGCGAATATGGGTATTTGATTGAGACTGAGCAGTTCAACGGCGCGAATGTGTTTGCGATGTTGCACGTCATTCCGAAGCCTGGGCCGCAATACTTTTTCCCGAACGGCAAATCTGCAACGCTCTACGTTCCGCACCTGTCTTCAGTGGAAGAACTCGTGGCGGGCAAGGTTCCGAATGTGCCCGATGGCGAGCCGCTGTTGGCGCTGGACGTGCGCGGCATCGGCGAAATGACTGCGCGATTGCACAAAGAAACCACCGACGAATTCTTTTTGCCGTACGGAACGGATTACTTCTATTCGACGCTGGCGATGATGTGGAACGAAACGTATTGCGGTCGCCGCGTTCACGACCTGCTCGCCACGCTGGATTTGTTTGCGGCGAATGGCTGTCAGGAACTGCATCTGGTCGGACGCGGCATCGGAGCCATCACGGCCACGTTTGCCGCCGTGATGCACCCGCTGGTCAAACAGGTGACGCTGCACAATGCGCTGCTGTCCTATCATGAACTGACGCAGGACGACCGGTATCAATGGCCACTTTCAACTCTGCCGTATGGCATTTTGCAGCGGCTGGATTTGCCGGATTGTCTGCGCGAATTGGTGGCGACCAAGCGTTTGAATGTGGTTGATCCGTGGAATGCACGAATGCAGGTGTGGCCGCGTGAAAAGCTTGCGGCGCTTCTGCCTTCGCTAGGATTGGAAACGTTGGGAATTCGCTGGTCGTAATTGGGCACCAATTCGTTCAGAGAAGGAAAACAGAATACGGAACACACGGAATGAACGGAACTCATAGAAGCTCAATTGGGCCAGCCCGGTTCCGTCTTTTCCGTTATTTCTGTATGTTCCGTTATCTTTCCTAACCCGGCTTCATTTGTAATTTTCTGGAGAGTTTTATGCCGAT
>DAOMFR010000198.1:0-11441 GCA_035429885.1 Blastocatellia bacterium
CGTTCGCCTTCGATCAGGATGAAAGCATTCGGAATCATCTGCCCTGTGCGAACGTCCAGCACACGGCCAGCTTTGATGGCGATAACTTTAGCTTGCTGAGCAAAAGCGAGCGCTGACAGCAACCAAACCAACAGCGAGACAACAACGAGTTTGAGTTTCATTTGGGGGTTCTCCTGAGCGGCTACTTAAGTCGCTGAACTTTGATAATTTTGATCGGCGGCGTCAGCGCCTGATCCTTAAATGGCGATTGTTGAATCTTTTTGACGATGTCCATGCCTTTGACCACTTTGCCGAAAGCCGCAAAGCCTTGCGCGTCGGAATTCCGCTTGCCGCCAAAATCCAACTCCGGCTGATCGCCGATGCAAATAAAAAAGTCCGACGTTGCTGAATCGGCAAAGGCGCGCGCCATCGAAATTGTTCCGTCCTTGTGCTTCAAGCCCGTGACGCTGGTTCGTTCCAGTTGGATCGGCGCAAAGCCCTGCTTGGATTTTTCAGGATTTACGCCGCCTTGAATGACTTCGATTTTAATGTTGTTGTTCGGCTGGTTGTCGGGATTAAGCTTAACCGTGCGGTGAAATCGGCCTCCATCGTAATGCCCAGCGTCAACGTACCGCAGAAAATTGTCCGTGGTGTTTGGGGCGCGTTTCGCATCAAGTTCGACTTCAATGTCACCGAGCTCAGTTTGGATTAAGACACGAACAGAACTTGCTTTCGCCTGCGCCAGCACAGACACGGCCACAGCCAGATAAACGCAAACCAGAAACAGGTAGCGAACCATCGTTTTTCCCTTTGCGTGAATAAAACCACGCGATTGATTTTCGAATTGTTGAGTTGTGATTGCCAGATAGTTTCGTGACGATGATAGGGCTGACCTGTGCAAGTAGCAACTTCGTTGAGCTATACTTCGTATCGCCACCCCGCAAATTCAAAACCAACTCATTCGGCAATGCGGAATCCATTTTACCAAGGTAATTTCTGTTCAGAATGCGGCAACCGGCTAAAAGCCCCTCGGTTCAAATTTCGACCACGCTATTTATGCGATGACTGTACCGCAAGACTCAAACAGCGAAGCTACGTTACACCACTTGCCGGACTGCTTATTGCTGGATCGCTCGCAGTTTTTGCCTTCAGTTACAAAAACAAAGACATTTCCGGCTCGCAAAAGGAAAGTGCTCCACCAACTGTTTTCGCTCAGGATTCTGTCGTCAATCGAACCTTGAAACCTGCAACGCCGCAAACAGCAAAAGTGTTTTGCGGTGCCCGCACCAAGCGAGGAACTCCTTGCCGCCATCTCGTTCAACCAGGCCAACGTTGCTCTCAGCACAGTGGAATGACATCCATGTTGAGCGATAAGCCCGAGCATCCTCAGTAATCAAACCACTTACTAAATTTTCTTTGGGCGTATTCTTGACGCTTCTTCGGACCGTCAACTAAGATGACCGGGCTTTTAAAACAACTGCAATCAATGGCCCCTTAGCTCAATGGTTAGAGCAGCGGACTCATAATCCGTTGGTTGTAGGTTCGAATCCTACAGGGGCCATCCTTCAGAATCAATGAGTTACGGGCAGCATCCTAGCTGCCCGTTTCGCATCCTATGAGCCCACAGTGTGCCAACTTTGGCAAAGATCGATTATCGGAAATCATAGACTTGTTGCTCTTCAGAGTTCAGCCATCTCAGGTTTTCACTTTTAGGCAAAAGTCCTCGACTGGTGGATTATCAGCGAAGAGTGTGGAAACGTACTCAATGCGAGTGACACTGTTGGCTCAATTCGCTCACCTATTGCCTTCTCTTTACCCATAGTAGCGAAAAAACCACATCAGCCCACGACTTGCGCCGCTGCACTTGGCAGGCATACGGGTTGCTAAGTTGATTATTGGCAATGAAACCAGTTTCAAAGGCCACGTTAGACTGCCGATGGTGCCTACGGCAGAGTTCGTTGAATCACGTATTCACCAGTAACAACGTGTAACAAGGGCTCTCACCAACAAGGCATCACGGCTTTTGTGCCCCACATTTTCTGGCGGCGTCTCCCAGTGAGCAGATGCGCCAATTTCGGGTTGGAGTTTTAAGGCAACGTTCGGCCCTATAAAGCTTGAGAACATACACTCATCCAGTTCCGCCCACCAAGCCAGCGCTGACTGCAAAACTCCAATTCCCAAAGTAGGAGAGTCAGCCATGTTACGAACAATACGAACAAACAGAATTGCATTGGTTACATTGATGAGTTGCGCTTTCGTTTTGGCCGCAAGCTGGATCGTTCAGCCAACGGCAAAGGGCTCGGCTCAAAACATAGGGAAACTGTATTACACAGAATGGTCGCCCCCTGAACTGGTGACGGAGCTTAGTACATCTCAGCACGAGGTTCCTGGCAGCCTCTCTTCGGATGGGCTAAGCCTGTATTTCCATCGATTTACTCCAGATACACTTGAGGATCTGTACGTTGCTCATAGACCAGATACGGAATCGAAATGGGGGGTGCCGGTCAGGTTGCCGGACTGGATCAACACAAAAGCATCGGAACAAATGCCGTACGTCTCACCTGACGGGCACTGGTTATATTTCTCCAGTGATTGCACAGGCGGCATGGGAGGGCCAGACATGTATCTGGCGTGGCGTGCGAACGTTGAGAACGATTTCGCCTGGCAGATGCCCGTAAACCTCGCGGCGGTAAATACAGTCATGTGCGATTTGGCAAGCCAACTTTTTGCGGACGATACGACTGGAGTAAGCCAACTATACTTAACGATGGACGCCACAGTGATTGAACACCAGCCGGACATTTACATGAGCACCTTGGGGTCAAATGGTTGGGGGCCTCCTTCACCAGTGACAGAATTGAATAGCCCTATGCACTATTTCTTTGATGGATTCCCCGCCATACGGTACGACGGTCGCGAAATTTTCATCAGTTCCAACCGTCCCGGCACACGAGGCGAAACCGATGTCTGGGTTTCCAGACGCGCCTCCATCACAGATCCTTGGTCTCCCCCAGAAAATGTTACTGCGCTCAACAACGAGAAACAGAATCAAGCGACGGTTCTGTCGAGGGATGGTCAAACGATGTATTTGGCTATCGGTGATCCTAATGCAAACGACATTTACGTGTCGCATCGCGAATTGGTGAGTGCCTCCAACGCCTGCTTCCGCTCACCGCAATACTACCTGCACAAAATCCAGTTCTTAAACACTAGTGTGGGAAACGCTTCGGTCATCATTGGCGGCGTCAATTACAACCACCCGATCAGCGTTGCAAATAATCTGGACTTAGTTAGACGTGTGTTGCAGGGAAACGTTTTCCCAGGCATGCCACCGTCCGCACCGTTGGATTGGTTCAACCAGGAATTTCTGGCTGCGCAACTCAGCATAGGCGGCATCGGTTCGCCTGCTGCATCAAGTATCCTCAATGGCCAATTGCAGTGTTACGACAGCCTGGCCAATTTTCAACCGCTTACGCTATCCAATGGAGTCACGCTGACGCGTTATTCGACACTGGGAGAACTGTTTGAACAAGCGCGGTTGGCCTTGTGCGAAGACAGATGCCAGGATAGATGTGAGATGGTAGCGATATTCGACCTGCTCAACGGAAACGACCCATACGGCTATTGCCGTCCATAAAGGTAGAACGGCGATGTCCTAACTCGCAAAGACACAGCGTCGCCTATTGATCCAGGCGAATACGTCTCTTGCCGCAGCCTTCGATTTATTCGCAGGCTGCGGCAATTCTTTTTTCATGACCTTGCCCTGAACTGAGACTGAGGTTAGCTTGAGCCCCATTCAATCGAAACAGTTTGACCGGCAAAATTGCCGTAAACCATTCCACGTGAGGTTACAAGAAAAGTTATGAAGCTCAGAGTATTCGCAGCGCTGGGGCTGCTCTTCTTTCTGCCCAACATTGCGATGGCGCAAAAAGTCATTCGATTATATCCAGGTGCGGCTCCGGGGTCGGAAAACTGGAAACAGCCGGAGAAGGAGTACTTTTCATCAATCTGGAACACACAAGTTGTCACGAATGTTGTCAACCCGACGCTGACAGTGTTTTTGCCTGAAGCGGATAAAGCGAATGGGACTGCGGTAATCATTTGCCCTGGCGGGGGATTCCATGCGCTTTCGATCAATAGCGAAGGCGTTGATGTCGCCAAATGGTTGACGGCTCGTGGCGTGACAGCGTTTGTGTTGAGATACCGACTGGTTCAAACCGGCGAAGACGGCGTCAAAGAAGTGATGGCCAAGATGGGACGTACTCCTGCCAACATTGATAAAGACAATGTGAACGTCGTTCCATTGGCAGTCGCCGATGGACTGGTGGCGCTAAGTTACGTTCGCAAACATGCTGCCGACTTTGGGGTGAATCCGAACCGAATCGGTTTCATGGGATTTTCCGCCGGTGGAACGGTGACAGCTTCAGTCGCATTCCAATACACGGCGGAAACTCGCCCGGACTTTGTCGCTCCGATTTATGTATATCTCGGAGCCGTGAAGCCTGCCGATGTTCCGAAAGACGCTCCTCCGATGTTTATCGTGGCGGCGACAGACGATCAGCTGGGACTGGCTCCAGACAGCGTCAAACTTTACAGCCAATGGATCGCCGCCAAGAAATCCGCCGAGATGCACTTGTATTCCAAAGGCGGCCATGGCTTCGGAATGCGCAAACAAAATCTGCCGTCGGATCAATGGATTGATCGGTTTGGTGAGTGGCTGGCATTGCAAGGATTGCTGAAGAAATAGAGTGCAAACTGTTTAGGAGACTTTTTCTATGACGAAATACTGCTTTCATCGTGTCGCTGGTGTGGTCGTAACGTTACTGATCTCGCTTGCCTGTTCAACTCAGGTTCAAGCTCGCGTGACAAAAATCTTGATTGAAGAAAAGCAGTCGCCCACGAGCGGCGGCAAATCCTTTGGCAGCGTTGGTCAATATGAAATGCTGACGGGAAAAGCATTTGGCGAACTCGATCCCAAAGACCCGCACAATGCAATCATCACGGACATTCAGTTCGCGCCGCGCAACTCACGCGGAATGGTGGAATACGTCGCCACCTTTATGATGTTGAAACCTGTGGATCTGACCAAAACAAACGGCGTGCTGCTATATGCTGTGCCAAACCGCGGCAATCGAATCTTGAGTGGCGGTTTCAGCGTCGCGGGGGAATCCGGCGAAGAATTTTTGATGAAACGCGGTTACGTCATTTTGTTTAGCGGGTGGCAAGGCGATTTGGTTCCGCGCGCTGGCACGGAAACCATCAGTGTTCCGATTGCCAAAAACCCAGACGGTTCCAGCATCACTGGAACCGTGCTCGCCCGATTCAGCAACATGCCCAGCGGAACGAAGACCTTGCCGCTGCCCGTTGCTCATACTGCGGCATCGCTCGACACGACCAAAGCAACACTGACTCGCCGGGCTTCTGAAGAGGGCGCGATCATTCCCCTCGCCAGCTCTGAATGGGCGTTTGCCGATTGCAGCAAATCTGCGTTTCCGGGCGCATCTGATGCCAACAAACTTTGCCTGAAAAACGGTTTCGACCCGGCTTATCTTTATGAACTGGCTTACACAGCCAAGGATCCGCTGGTCTTAGGCATTGGCTTCGCGGCCACGCGAGACATCACGTCGTTCTTTCGCCGTTCGGCCACCGACGACGCTGGAACGGCGAATCCAATTTCTGGTCGCATCACGCACGCCATCGCTCAAGGCAATTCGCAATCCGGCAACTTCATCAAGACGTTCGTTTCCCTTGGGTTCAATCAAGACGAAGCCAATCGAATCGTTTGGGAAGGTGCGAATGACCACATCGCTGGGCGGCAAATGGCGCTTAACATTCGTTTCGCGCATCCTGGCGGCGCAGCCAATCTGTACGAACCGGGCAGCGAAGCCATATTGTGGTGGGGCAAATACGAAGACAGCGCCAGAGACAGAAAATCAGCCAGCATGCTGGATCGGTGCAGCCTGACCAGAACCTGTCCCAGAATTTTCGAAACCTTCGGTTCGGCAGAGTTTTGGGGATTGCGAATGTCGCCCAATTTGGTAGGCACAAAAGCCGATGTCGACATTCCGCTACCAGCGAACGTTCGTCGGTACTACTTCCCCGGCACAACTCACGGAGGTGGACGTGGCGGATTCAACACTGAAGTGACGCCAGCAACGGCATCAGCAACCTCTGGTGTAGGAGCTTGCGAATTACCAAACAACAACAATCCACAAGCTGACACAATGAGGGCTCTGTTCGTCGCACTGACCGATTGGGTCGTCAAAGACATTGCTCCGCCGCCAAGTCAATATCCACGACTCGACAAAAACCAACTGGTTTGGCCACGGGCTTCGGCAATGGGTTTCCCTACGATTCCTGGTATGCCTTTGCCGGACAATTTGCTGAATACGTTTCTGGACTACGATTTTGGGACGGAATTCAACTACAACGACTTGTCCGGCGTTCTGGCAACGCAGCCTCCAATTATCAAACGAGTTCTGCCGCTGCTGGTTCCTAAGGTGGATGCGGACGGCAATGAAACCAGCGGCATCGCGTCCCCACTTCACCAAGCTCCGCTGGGAACGTACTTAGGCTGGAACGTTACACGAAGCGGGTTTTACAAAGGGCGAGTCTGCGGATTTTCAGGAGGCTTTATCCCGTTCGCCAAAACCAAGGCTGAGCGTGAATCGGTAGGAGATCCCCGGCTTTCGTTGGAAGAACGTTACCGCGATCACGCCGGGTACGTGGCAGCGGTAAAAACAGCCGTTGACCGACTGTTAAAGCAAAAATTCTTGCTGACTGAAGATGCCGAACGATTGATTCGGGAAGCCGAGGCCAGCAACGTGCTGCGCTGAATTTGATTACAAAAGCGAAAGCCCGCAACTTCTGACACTTATTTATCAGAAGTCGCGGGCTTTGATTTATCCCAGCGTAACCGTTTTCAACTTCTCCGATCTTAGTTCCCTGGCGGCTTTTCGCCTTGCTTACGTAGCGTCGGACGATCTTTCGGTTCAGCCGTTTCCGTGCCGCTGCCCGAACTGCCATCAGAATTTTCCCCAGGTGCACCTGGCTGACGGCGCTTCAAGGTTGGCCGTTTGCTGTCGGCTTCCGTTGCTCCGCCACGACCACCAGTCGAACGCGCATTTGTAATGGAGATCAAACGGTTTTTGACTTGCTGGAACTCAGAAGTATTGATCGTGTATTCGCTGCGTTCCGGGAAACGAGCAATCAACGAGTTCACTCGCTCAATGCGCTCGCCAACTATCGGATGTGTGCTAAAGATTTTGTTAATCGTTCCCGGCTTTTTCTTTTCCTGGGCTTGTAGCTTTTCAAAAAAAGTCGCCATGGCGTGCGGGTCATACCCGGTCGCCCACAAATACTGAACGCCCAACATATCGGCTTCATATTCGGCATTGCGGCTGAACTTCAAAAAGCCCACCGGAATAAAAATGCTGGCCGCCTGACGAGCGCCAAAACCTCCCCAACCACCGATGAAGATCAAAGGCAAGGTGCTCCAGTTGACGATTTCACCTTTAGAGGCTTGCTCAACACCGTGACGAGCCGCGACATGCGCAATTTCGTGCGCCATCGGCCCAGCCAATTCGGCTTCATTGTCCGCAGCTAGAATTAAACCTTTGTTGACATAAAAAAATCCGCCCGGCAAAGCGAACGCGTTCACTTCATCGGCGTCAACCACTTTAATGGTAAATGGGACCTTGGCATCGGAATGAAGCACTAGGTTCTGACCAACCTTGTTGATGTATTCAACAATGATCGGGTCTTCAACCAATTTGGCGGAACGGTCCACTTCTTGAGCAAACTGACGACCGACTCCAACTTCTTTATCTACAGAGTAAAAGTTGATCTGATGTTTGTTGATGTTCCGCTTGCCAATTAATTCTGGATTTTCGTTTTCTTCAAGCGGCGCTGACTTGGCGGCAGCGGCTGGTTTTGCAGGAGTGGCGGATGGTTTGGCGGAATTGTTTTGGGCGATGGCAGTGCCAGTGAGCAACAAAAAACTCATTGCGATTCCAACCTGCCTGCATCCTAAGAGCATATCTTTCGATAACTTCATTGGTAACTCTCCTTACCGAAATCGTTTTTAGAAATCAGCCAGTCTGTACGATCAGCACAGACGTTTCTGCCGGTCTTCAAGCGACGGGCAGTGTTAGTGGCTCTGTTCAACGCATAAATTTATGTGTGATCTGCCTTGAAGTGCGCGCATTATACTCAGCGTTAATGATTCTTGCCTCAACTTTGTAATTAATCTTTCCTCAATGGGATTCGTCTCATTTTCGAGATGAATCCAAAATTCGTACTCGATGCGCCTCACTGTCTCCGATAAAAATTTTACCGTTTTTATCCACAAAAACCCCATGAGGCCGAGCCATCTCGCATCTCAGCGGATCACCATCCGATCCATTTCCCTTCTTTCCTGTTCCGGCGACTAATTCGATGGTCAGAGTTTTCATATCGATCATGCGAATCGAATGGCTCTCGGTATCGGCCAGGTATACATTTCCGTTGGGTGCGATGCTCAACCCCTTTGGGCCTGATAAAGTCGCCAGTTTCGCCGGGCCGCCGTTTCCAGTGAAGCCCTGCTTACCGGTTCCGGCGATGTGATGAATCGTCCCGGCTTTCATATCCAGCTTGTAAACCGCGTTGCCTTCGCGCAGCGCCAGCCACATATTGCCTTGCCGGTCGAAATCAATCGCTCGCGGGCCATTGAGCGGAGTTCCAGCGATCTTCGCGCCATCTGGCGTAGCCTTCTTTTCGCCGGTTCCCGCGAACGTCGAAATCAAGCCTGTCTTCAAATCAACTTTGCGAATCCGGTGATTGAGAATGTCGCAGATGAACAAAGCGTCTTTGTTATCAAATTGCCCAAACTGGATGCTGTGTGGTTGGTTCATCGTGGCTTTCGTCGCCGCGCCGCCGTCACCAGAAAAGCCAAGCTGACCAGTCCCGGCAATCGTAGTGATGATCTGAGTTTTACGATCCACGCGACGAACAACGTGATTCATTCGCTCGACGATGAACAGGTTGCCGCTTCGGTCAAAACGGATTTCGTATGGTTCATTCATCTCAGCTTTGGTCGCCGCTCCGCCATCACCGGAATAGCCTTTCTTGCCAGAGCCAGCGACGGTCGTAATCACGCCTTTGCGATCAATGCGACGAACGACGTGATTCATCGTGTCGCAAAAGTAAATCGCGCCATCGGCTCCGACGATCACGCCAAACGGATTGTTCAGCTGAGCCTTTGTCGCCTGGCCGCCATCGCCTGAATAACCGGCTTGTCCGTTTCCGGCAATGCTTTTGATTTGAGTTTTCGGCTGCTGAGCAACCGCTGAAATTGTCGCGGCACAGAGCAATAACAAAACGAATCTGAGTTTTTTGAGCACGTAAATTCCTTTCAATCAAAACCCGCTTGCTAACGCGCGCGGTACTGATACGAAGCCGCCTGCTGAC
Source organism: Blastocatellia bacterium (assembly GCA_035429885.1). Lineage (GTDB taxonomy): Bacteria > Acidobacteriota > Blastocatellia > RBC074 > RBC074 > RBC074. The sequence continues at coordinate 9,427 of DAOMFR010000198.1, forward strand.
GAGCGCGGTACTGACTCGCCGAGCCAGATTGGTTTGACCACCTCAGACGGCTGCCATAAGATGCGCGCCATCCGCATCAATTCTTGAAGCTTTTCAGCATTACTGACCTGCCCTTCCTGACGGTCGGGCTACTGACAAAACCGGAGAGAGATTATGGTCGGCAGCAAAAAATTCAAAGTCGCGCTGTTGATTTTTATTCTTGCTTGCGCGGGCTGGACAATGTCCGATGACCGCAAATTCAGCGAGACGGAAAAAAGTTATTGGGCGTTTCAGCCCGTCAAAAAACCAATCACTCCAACTGTCAAACAACGCGGTTGGGTGAAAACTCCGATTGACGCTTTTGTCCTGAAGGAGCTGGAAGCCAAAGAAATCACGACCGCTGCCGCCGCCGACAAAATCACGCTGATTCGCCGAGCCACGTTTGACCTGACAGGCTTGCCGCCAACGCCAGAAGAAGTCGCGGCATTCGTCGCCGACCGCTCGCCCAAAGCCTTTGAGAAAGTCGTGGATCGCCTGCTCGCTTCACCACATTACGGCGAAAAGTGGGCGCGACACTGGCTTGATCTGGCGCGTTATGCCGACAGCGACGGTTTCAAGGCCGACGACACGCGACCGAACATCTGGCGTTACCGCGATTACGTCATCAAATCTTTCAACGCCGACAAACCTTATGACCGCTTTGTCAAAGAACAACTGGCCGGTGATGAACTTTGGCCTGAAGACCCTGACGCGCTGGTGGCCACCGGATTCAATCGCCATTTCCCTGACGAATACAATGCGCGCAATTTGCTGCAACGGCGGCAGGACATTCTGAACGACATTACAGACACAACCGGCGCGGTGTTTATGGGAATGACTTTTGGCTGCGCTCGCTGCCACGATCACAAGTTCGACCCGATTTTGCACAAAGACTATTACAAACTTCAGGCTTTCTTCGCTGGCAGTCGAGCCAAGGACGATTACGTGCTGGCTTCAAAATCCGAGCAAGCCGAATACAACCGCCAGCGCGCCAACTGGGAAGCGCAAACCAAAGATTTGCGCGAGCAAATTGCCAAGCTGGAAGCTCCTGCGCTGAAATCGCTGTATGACGACGGCTTTGAAAAATTCACCGAAGACGTCAAAGAAGCCGTCAACACCGAAGCTGAAAAACGCAACCCGATGCAATGGTTGATGTACCACAAAGCTCAGTGGCAACTGCATTACGGCGTGGACGAAGACGGCAATGGCATTGGTTCAAGATTGAAAGGCGACGCCAAAAAACAATGGGAAGCGTTGCGAAAACAGTTGGCGGCGTTTGACGGGATAAAACCCAAACCGCTGCCAACCGGCTCCGGCCTGACGGACATTGGCCGCGAAACTCCCGCAACGCATGTGTTGAAAGTCGGCGCATACGACGTTCCGCTGGATGAAGTGCAACCCGGCTTTTTGACAATCATCGCGCCTCAACCCGCGAAGATTTTGCCAACGGCAAATCCGAATTCGACAGGTCGCCGCGCTGCATTGGCCACTTGGCTGACCGATCCAAAAAATCCGCTGACTGCTCGCGTAATGGCAAATCGGATTTGGCATTACCACTTCGGTCGTGGGCTGGTTGCCACTCCAAGCGATTTCGGCTTTGCGGGAGACACGGACGGCAATCTGGAATTATTGGATTGGCTGGCCGCAAGTTTTGTCGAACAAGGCTGGAGCATCAAGAAAATGCACCGGATGATTATGCTGTCCAGCGTTTATCAGCAAAGCTCCGCCTTCAACGAAGCCGCCGCCAAAGTTGATCCTGACAACAAACTGTTGTGGCGATTCCGTCGCCAGCGACTGACCGGCGAAGAAGTCCGCGATGCCGTGCTGGCCGTCAGTGGAGATTTGAATCGTCAGATGTTCGGCGTGCCCGTTTTCCCAGAAATTCCTGCCGGGCTGGACATTCGCGGAGGCTGGAAAAAGAACGAAAGCGAAGACGCCAAAAATCGGCGCAGCGTTTATGTCTTCGTTCGCCGCAATTCGCGTTACCCAATGTTCGC
>DAOMFR010000199.1:0-11164 GCA_035429885.1 Blastocatellia bacterium
CAACTGACGTAGTTCATGCCGACTTTGTGGCAGAAGATCACGGATTCGGGATCGCCTCCGTGTTCGCCGCAGATGCCGACTTTCAGGTTCGGTTTGGTCGAACGGCCTTTCTGGATGCCGATGTCCACCAACTGACCGACGCCGGTTTGATCCAGCACCTGGAACGGATCGTCGCCGTAAATCTTCTTCTCGACATACGCCGGCAGGAATTTGCCGGAATCGTCGCGGCTCAGACCCATCGTCATCTGCGTCAGATCGTTCGTGCCAAAGCTGAAGAACTCGGCGACTTCGGCAATTTGATTGGCCGTCAGCGCCGCGCGCGGAACTTCGATCATTGTGCCGACCAGATATTCGACGGTCACGCCTTCTCTCTCGAAGACTTCACCGGCGACGCGACGGACGACATCGGCTTGCAGCTTCAATTCGGCGACGTTGCCGACCAGCGGAATCATGATTTCCGGCTTCACCGTTTTGCCTTCTTTCTGGACGATGACGGCGGCTTCAAAGATGGCGCGCGCCTGCATCTCGGTGATTTCGGGATAGATGATGCCCAAGCGGCAACCGCGATGACCCAGCATCGGGTTGAATTCGTGCAAGGATTCGACTTTGGCTTTCGCTTCCTTGAACGGCATCTTGATCTTGGCCGCGAGTTCTTTCAGCGTCTTGTCGTCGTGCGGCACGAATTCGTGCAGCGGCGGATCGAGCGTGCGGATGGTGACAGGGAAGCCGTCCATCGCCTGGAAGATGCCGACGAAATCGCCGCGTTGCAGATCAAGCAACGCCGCCAACGCGCCCTTGTACAACTGCTCCGGTTTGGCGATTTTCTTTTCCAGGTCTTTGACGCGCTTGGCGGCGTCTTTCGAGCCGGACTTTTCGGCTTCGGCGCGAGCCGTAGCCAGTTGCGCTTCGAGATTCTTGAAATCCGACGAAGACAGAATCATCTGACGGACGCTGTCAATGCGGTCGCCTTCAAAGAACATGTGCTCGGTGCGGCAGAGGCCGATGCCTTCCGCGCCGAACCCACGCGCGACTTCAGAATCGTGCGGCGTGTCCGCGTTGGCGCGAACGCCCAGTTTGCGAAATTCGTTGACCCACTCCATCAGCGTTTTGAAATGGCCGCTGATTTCCGGCTTGATCAGCGGAACTTCGCCGAGGATGACGCGGCCGGTTGAACCGTCCAAGGTCAGCGGTTCGCCTTTTTTGACCGTGATATCGCCAGCGGTGAATTGCTGGTTGGCGTAATCCACCACCACCTGATCGCAACCCGCCACGCAGCATTTGCCCATGCCGCGAGCGACGACTGCTGCGTGCGAAGTCATACCGCCGCGCGAAGTCAGAATTGCCTGCGCCGCAACCATTCCGTGGAAATCTTCCGGCGAAGTTTCCGTGCGGATGAGGATGACTTTCTTGCCTTCTTTAGCCAGTTCTTCGGCTTCATCTGGATCAAATACTGCCGTGCCTGAAGCCGCACCGGGTGACGCGGGCAAGCCCGTGGCAATCACGTTGACGTTGGCTTTCGGATCAATCATCGGGTGCAGCAATTGGTCAAGCTGCGCCGGTTCAACGCGCTGAATGGCAGTGGCTTTGTCAATCACGCCTTCTTCGACCATTTCAACCGCAACGCGAACGGCGGCTGCGCCGGTGCGTTTGGCGTTACGGGTTTGCAGCATGTACAGCTTGCCGCGTTCGATGGTGAATTCCATGTCCTGCACGTCTTTGTAATGGCGCTCCAACCGGTTGGCCAATTCGACGAACTGGTTGTACATCTCCGGCATTTCTTCGTGGAGCTGCGCGATTTTCTTCGGCGTGCGGGTTCCGGCGACAACGTCTTCGCCCTGCGCGTTTTGCAGATATTCGCCGTACAGGACTTTTTCGCCGGTCGAAACGTCGCGCGTGAAGGCCACGCCCGTGCCGGAATCTTCGCCCATGTTGCCGAACACCATCGTTTGCACGTTCACAGCCGTGCCCAGGTTGTCGTCAATTTTGTTGATGCGGCGGTAGTCTTTGGCGCGGCGGCCATTCCATGACGCGAACACGGCCTTGATGGCGTGTTTGACCTGATCCAACGGATCAGTCGGGAAAGGATTGCCAGTTTCTTTTTTGACGATGGCTTTGTAATCGGCAACGACTTTGGCCAGCGTTTCTTCGCCGACTTCAGTGTCGCCTTTGACGCCGAGTTCTTTCTTGTAAGCGTCAAACACATGCTCGAACTTTTCGGAATCAATGCCGAGCACGATCTTGCCGAACAGTTGGATGAAACGGCGATAGGCGTCCCACGAGAAGCGTTCGTTGTTGGTCATGCGAGCCAGCGCAACGCGCGTTTCATCGTTCAGTCCCAAGTTCAAAACCGTGTCCATCATTCCAGGCATGGAAAATTTCGCGCCTGAACGGACGGAAACCAGCAGCGGATTGTCCGTGCCGCCGAACTTTTTGCCTGTCACGGCTTCGACTTTGGCCAGGGCTTCCAGCGCCTGTTCCCACATGCCTTCGGGGAATTGTTCGCCGGAAGTGTAATAGGCGTTGCAAGCTTCCGTCGTGATGGTGAAGCCGGGAGGAACAGGCATGCCTGCGTTGGTCATCTCGGCCAGGCCAGAGCCTTTGCCGCCGAGCAAGTCTTTCATTTTGCCTGTGCCTTCGGTCTGCCCGTCGGCGAACAGATAAACGTATTTCGTACTCATTGTCCTTTTGTTGTCTCCTGAAAAATGTAGAGCAGGATTTCCAACCTGCGTTTTGTCTCAATGGGCGAGCGGGTTTTTGGCCAGCTCTAGTTTCGATAATCGTGTCTTGCGGAAAAACGGCGCAGGGGGAAACCTGCGCTACAGGGCCGGTCGCAACCGGCTCAGAACTTCATACGATCGCGGCTCGCGTTCCAGCGCGCGCGCGATCAACCTCGTCGCGATATTGCCAACTTGAGCCAGCAAGCCAGACTCGCGAGTCAGTGACAAAAAATTCTTGGGGGATTGAGTCAAAATTTCCTGAATGGTGCGCCAGACGGGCGAACGTAATTCTTCGCCGCGTTGTCCGCTGCAAGCCCGACATTGCGGCATTCCTTCGTTGGTCAGATAGACCAACGGTTCGTCGCTCAGGTCTTTTTCACACACTCCACAATTGCGCCAGTCAGGGAAAAAGCCTGCCAGCTTCAGCATCCAGATTTCAAAATATCGGCAGATTTCGTAATACCTGGCCAGCGGCATCAGATTGTTGGTTTCCGCCTGCCGCATTGCTTCCAACGTCACGGCAATCAACCGATACGCTGTGTCATTCGGTTCGTGATCCAGCAGAAACGAATCCACAAGCTCCGCCCAGTATTGCATCACGCCCATTCGCTCGCTGCTGATTCCTTCGACAAACTGTGACCGGATAATTTCGCAGCCGGAAATCGAAACTAACTCTTTATGTTCTTTTTCGAAGTATGTCAGCGTGACTTCGGTAAATGGTTCCAGACTTGCGCCAAACCGACTGCGCAGCTTTCTGGCTCCGTGCGCGACTCCGCGCAACTTTCCGGCTTCGCGGGTAAAGAAGACGCAAATTTTATCGGCTTCTTTGAGTGAGAACGTGCGGAGCACAAAAGCATCAGTGTCGTGCAGCGGCATAAATATTTGCAGCCAGTATTGGAATTTCGAAGTCAGCGGCGAATTAAGGCACGTAGTCTAAACTGGCTTGACCAACTTCTCAACCGCAGCGAACTGTTTGCCGGGTGCGATTCATCACTTTTTGGCTGGCGCTTTGGTCTTGGGTTGCGGCGTCGGGCTCGCAGACGGTTGCGGCGTCGGTTCCGATGCAATGTCGCGCTTGTCTTTCAGCGTGACGCGGGATTTGCCATACATTTTCTGATGCTCACCCGGCGCGCGCGTGATCCACACATCGCCTCGTCTGGAATCTTCACTCTGGCCTTCGACGACGCCCAGGTATTTTCCGTTTTCAATCAGGTACGCGTGTTTTCCAATGGCGGGATTTTTGGGTGGCAGACTGCGATACCAGTATATGCCGACGAAAAGGCTTCCGAGAATCAGAAGGATAATGAAATGTTTGAGCAGGCTGAAGAAAAATTTCCAGACCAGCCAGAGAAACACCAACAGCACCACGATTCCAATGCCAAGCCAGAGTTTGATCGAATATCCGTCCATACAAGCCCCTTACGTGACTGAGATAGCCTTACAGTAGAAACTTCAGTAGCAGCGTAGCCAAGCCTAGAAAAGAGAGAAAGCCTCCGACATCTGTACAGGTGGTGACGAATACGGTGGAAGCCAGCGCCGGGTCGGCGTTCAACTTTTTCAGTACCAGCGGAATGACTGTTCCGGAAATTGCCGCAATCACCAGGTTAATGACCAGGGCCGCGGCGATGACTCCGCCGATGATTAACATTTTGACGCTGAACCCGAACCAGAGCCAGATGACCATGGAAGCAATGAAGCCGTTGACCAGGCCATTGGTCACGCCGACCAGAATTTCTTTGATCAACACGCGGCGCGAATTTTCCAAGGTCACTTCGCCCAGCGCCAGCCCGCGCACGATCACCGTCAAGGTTTGAGTGGCTGCGTTGCCGCCCATTCCGGCGACGATGGATTGCAACGAAGCCAGAACCACTACTTTTTCAATTGTCGCTTCGAAGGCGTTGATGACCGACGCCGCCAAAAACGCTGTTGCCAGATTGACTACTAACCAGGGCAATCTCAGGCGGACAGATCGCAACGGTGGACTTTTGACGCTTTCTTCGGAACTGACACCGGCCAGGGCGTAAATATCTTCTGTCGCTTCTTCGCGAATCACATCCAGCACATCGTCCACCGTCACTACGCCGACCAATTTGTTTTCTTGATCGACCACGGGGACTCCCAGCAAATTGTAGCGGGCGACCACGCGAGCGACTTCCTCCTGATCGGTGTCTGTGCCGACGCTGATTACGTCACCGCTCATGATTTTTTTGAGCGGCGTTGTCGGCGGGACCAGCAACAGTTGTCGCAAACTGGACACTCCAACCAGGTGGTTTCGGTCGTCAACGATGTACAGGTAAAAGACCAGTTCAATGTCGCTGCTGGCTCGTTGAATGGCAGAAATGGCTTCGGCAACCGTCAAGTCTTCCTTCAGTGCGAACACGTCCGGAGTCATGATCCGCCCAGCGGTGTTTTCGGCGAAACTCAGCAGTTCTTGCACGTCGGTCGAAGCTTCAACCTTCATCAGGTCGAGCAGTTCTTCGCGCAATTCTTCCGGAAGCTCGGCAATGAATTCTGCCGCATCGTCGCTGGGAAGTTCCTGCAAGACCTGGGCGATGCCTTCGGGGGTCAATGACCTCAGCAATTCAATGGCTTGAATTTGTGTCAATTCGGTCAGGCTGGCCGCCGCCAGCGGGGTCTCGGCTCTTGCCATTGCGCCAAAGACGGATTTGCGATCCAGTTGAGGAAGCGATTGCAGCACCATCGCCACATCCGCCGGGCGATTTTTCTTCAGCACATTCAGCGCGCGGGCCGTCGCTCCACCTCTGGCCAGACGGCGAACTGAATCGAGCATCAATGTGAATTTTTGTGACTGCATAAATAAAAACGGATTGCAGATTGATCGAGCTCTTCAATCCGCAATCCGCAATCCGTCTTCCTTCTTGAATCTATAGCGGGAGGAAATAAAGAACCCAGGCGATGATAAACCCCAAACCAACGAAATACCCCAGGACTTTTAACCCGTATTTGATGCGTTCCTGAGTTGTGTGGTGCTCGGACGAAAGCGCCGCGAAGGCGACGGAAACCAGCACGCTGAACAGAATCAAAGCCAGAAAATGCGTCATGCCTTCCTCCCGATGCCAATGTCGTACGCGTCCATCACCGCCAGCATGTTCAAAGCTCCGGCAACGCAGAAAAAGGTGTTGCCGTATTCGTAGGTGACTTTGGCGGCCTGTTCCGGCGTGATCTGGAATCCCCAGTCTGCTGCCAAGCAGATGAAATAGGGGAGACCCGTTCCCACGTTCAGAAAACTGAAAAACCAGGTCAGCCAGTCTTTGGCGACAGGAGTGTAAAGGTGGCCTTCCATCTTAAAGCCCAGCAAAAACATGATGATGATGACACCACCGATCAGCGCTCCGCGCACGAATTTGCCAAGCACGATGTGTCCCAAACCGGGCAGCACGAACCCGGCCAGGCAAGCCGCAATCGTCTTTCCTGTGGAAGCCGGAGTCGGGGCTATTGATTGTTCGCTATACAAATTTTTCTCCGTTAAAAGGCGTGATTGAACTTAATTGAACCGATCTGGGATTCTAGGTTTGCCTTTAGAGGCTGTCAAGAATCGCTTCTGTCAAGAAACTCTTAGCCTTTCACGCCGCGCCTGAACCATTCCGCGAATTTTTTCAGTCCGACTTCGACCGGAGTGGTCGGTTTGTAACCCAACAGACGAGCGGCTTTGCTGATGTCTGCGTGAGTGCGCGGCATGTCGCCGGGTTGCGCCGGTTGGCGGTCAATGACGGCTTTTTGGCCGAGCGCGGTTTCCAGCAATTCAATCATCTGGTTGACAGTGACGGTTGCCGATTCGCCCAGGTTGATGACCTCAAACGGCGTGGCGGTGTATTCAATAGCCGCCAGCACTCCTTGCAGGATGTCGTCAATGTACGTGAAGTCGCGTTCCGCCAATCCGTCGCCAAACACCGGAATCGGTCGTTGACTGGAAATCAGCCGCGCGAATTTGTGAATCGCCAAATCAGGTCGTTGCCGTGGGCCGTAAACGGTGAAAAAGCGCAGGCAAGTGATATTAATTCCGTGCAGATAGCTGTACGTGTGGGCGATCAATTCGCCAGCGGCTTTGGTTGCCGCGTAAGGCGAAATTGGCATCAACGGCGCATCTTCCTTGAACGGCGGTGTTGCGGCCGGGCCATAGACGGAACTGGACGAGCCAAACACGAATTTCTTGATGCCGTTTTTGTGAGCCAATTCCAGCATATTAACCGTTCCAGCGATATTCACTTCTTCATACCCGCGTGGGTCTGCCACCGAAGGACGAACGCCCGCTTTCGCAGCCAAATGAATGATGACGTCAAAATGTTCTTCAGAAAAAACCTGGCGAAGCGAGTTGAAATTTCGTATGTCGGTTTCGACCAACCGGTAGGCTGGATGGCGCAGATGATTTTCTATGTTGGAGCGTTTGGTATGTTGATCGTAAAACTCATCAAAATTGTCTACGACTGTTACTCTGGCGGGGTTTTGAGTCAACAACCGATCTACCAAGTGCGAGCCGATAAATCCCGCACCGCCCGTGACCAAAAAGCGTTTCTTACTCATAGCGACGGACTTATAACACATCTGGCATAATTCCGCCTCGGGTCATTATGGTGTTCGGAAACAAGTGGAGATGCCACATATTTTTCACGAAATTGAAACCTTCGGGCCACCCGTTGCACTAACAAGGCGAACGGAAAATGAACGGCGCGGTGGACATTTATGAAAAGTCTGGCTTCGAAGCTGCGAGACAGTTGGTTGGAGAATCTGAACAACGAATCAGAGAGAAGAGAACAAAGGGAGAAGATGGCGTTTTCAGAAATAGCTCCGGGGGTGGTGGAGCGCGCGAAGTGCGGCGATGAAGAGGCTTTTCATCTGATCTTCAATCGGTATGGCCGCCCGGTGCTCAGCTTTATCAACCATCACCTTCAGAACAGAGGACTGGCGGAAGAGCTCGCCCAGGAAACCTTTGTCCGCGCGTATCGGAATTTGAGCGGATTGAAAGATGATTTGCGGCTTTCGACCTGGCTTTTTGGCATTGCGCGAAACGTCGTTCGCGAATCGGTCAGGCAGTCTCGAAAAGACGAACGGAAAGTCGGGCTCGACGAACCGGAAAGTTTGAAACTGGAATCAGGATTTGTGTTGCCGGAAGGAAGCATGTTGGACAGGGAATTGACCGAGACGATTCACAAAGCGCTGGCCGAATTGGACGACGACAAACGAATCGTGTTCAGTCTGAAGATTTTTCACGAAAAGAGCTATGAAGAAATCAGCTCGATCACAGGCCATTCAATTGGCAAATTGAAAACTGATCTTCATCGAGCGCGAGCCGAAATGCGAAAGCGGCTTGAACCGTATTTGGCAGTTTAGGTTTGTTGGGCATCCACCCGAATCCCGACACCTAAAACCTGTCACCTGAAACTTATGAATTGCGAACGTTGCCAAATTGAACTGGAAGATTTTCTGTACGGCGAACTGCCTGAGCGGCTGGCTGCCGAAGTGCGCCAGCACTTGGTCGGCTGTACGGAATGTGTCGCCGAGCGTGACCGGCTGGAACGCGAAAACGCCTTGTTTATGACGTTTTACGAACAAACAGCGATTGATCCTGCGGCGGAAAGCTGGGAAGCGATTCGTACCCAAATCGCGGCGGAGCCAGTCCGGCAAGTTCACGAACAGAAATTGGGTTGGCGGCAAACAATGTTCGGCTGGTTGCTGGCTCCCACGCTGGCTCAACAAGCCGCGTTGGCGATTTTGCTGATTGCTGTTTCCGTCGGCACGACAATATGGTTGATGCGTCGCGGCAATGATGAAAAGCAGCTTGCCGAGGTAAAGCCTTCACCGACTGCCTCTCCGCATGGCGCTGAGTCGAATCCGAAAAGCACCGAAACGATTCCTGTGCCAACAAAAGATCTGGCAAGTGTCGAACCAGGAAAACCGACATCGCAAGCCAGACGCGAGTTGCCGCCAGCGCGTCCGTTAAGCGACAACGAATTGCTGGCGCAGCAACTGGTACGAGCCGAGCGTGAATATCAATCCGCGGTTAAACTGCTGGATCGAGCGGTCGCCAAACGCCGCAACGAAATTGAGCCGGAAGCTTTCAAAAAGTACGAAAGCAGCTTGGCTTTAATTGACAGTTCGATTGCGCAGAGCAAAAAAGCTTTGCGCGAGTTTCCGAATGATGTGGCTGCCGGACAATTTTTACTGGCGGCTTACGCCAGAAAAGTGGAATTAATGCAGGAAGTGGCAATGCAATAGTTGGGCAGTAATGGTTAATGAACAGTTTTGAATTGGAGTGAATGAGTGAAATGACGATTCGACAGGTGAGGAAAAATTGGTGGTTGGCGATAGTGCTGTTGTTGGCGCTCGCAGGTGGCTGGCAGGACGTTGGCGCGCAAACGGTCGGAGGGCAGGACAAGGAGTTCCACCAGACTTACGATCTGGCGGTGAACGGCACAGTTGGCATTTACAGCACCAGCGGCGTGATTCGCATTTCCAGTTGGAACGAAAACCGCGTCAAGGTGGACGCGGTCAAGCACGGCCGTAATGAAGCAGATTTTGCAAAAGTGCAAATCGAAGTCATGGCCAGACCGGAACGCGTTGAAATTCGCGTGCTGTACCCGAATGGCTTCAACTGGCGAGGTGGTGGCGTGACCGTGGATTTCGATCTGAAGGTTCCGCGTTCGACGGCGATCAGTCCGGCGAATTCCACCAGCGGCAACATTACGGTGACCGGCCCCATTGAACGCGTCGTTGCTCGCGCAACCAGCGGTAATGTCCTGGTTCAGGATGTGACAGACACTGCCAATCTGAATTCCACCAGCGGCGATGTGACAGCGACTCGCGTGGGCGGAGAGCTTCGCGCGAATGCGACCAGCGGAACGATTATTGTGAACGAAGCCAACTCGCGTGTTTTTGCTCAAAGCAGCAGCGGCGCAATTCAAGTAACTCAGGCGCGTGACGACGTGACAGCAACGGTCAACAGCGGTGACATCAAGCTGGAAAAAATCGGCGGTCGTGCGACTGTTCGCTCAAACAGCGGCTGGGTTGTCGTTAATGATGTTAGCGGTGACGTTCAAGCCACCAGCTTTACAGAGGACATCAAGGTTTCAAATGTGCGCGGACGAGTGACCATCAGTGCCATCAGTGGAAATGTCACGGCCAGCAAGATCAGCGAAGGCGTGAAAGCCACTGCCGTCAGCGGCGCTGTCAGCGTCAGTGACTCCAAAGGCCGCATCGAAGTCGGAACTACCAGCGATTCAATCGTTCTGACGAACCTGGACAGTCGCGAAATTGTCGCCAGGACGACTTCAGGCAATGTCCAATTCACGGGAAAATTATATGAAGACGGCCATTACGAGTTTGAAAGTTTTAGCGGCGAAGTTGTGCTGAATTTGCCTCCGGACAGCAACTTCACGCTATCGGCCAAAACTCACAATGGATCGGTCAACACAGAATTTCCGTTGCAGCTTACTCGAAATATCGGCGGCAGTTTGATGACTGGCACGGTTGGCAAAGGTGGCGCTGATGTTCGCGCGTCGAGTTTTAGTGGCAACGTGCGAATTAAGAAAAACGCTCGCTAACGAATTCAACAGAGAAATCTCAAAATTATAGGGAGATGAACGATGAAAGTGCTATTTGCGTCTTTAGTTTTGTTGGCTTTTGCGCTGACATTTGTCGAATCACCGAAAGCCATCAAAAACTTGGTGGTCAACCATTCCGTCAATCCAGTCGAAGTCACCGATCAAGTCAACAAAACCGTAACGCTTTCCCCCGGATCCAGCATGCGCATCAGCGGGTTTAATGGGAAAGTGACTGTGGAAACCTGGGACAGCGATAAAGCTGAGATCAACATTCAGGTCAAAGCTTCCAGTCAGGAAGCAATGGATCGCAAACCAGTGATTATCGAAAACACGGCCAACACTTTGGTGATCAAAACCGAAAACGACAAAGAAGGTGGCAAGTGGGGAGGAGATCACGGTTGGGTGCGCCACGAAGTGAATGTCCGATTGCCACGCAACGGTAATTTGAAAGTTTCTGGCATCAACGGAGCTGTCACGATTGGCCAGCTTACGGGTGAAGTTGGTGTCTCTGGCGTCAACGGCAGAGTAAAAGTTGAACAGGCCGGAACTGTTGCGGAACTGAGCGGGATCAATGGTGGCGTTTCCGTTGTCATGATGAAATTGGGCGAAGCCGGACTGCGCGTCAGCGGGATCAATGGTGGTGTGGAAATTGGAGTTCGCAGTGAGGTCAACGCGGATGTGGATGTGCGTGGAATTAACGGCGGAATTGACACGGACTTGCCGCTTTCTGTTCTGGGAGAGATGAAGCGCGGTCAATTGGTGGGTAAATTGGGTTCCGGTGGAGCGCCAATTAAAATTAGTGGCATCAATGGTGGAGTAAAGCTCCGCAGAAATTGAAACTCTGCCTGTTAATTTCTATCAGTTTGGATTCGTTTTCAGCCGTAGAAA
>DAOMFR010000200.1:0-11112 GCA_035429885.1 Blastocatellia bacterium
GGCAGCGTGATTACTCGCGTGCCGACGGCGGCAGAACGCGCTGGCGATTTCAGCGCCGCTGGTTTGCCAAATATCTTCGATCCGGCGGGCACGACGGCTCCGGCCAATCGCACGCAGTTTCAGTCCGGTGGCAAGCTGAACGTTATCCCGACCAATCGCATTTCGCCGCAGGCAATCGCCCTGCTCAACAAATACATTCCGCTGCCCAACTTCACGCCCGCTTCGGCTGACTTGCCGAATTACGTCGGCGCGGGATCGGCGCGGTTCAACGAAGACCTTACCAACACACGTTGGGATTATTACGTGTCGGAAAAAATGCATGCTTTTGGCCGTTACAGCTTTGCTGATTACCGGCTGATTTCGCCGGGCGTGTATGGCAGCGCAGGCGGCGGCATTGGGTTTCAACCGAATTCGACCTTTGCGGGCGAATCGAAAACGCGCAACCAGAGCCTGGCTTCAGGCTTCGATTACACGATTAGCCCTCAATGGCTGACGGACTTCCGATTTGGCTTCTATCGCTATCGTGTGAACGTGGATCCAGGGCAAGCGCAAACAACGCCAGCCAAAGACATCGGCATTCCCGGCCTGAACAACGACTCGTTCACGGGCGGTCTGCCTTACTTCCAGATCAATGGCGTAGGCGGTTTGGCCTTTGGCTATGCCTTGGGTGTGAACGCCTGCAACTGCCCGTTGCGCCAAAACGAGCGCCAGATTCAGTTCGTCAACAATTGGACGAATCTGCGCGGCAACCACACCATCAAATTCGGCGCGGACGTTCGTCGCGCTTACAACCTTCGCATTCCGTCCGATCGTCATCGCGCGGGTGAACTCACGTTTGATGCTGCACGCACGGCGGGTCCGTCGGGCGGAGGCGCTGGCTTGGCCAGCTTCCTGTTGGGCGACGTGTCGAGCTTTGCCCGTTACGTCAGCACGATCACCGATGCCGAAGAACGTCAGAATCGCTTGTTCTTTTACGGACAGGATACCTGGAAGGTGACGAAGAAGTTGACGCTCAATTTCGGCGTTCGCGACGAAATCTATCGTCCACAAACCGTGACTGGTGCGGGCAAAGGCGGATTTATAGATGTTGATACAGGTGAAGTGTTGATTGCCGGTTCGCAAGGCGTCGGCCTCGATCTGAATCAGCAAGGCACGTTCACCACGATTTCGCCGCGCCTGGGCATTGCCTATCGTGTCAATGACAAAACCGTGGTTCGATTGGGCTATGGTCGCGGCTTCGACATCGGCGTGTTCGGTTCGGTGTTCGGCCACAACGTGACGCAAAACCTGCCGGTGCTGGGCATTCAATCCAACGTGCCGGCGTCGAATTACCTGTCGGTCTTTTCGTTGGCGCAAGGCCCAACGGCGCTTGATCCGGCGACAATTCTGAACAGCCAGCCCAAAGGCCCGAATGGCCGCCCGATTCTGCCCAATGGGGTGACGGCGTTCATTCTGCCGAAGAAGCTGCGCCTGCCCACCAGCGATCAATGGAATCTGACAATACAACGGCAACTGCCCTGGGACATTTCTGTCGAAGCGGCTTATGTTGGCTCGAAAGGCACGCATACCTTTGCCGGAACCGGCGGCGATTACGATTTCAACCAGGCAAGTCTTGTCGGTTATATCGGCGCCAACGGCCAGGTGACATCCACAAACTCGCGCAAACCGTTCTTTAACAAGTTCGGCTGGTCGCAAAACTTCCGGTATTACGGCTCGGATGCGAGCACCAACTACCACGGTGGACAGTTCAAAATTGAGAAGCGTTTCAGCAAAGGTTTCTCTTTGATGAGCCATTACACCTGGTCGCGCTCGTTCAATTTCGACGGAACGTATTACAACATTGATGCCACGCAAGCGTACGGACCGAATCCACAAACACGCAGCCACGTTTTCCTTTTCACAGGGATTTATGAAGTCCCTGTTGGCAAAGGCAAGCGCTTCCTGCACGACGCGCCCAAAGCGGTGGATGCCGTGTTAGGCGGATGGCAAATCAACACGGTGTGGCAGGCGCAAAGCGGATTGCCGTTCACACCGTCTTACCGCGATTGCAACGCCGACCGCGACACAGGTTGGTGCCGTCCCGATTTAGTGGGCGATTGGCATTTGGATAATCCGACACGCGACGGGTGGTTTAGAACGACTTCGACTGCGCTGACGACCAACGGCCAAACCGATGGCCCGTGGCGTCGTCCGCAACGCGGCGTATTCGGCAGCGTTGGAAAGAACCGCTTGGTTGGCCCTGGACTCTCGCTTTGGGATATGTCGTTCTTCAAGAACTTCAACGTCACTGAGCGCGTCAAGGTGCAATTCCGCGCTGAATCGTTCAACTTCGCCAATCACATCAACTTGAATAACCCTAGCACCTGTGTGGATTGCCCCGGATCGGCAGGCAAGATCACCAGCATGCTTGGTTCGGCAACTCCGCGTCAGTGGCAGTTCGCGCTGAGGTTGGAGTACTAAAACAGTGGCCGGTTGTCGGTAGTCGGTTATTTCAACCGGCCACCGACAACCGATTACGGGTCACAAATTTTGGGGATGAAACAGCAGTTATGGCAGCACAAGCAGTTCAATTAGCAGTTCCTCCGGCATCGGTTGCCGAACCAATTCATAAAAGCGACACCGTCAAACCCGGCACGCTTTTCAAAGCTGTGGCTGGTTCGACGCCAGGCGTCAGTTTTCAGCCGCGCTTTACGTCGCAAGCCGCGCAACTGGAATGGTTGAGTTGCGGCGAATACTCCGTCGAAGCGGGTGCGAAATCCGAGCCGCTTTGTCAGCCCACAGACGAAAGTTTGCTCTTTATGTGGAAGGGCAGCGTTGAGGTGGCGGTTAACGGCAAAACATATTTGTTAGCTCCATACGACACGCTCTACATTCCGCGTGGAGCTGAATTTCAAATCTCGAATTCCAAATCTCAAACCGCCCACGTCATTCAATGCTCCGCGACGGCGGACAATGTACATCCAGTCCATTACTCAAACTTCGCCGAATATTCCAAGCGCGAAGACCGCATCCGACATCTGGCGGGCAAAGATGTGTTCATGATGTTCGACGTGCCTGAAGCCGCGGACAAGCTCATTGCTGGTTACACGTTTTTTCAACCGTATCAACGGTCGTGGCCGCCGCATAACCACACAGATCAGGAAGAAACCTATATCTTCATTAAAGGCCACGGCGCGATGGAAGTGTACGAGTCTCCGGAAAAGATGTGCTTTGTGACCTCGGTCAACGAAGGTGATCTGGTGACGATTCCGATGATGAACTACCACCCGGTCTTTTCGCAGGAATCTCCGCTGGAATTCATCTGGTGTATTGCTGGAGCGCGTTATTGGGTCGGTGACAAGAACAAAGACTTCATGGACGGCAAAGGCGACAAAATCACGACTTGATTGAATCGGCTTCCATTGGCGACATTTTCTAATTCGCCAATGGGGGCAATCTGTCATACCTCCAGGCAGAATACTCGCAAAACAAATGTCGAACCTTTCAATGAGTTGGCGCTCGAAGGCGCGATTCTTGGCAGCATTACTACCTCTCTTGCTGTTGTTGTGCGACTCTGCCGTTGCACAACAAACCAGCGTGCCGCCGCCTGAAAGCGCCTCTCAAAGCAAAAATGCCGAAACTGATAAGGCTTCCGACACCACTACACGTATAGAACTCAACCTTTTGGGCAAAACGGACACTGCCTCTGGCGAAAGCCGCCGCAATGAAAATGTGCAGTTCAATCTGGTGGATAATAACGCGCTCAAAGAGTTGAACAGTCGTATCGGCACGACGGCAACATTGGTTCGCGAATTCAATCCGGCCAGCAATTACTTCAGTTCCGAATTCGGCAATCCTCCCAAAACTTCGATCACGATTCCAACATCGCTCAAAGCGGGTTTTCACGGACAGCTTAACGAAACTCACCAGAATAGCCTGTTCAGCGCGCGTTCGTTTTTTCAGGTCGGCAACGTGAAACCGGCGCGCGAAAATGATTACGGATTCAATTTTGGCGTCGGCCTGTGGCCCAAAGCCAAATTGTTTATTGAAGCCAGCCAAGACAAAGTGCGCGGCAACGTCAACGGCAACGTATTGGTTCCGCAGCCGGATGAACGCACTCCGTTGAGCAACGATCCGGCGACGCGAACGATCATCGCGCGCTGGCTGGCGGCGTTTCCGGCGGAGCTTCCCAACCGAACCGACATCAATCCGCGTGCGCTGAACACCAATGCTCCGCAAACGATCAACAACAACCAGGCTGGCGTTCGACTGGATCAAATCTTGAGCGGCAAAGACACTCTCGGTTTGCAGTATCAATACACTTCGCAAAGCGTGGATGCCTTTCAATTGGTGGCGGGACAAAATCCAAATACCGACACGAAATCTCACTTGGCGCGCATCTTCTGGACTCGGCAATGGAACCCCACAACCGTCACGCAACTCAGCGCGACTTACGACCGTTTGAGCACTTTGCTGGAGCCGGAGAAAAACGCCATCGGGCCGTTCGTGATTGTCAGTTCGCTGAGCTTTCTCGGTCCCGACGGCAGTATTCCGATTGATCGCGCTCAGAACCAGATTCGCTACGCCGGGCAGTTGCGGCGCAGTCTGGGGGAGCATTCCCTGACAACAGGGTTCAGCGTTTTGCGCCGACAGATAAACGGGCTGGAATCCAATTCGCATCGAGGCTTTTTCTTTTTCGCGCCGGACTTTGGACGCGACGCCATCACGAACTTTCGCTTGGGAGCGGCTTCGGAATACGGCGTTTCCATTGGCAATGTTCATCGCGGGTTCCGCAACTGGGATTTGCAGTTTTACGCAGGTGATTCCTGGCAAACGACACGGCATTTAACACTGCAATACGGATTGCGTTACCAGCCGACGACGCGCCCGGTTGAAGTCAACGAGCTCAATACAATTCCTTATGGTTGCGATTGCAACAACTTCGCGCCCCAATTTGGGTTGGCTTACCGCTGGCCTAAGCGTTTGGGAGTTGTGCGAGCGAATTACGGGTTGCACTTCGGCGAAATCTTTCCGGTCACGTTTCAGCAAATCAGGTTCAATCCGCCGGGAAGTCGCCGATTGGCAGTGCGTGCGCCGAATCTGGTCAACCCGCTTGGCACAAGCGGGCAGAGTGCAACGCCGGAACTGTACTTGCCGGACGCAGATCTCGCTTCGCCGTATTCGCACCAATACAATCTGAGTTGGGAGCCGGAAGTCTCGCGTGTTGTTAAATTGCAGTTGGGTTACGTGGGCAGCCGCGCCCACAAATTGTTGACGACGTTTTACACAAACCGCGCGCATCCGCGGGCCGGCATACCGACGACCACGGCAACTATCAACGAACGCCGAGCGAATCCGAACTTCGCCGATATTCGCATTGCGACGAACGGTTCGCGTGGATTTTATGACGCCGGTCGGGTGTCAGTGATCCTGGCCGATATGCCCAAACTGCGCGGACTGACGATGGATGCTTCCTACTGGTTCAGCAAAGCGATTGATCTGGGTGGCAATTACACCAACACGGCAACGGGAGGCGATTCGCGTTTGTCGCGCAGCCAATGGGAATTCGAAATCCACAATGATTTGAAGGGGTTGAGTACTTTCGATCAAACGCACGCGTTGCTGTGGCGCACTAGCTTTCTTACGCCTGGAATGACAAAACAGCGCGGGTTGAATGCGATTAGTGGAGGTTGGAACCTGTCGGCTGTGGTGCTGCTAAAAACCGGCACGCCATTTAACGTGCTGAGCGGTTCAGATGCTCCGCCATATGGCAACGCGGATGGCAGCAGTAACGACCGCCCGAACCTGCTTGATCCTTCGATTCTCGGGCGCACAATTGGTCATCCGGACACTTCGCGGCAACTGCTACCTCGCTCGGCTTTTACTTCGCGACAACCCGACGAAGTGCGTGGCAATCTGGGACGCAACGTTTTTCGCAAAGGGCCGATTCGTAACGTCAATGCAGCGCTGTCTCGCGCGTGGTCGGTTGGGCGCGATGTCCGAATGACGTTTCGCGCAGAATCAATCAACTTTTTCAACACGCCACAGTTTTCCGAACCCGGCACCGATGTCATCAATCCGAACTTTGGCGCAATCACCAACACGCTGAATGATGGGCGGACCTTCCGCTTCACCTTGCAGTTTGGTTGGTGAGTTCAGTGCTTGGTTTCTATTTCAATTTACAAGGACTTTATTATGTTTGTTACTCACCTTGAATGCTCGAAAACGGGCAAAACTTATGAACCAAACAAAATCTACAACCTGTCGGAAGCGGGCAAGCCATTGCTGGTTCGCTACGATTTGAAGGCGGCGGCGCAAACGCTGACCAAAGACGTATTAAAAGACCGGGTGTCCTCGCTCTGGCGCTACCGCGAAGTTCTGCCGGTCATTCACGATGAAAATATCGTCACGCTAGGCGAAGGCTGGGTTCCATTACCCCACGCCAAACGGCTCGGCGCGTCGCTGGGCATGCCGGAGCTTTACATCAAAGATGAATCGTTAAATCCGACTGGCGCGTTCAAAGCGCGCGGCTTGTGTTTGGCGATTTCGATGGCCAAAGAACTCGGCGTCAAAAAAGTCGCCATTCCAACGGCGGGCAACGCTGGCGGAGCGATGGCGGCTTACGCGGCCAAAGCCGGAATGGAAGCTTATGTGTTTATGCCGCGCGACACGCCGATGGCGAACCAGATTGAGTGCGTGCAATACGGCGCTCAAGTCACACTGATTGACGGGTTGATTACGGATTGCGGAGCTGAAGTCGCACGTCGCAAAGAAGCCGAAGGCTGGTTCGATGTTTCCACGCTGAAAGAGCCGTATCGCATCGAAGGCAAAAAGACGATGGGATATGAACTGGCTGAACAATTCGGCTGGGAATTGCCCGACGTGATTTTGTATCCGACTGGCGGCGGAACCGGTTTGGTTGGAATGTGGAAAGCTTTCGACGAAATGGAAGCTATGGGCTGGATTGGCTCCAAGCGTCCTCGCATGTTTTCTGTGCAGGCTGCCGGTTGTGCTCCTATCGTTCGTGCGTTTGACAACGGATGGGACGACGCCCCGGAATTCGAGAACGCTCACACCGCAGCTTCAGGGTTGCGCGTTCCCAAAGCCATCGGCGATTTCATAATGCTCGACATTTTGCGAAAGAGCGGCGGTGGAGCCGTTGCCGTCACCGACGAAGAAATGATCGCTGACACCAAAGTCATTGGTTCAACCGAAGGCATTTTCTGCGCGCCCGAAGGTTCGGCTTGTTTATCGGCACTGAAAAAGATGTTGGCCGATGGTCGCGCCAAAGCCAGCGAACGCGTAGTCCTGTTCAACACCGGAGCAGGTGGCAAATATCTGGAAGCTTTCGGATCGAAATCATGACGGAGTCTTTTTCACCGCAGAGGCGCGGATAACACAACGGCAGCGCAGAGGTCTTCGGGAATTTCTCTGTGAGCCCCCAGCGTTCTTTGCGCCTCTTCGTTGAGTAGATCTTCTTGAGAATGGTTTTTAGTTGTTCTGGATCAACCTATGAATAACATCACCCGCCGAGAAGTGCTCAAATTCTTGACGTCCAGCTTCGTTGTTGCCGCGATTCCTTCGCTGGCTACGGCTGGTGCTCCGCGCATTCGTTGGGCGCAAGGTTTTTTGCTTTGGCGAAATTTCAAAGGTCAGACGCTTCGCTTGCAGGATGCGCTGAATGATCTTCGCAGCATTGGCGCGGACGGCATTGAGTTTTCGCCAATGGCCAATGAACTGGAAAAATACGGATTGAACGAAGCGACCTGCAAACAATTGATGGCCGAGCGCAAGTTGTCTCTGGCTGGCAATTATTTCAGCGCCCCGTTTCACGACACCGTCAAGCGCGAAGAAATTCTGGCCGAAGCTGGAAAGCGTTTTGCTCTGATGAAAACTTTCAACGCCAAAAACATCATCATCGGCCCGTCCTCGGTTGCAGCCAATGCCGACCGCAATCAACTGATCAAACAGCAGGCTCCGCTGTTGAACGAAATCGGCAAACGCGCCAAGGACCAGGGATTGCAAATCGGCATTCATCCGCACTTGAACATGCTGGTGGAAACGCCTGCTGAAATTGATTTGGCTATGGCGACGACTGACGTGCGTTACGTCGGGTTGGCCGCAGACACTGGCCACATTCATCTGGCGGGTGGGGATGTTTTGGCGATTTTGCGAAAGCACAAAACGCGGCTGAATTACTTCCACTTCAAAGACGGCGTGCGGCCTTTTGTTCGTCCGAACTTCCAACCTAACCTGCGCGAACTTGGCAAAGGCGAAGTGGATTTCCCCGGAGTCATGCGATTGCTGAAAGAAATTCGCTTCAGCGGTTGGGTGAACATTGAACAAGACGCGAGTACGCTGACGCCTCGCGATTCCAGCCGCATCAGCATGGAATACGTCAACAACACCTTGAAGCCGATTTACAGTTGACCTTCACGTCAGCAAAGGCTGCGACTTGAGAAATCACACAATGTCCGAACTTGCTCAACCCAAACTTAATCAGGCAATGCCGCCCGTGTATGCCCAGGTGCGGTGGTGGATTCTGGCGTTGCTGTTTTGTGTGACGGTGCTGAATTTCATTGATCGGCAAGCGCTGGCTGTGTTGCAGGCCGACATCACGCAAGAATTTCATTTGTCGAACACCGCCTTTGGGTCTATCGGATCCGTGTTTCGCGCCGGAATGATGTTCGGCGAATTTCCGATGGGGTTGTTGATGGACCGTATCGGCGTTCGCATTGGACTGGCGTTTGCAGTGTTGTGGTGGTCGTTTGGGAATGGACTGAATGCATTTGCCACTTCGTTGCGGCAGTTTCTGTTCTTTCGATTCTGGCTGGGAACGGGTGAGTGTGGCAATTATTCCGGTGGCAACAAAGTCATCGCGGCGTGGTTTCCGGTTCGTGAACGGGCATTTGCCATCGGAGTGTTCAATAGCGCTTCGATGCTGGGGGCTTTCATCGCGTCGTTTTTGATTGTCTGGATTCGGGAACGCTACGGTTGGCGAATGGGCTTTCTGGCTCCTAGCATTCTGGGCGTGATTTGGGTATTGGCTTGGTGGGTCATCTATCGCCAGCCGAAAGAGCATAAGAGTTTGACCGAAGCCGAACACCAGCACATCACCAGGGATGCTGAACCCGCCACCAACGAACCGCCACCGACCAATGCTCAGTTGCTGCGATTGCCTCAGACTTGGGGCTTGATGCTGTGCCGGTTCTGGGTTGGAGCTGTGGTGGATTTTTACTTGTTGTGGATGCCCAAATACTTTCACGATGTGCGCGGGTTGAGCGTGAAAGAAAGCGCCTACTTCAACTCCTTCACTTTCATTTTCGGCGATATCGGTAGCATCGGCGGAGGATTGGTCGCCGGTTGGTTGTTGAAAAAAGGTCTGGAAGTGAAATCAGCCAGACGTGCGACGCTCTTTTTTGGAGCGGCTTTGTGCCTGCTTAGTTTTGTGGTGCCGTTTACCAACAGTTCGTTTTGGGCCGTGACGATGATTTCGATGGTTTTGCTCGGCCACACGTTTTTATCGGCAAATATGTTTGCCTCGATTTCGGATGTTTTTCCGCAAGCTGCCGTCGCGCGCGTCACCGGATTGACCGGTGTGGCCAACGGCTTGAGCGGACTGATATTTCCACTTGTAACAGGAATGATCGTGGACCGGTTTTCGTATGTGCCGGTCTTTTTTATGGCTGGCGTAATGCCGCTGCTGGGCGTTTCTTTGGCGCTGTGGACGCTGAAAGATTACCGGCGAGTTGAATTGAAATAACCATGCCTGACGTATTGATTTCAGAAAATATCCCCGGCGAAGAGATGGATAAATTGATCGCAAGTTGCGACGCCGTCTTTGCGCCCGATCTGTGGAAGGAGCCGAACAAGTTGTTGGCGATGATCGGCGATTTTCGAGCCTTGATCGTTCGCAACCAAACGCAGGTCACGCGAGAATTATTGGCCGCAGCGACGAAGCTGGAAATTGTCGGGCGTGCCGGAGTCGGTTTAGACAATGTGGATGTGGCCGCAGCCAATCAGCAGGGAATTGTCGTCGCCTTCACCCCGGAGCAAAACACGAACTCTGTGGCGGAACTGGCGATTGGCTTGATGCTCGGGTTGGCGCGGATGATTCCTGCCGGAGACGCCGACACCAAAGCCGGTGGCTGGAAGCGGCAGAAATTCACCGGCATTGAAATTCAGGGCAAGACGTTGGGCCTGATCGGACTTGGACGCATCGGAGCTTCAACTGCGGCGAAAGCCCGCGCGCTGGGAATGGACATCATTGCTTTCGACCCGTTTGTGGATTCCGAAAGTCTGAAGGCCATGGATTTGCGAGCGCGAATGTTGACGCTTGACGAAGTGCTGAGCCAAAGCGATTTCGTTTCCTGCCATTTGCCGGCGACGGCGGAAACAGCCCGGTTGTTCAATTACGACAAGTTCTGCCTGATGAAGCCGGGCGCATTTTTTATTAACACTTCGCGCGGCGAAGTCGTTGACGAAGACGGTCTGCTCCAGGCATTGCAGGAACAGAAGCTGGCCGGTGCCGCGCTCGACGTGAGAGCGAAAGAACCTCCTGCGCCCAGCCCGCTTGCCGAAATGGAAAATGTGATTCTGATGCCGCATATCGGCGCGTTCACTCACGAAGGCCAGCGCCGTGTTGTTGGCGCTGTTTGCCGCGATGTAATGGCCGTGCTGCAAGGCGGAGCCGCAAAGTATTTTGTCAATTTCAGTAAACCAAAAGGGAGATGATAGAAGCCAGGTATTGGATGCTGGAGCATTTCACCAGCATCTGACATCCAGCGTCTCATAGATTGCTATGAAGCTTTTTCTCGATACAGCAGATGTCGCCCAAGTCCGCGAGGCGTGGAGTTGGGGAATAATTGACGGCGTGACCACAAACCCTTCGCACGTGTTCAAAGCCGGGCGCAAGCCCATGGACATTTACACAGAAATTTTGGACATCGTGGACGGCCCCGTCAGCTTGGAAACCGTCACGCTGACCGCGCCGGAAATTATTGCTGAAGGCCGCGAACTGGCGAAGCTCCATAAAAACGTCGTCGTCAAAATCCCGCTTATCAAAGAGGGCTTGAAGGCCGTCAAGGTGCTGGCCGCCGAAGGCATCAAAACCAACGTCACCGTCACTTTTTC
>DAOMFR010000201.1:0-1417 GCA_035429885.1 Blastocatellia bacterium
CGGTGTCGAATGGTTCGATCTTCATTCGCAGCCAAACGCATCTGTACCGGTTGAGCAATTAAGCCAGCCTTTATTCAATCGTGCGTATGGGAATTCAATGATTCAACACACAGAGTCCAAGAAACAAAGATTCAAAGGAACCTGGCAACCAGTGGGTACAGCTTTGATCCTGTGTCCCTTTGTTCCTTTGTGTTAAGCCCAACATCCTGTTGAAAACCAACCTAAATCGGAGCAAGTAACATTGAGACAGAAAGACATTTGACATGATTGACAAGATTTACAGGATTGCCCTCAAACCGGCTCGATCCCCGTGTTCATCTTGTCAATCTTGTAAATCCTGTCCCGATAGTTTCTGGTTTGATTTAGTTTTTTTGGAGGAGTTATGCACATTCAAGTTCTGATTCTGTTTTTGTTCGCCGTTCTGACTCCGTGGTTCGAGCAGGCGAAATCCGCCGCGAACGACGAAGCCACCGTCCGCGCCGTCGTCGCGAACTACGTGGACGCTCGCGAACGCATTGATCCCAAAGCCGTCGAACCATTGTTTACCGAAGACGCCGATCAACTGGTGTCTTCTGGTGAATGGCGCAAAGGCCGTCCTGCAGTCGTCAAAGGCACGATGGCCAGTTCCGCCAGCACCGGCGGCAAACGCACCATCACCGTGGAATCCGTGCGTTTCGTGACCACAGATGTCGCCATTGCCGACGGACGCTATGAACTGACAGGCTTGGCCGGAGGCGCAACGCGCAGCATGTGGACCACCATCATCCTGAAACGCAGCGGCAAAGAATGGCGCATCACCGCCATCCGCAACATGCTTCCCGCCGCTGCCGCCCCCGGCAAATAGAGTGATGAAAGTTTCAACCAACAACTCCAAAGACCAGCCGATCATCTTGTTCGCCAACCAAAAAGACTGGGCGAAGTGGTTGGATAAACATCACGCGACTTCCACGGGAATCTGGATGCGGCTGGCGAAAAAGGCTGCGCCGTTGGAATCGGTGACTTACGCCGAAGCGCTGGATGTGGCGCTGTGTTATGGCTGGATTGATGGACAAAAGAAAAGTTACGACGCGGAATCGTGGTTGCAAAAATTCACTCCGCGCGGAGCCAAAAGCATTTGGTCGAAGATCAATCGCGAAAAAGCCGAAAGCTTGATCGCTGCTGGAACGATGAAACCTGCCGGATTGCTGGCGATTGAAAAGGCAAAGCAAGACGGTCGCTGGGAAGCGGCGTACGATTCGCAAAGGAAGGCGTCCGTGCCGGACGATTTTCAGGCGGAATTGAATCGCCATCCGAAAGCAAACGAGTTTTTTGCCACACTGAACAGCGCCAACCGCTATGCGATTTTGTTTCGCATCCACACCGCTAAAAAGGTGGAAACGCGCGCTCGGCGCATACAACAGTTCATCGAAATGCTGGA
>DAOMFR010000201.1:1517-10946 GCA_035429885.1 Blastocatellia bacterium
AACCGCGAAGCTGTTCATCGCGTCGTCAAAGAATTGCAACCTGATCTGGTTATCAATTGTGCGGTGCTGGGCGTGGATGTGTGCGAAGCTGATCCGGCCTTGGCCGAAGCCGTCAACGTCGCCGGGCCAAAATTTCTTGCCGAAGCCGTCGCGGAACTGAATGCCGAGATCATGCACCTGAGCACGAATTACGTGTTTGATGGCGACCGCGAACTTGGCGTGTATTACACCATTGACGACGAAGCCTTGCCGATTAACATTTACGGCAACACCAAACTCGCTGGCGAACAAGCGGTGCTTGCCGCTGCGCCGAAAAGTTATGTGGTGCGGACTTCGTGGGTATTCGGTGCGGGAAAGGATAACTTTTTCAGTCAGGCTGTGCGGTCGCTTGCAGCAAAACAGCGGGTGCGAGCCGTCAACGATTTGTGGGCTAGCGTGACGTATGTTTCCGACCTGGTTGCCAGAATCAACGCAATCCTTGCGCATCGTCAATATGGGACTTATCAAGTGGTGAACAGTGGATTCTGCTCGCATTACGAGTTTGCAGTGGAACTTGCTCGCCGCTTGAATCTCGACAGCGCCGCATTGGTCGAAGGCATTTCAGATGCTGCGGCAAAACGGCTGGCGCGGCGTCCACACAACACTCCAATGCGCTGTTTGAAATCGGAATCGCTGGGCTTTCCTCCAATGCGTTTTTGGCAGGAGGCGTTGCCGGATTTTTTCTCCGAACTTGATGCCTAAAACTTTTGAGATTGCTGACAGGCCGGAGTATCGTTAGCGCAACTTTTGTTTATCAACAGAATTCACCAAGATCACATGAATGTACGACAGTGCAATCCAAGTTGCCGTACGGTCACAAAAGGAGCCCCTATGAAATGGAAACACTTTCTGCTCTGCGTTGTTGTGCTGGGCCTTTGTTGCTTGCCACCGTTGGCGAAGGCGCAAAACCAATCAACACAAAAATTCGCTTATGAGTCATGGAATCAGCCGTTCAAACCGTTCCGCATCATCGGCAACATCTATTATGTGGGAACAAGCAATCTGGCTTGTTATCTGATCACGACCCCGGGCGGACACATCCTGATTGACACCGCAATGCAGGAATCTTCGCCCATCGTTCGCGCCAACATCGAATCTCTGGGATATAAACTGAAATACATTCGCATCATTCTTTCCAGCCATGCGCATTTCGATCACGTAGCCGGCCACGCCGATATGAAAGCCGCTACTGGCGCGCAAGTTTATGCCACAGCCGCGGACGCGTTAACGCTGGAAAGCGGCGGAGCCAAGGGCTTTCATCCGTTAGGCAATTACAAACCAGTCAAAGTAGACCGAATCATCAAAGATGGAGAAATTGTTCGGCTGGGCGGCGTAGCACTGACGGCTCACCTGACTCCGGGTCACACCGAAGGCAACACGACCTGGACAACAACAGTAGAAGAAAACGGCAAGAAATATGATGTGGTGTTTGCGGGCAGCATGTCCATCAACCCCGGCGTCAAGATGGTCAACAACCCAACGTGGCCAGGCGTTGCAGAGGCGTACGCCAAGTCGTTTCAGACGTTGAAATCATTGCATTGCGATGTGTTTCTGGGACCGCACGCGCCGTTTTTCGATATGGAAACCAAGGTTAAGCGAATGGCCACTGACACCAAAACGAATCCCTTCATTGATCCCGAAGGCTTTCGCAACTACATCGCCGGATTTGAAAAGAGCTACAACGAACAACTCGCCAAAGAGCGGAAGCAACCTGACTCAGGAAAATAGCGCGGCAATATCGTCCGCCGTCAGCGACTTGAAAAAGCCCGCTTCGGTGGTGATCAGTTGTTTTACCAGATTCCGTTTGCGTTCCTGCAACAGCAGAATTTTTTCTTCGACCGAATCGCGCATCATCAATTTGTAAATGAAGACAGGTTTAGTTTGCCCGATGCGGTGCGCACGGTCGCTGGCCTGCATTTCGACTGCCGGGTTCCACCACGGATCAACGTGAATGACGTAATCCGCTGCGGTCAGATTCAACCCGACGCCGCCCGCTTTCAGGCTGATCAGGAAAACCGGGATGTTTTCGTTTGACTGAAACTCATCTACGCGAGCTTGCCGGTTGGTCGTGGAACCGTCCAGGTACGTGTACGGAATCCTGGCTTTCTTCAGTTGCGCTTCAATCAGTTTCAGCATCTGCACGAACTGCGAAAACACCAGGACTTTGTGGTTTTCAGAGCGCAGAGTTTCGATGGTTTCCAGCAGGGTGTCGAGTTTAGCTGAATTGCCTTTGTAACCGGGCTGCATCAGCTTCGGGTGATTGCAAATCTGACGCAGCCGCAGCAAGCCTTCCAGAATGCGGAAACGCGCATCTTTGACGCCTTTGTCTTCGATCAGCTTCAGGATTTTGGCGCGGTACTCGTCGCGCGTTTCGTTGTAAACCTTTCGCTGCGCGGGTTCCATTTCATTCCACAGAATCTTTTCGCTGCGCGGCGGCAAGTCCAGCGCGACCTGGTCTTTCGTCCTTCGCAAAATGAATGGGTATACCAGCCGCCGTAACGTCGCCGTTGCCTGTTCGTCCTGCTGGCGTTCAATCGGTCCAGCGAAATCTTCACGGAAATAATCCGCCGATCCCAGCAAGCCAGGATTCAAAAACGCGAATTGCGACCACAGTTCCAGCGTATTGTTTTCGACGGGCGTGCCTGTCAATGTCAGCTTGTATTTGGATTTGATCAGCCGCGCGGCTTTCGCCGATTCCGAAACCGGATTTTTGATGGCTTGTGCTTCGTCCAGAATTGCCGTGTCGAATTCGTATTCCAACAGCCGTTCGATTTCGCGCAGCAAAATGCCGTACGTTGTCAGCACAATGTCGTAGTTGTCGAATTCACGAATGTCCGCTGCGCGTTCGGCGTGAGCAAAATCCAGTATGCGCAAACCAGGCGCGAACTTTTCGGCCTCGCGCATCCAGTTCGTCACCAACGAACGGGGCACGACCAGCAAATGCGCTGCCCGCGGCTCTTTTTTGCGTTTGCGCGCGTTGCGCGTGTCGTACGCTTCTTTGACCGATTGCAAAAAACACAGCGTCTGAATCGTTTTGCCCGTGCCCATATCGTCGGCCAGACAACCGCCGAAGCGGGATTCACGCAGAAAGTGCAGCCAATCGAATCCGGCTTTTTGATACGGGCGCAATTCACCGTGAAAGTTCACCGGCAACGGATTTTCCTGAATGCCCTGAAAGTTTTTTAGCCAGGCGCGCGCCTTTTCAAATCCCCTGTCGGTGGTGACCTGTTCGTTTTCGTTCAGCAGTTGATCCAGCATCGTGACGTGATGGCGCGCCACTCGAAAGCCGTCTTCTTTGGCTTCGCTCAGGCCAAACAGGTGTTTGTATTTTTCCAGCCACTCATCCGGGATTTCACCGATGGAGCCATCGGCCAGTTTGATGAAGCGATCTTTCTTCCGCAGGGATTTGCGAATTTCAGCTAACGACACTTCCAGGTCGCCAAAGTTGATCACCGCCTGAACATCGAACCAATCAATGCCCGAAGTCACATTGAAGGAAATCGTCGGACGCGCGCGATTGATTTTGGCCAGCGCCAGTTCAGCTTCGCCGAAGATTTCCGCGCCAGCTTCAGCGAGCTTGGGCACCAGGTTTTTGAGAAAGTCGAAGGGATGAACTTTTTTGCGCAGCAGGAAAACATCTTGCGTTGTTCCGCTCTTCACATTGCCGCATTTCAACCCAAACTCATCTGTGCCAAGCCGATGCCACCATTCATTTTCCACATCAACTTGCCGATTAACTTTGGCGATCGTGTCGTTTTCAGAATCGCGCGCGTAACTAAACTCCGGCACTTTTTTCGCGCCAATGCATTCAAACCTGTCATAGGCAAATCGCAAAAACGCACGAAGCTCGTGACTGCCATCCCCTAACTGGTGTTCAGTCAAATACAGCCTGGGCTTGGGTTCGATGCCGGTGACTGTTTCACCAATTACGCTTTCACCGCGCAGTTCGTATGACTCAGCCACATCAGCAAAATGGCGTTGGTAAAATTCGTCTGCCGATTCCGGCGGAATGACAACTTCCGGAGTCTGTTTCAGCAAATTCAGCTTGTGGTCTTCCAGGTTGGCACGAAAAATCTGATCGCCTTCCTTGAACCAAAGCGGCGATTGGTTGAATACTTCCAGCGATGGTAAATCAAGCCGGATCGTTCTGTTGCCAACAACCAGCATCGGCGTCAAATGAGTGCCGTCTTCGTGCCGCTGTAAATCCAACTCGATGTGCGCCGTTTCTCCCAGCACATCCAATGGCTTTTTGATCAGGCGTTGTTCGTCGCCGAAAAACGTCAACGCGCCGCTTAAACCAGTCCAAAACCGCGTATCCGAATTTTCGTTGTAGTAATTCCCGTAGCTGTAACCATATCGGTAATAACTGGTTTGCAAGCCCGTTTCTGCCTGTGCCACCAGGATCTGCTGCACAGGGTCGGCGTTGACCAATTGATAGGAATCAAGGCTGGACGACGAGGAAACGATGTAGGTTTGAAGCCGAAGCGGTTCTTTATTGGCCAGCAAATAATCACGCAGCGCCTTTCGATCTCGCCATAATTCCGCGGGAATTCCTTCTGCAGTGACAATGCCCGGTTGCACAATGTAACGGTGATTGCGACGAATGAAGGAGAAAAACAGAATTGCCTCCAGCTGATGCGATTTGGCTGGGACAGCCCTCGGAGTCAGCAACCTTGTCAGATTTTCTCGCCAGCGCGATTCCGGCTCGATTGGTTTGGCAATGACTGGTTCGTTAGCGTCTCGTGCTAATGCTGCAAGCTTGCTTGTCCGTGGATTCGAATAATAATCTTTCAGGTAAAGCGCGGCGGCAATTTTGTGCTTGCAGATGATCTCGTCTTCGTAATCGGAATAAGGACAGCCACAGGAAGTGAACACTTCGCCATCCGGTTCGAGGTCAAAAAAGACTGTGTAAGTTTCAGAACCTCTCACCGTCACGACGACGGAATCAGAATCTTCTTCTTTTAGTTTGAACCGGCTCTTATCCACAAAGTAGGCGATGCCTCGCATTGTGACGCCGGAACCGGCTCGCTTTTTCAAACTTGCCACATCCAAAGCGGCAACAACCGCAGGAATTTCAGGCTTGGCAACGACAACAGATTTCGCACTTGCCCAGTCGCCCGTCGCAGCTTCTCTGAGCTTACGCCTGACCTCTTCTGAGATTGTTCTTTTCATGAATTGTTAAATACAAGGATAGCCAATAGGAAACTAGCGATGCACAAATCACCAGATTCTTTGCATCTCGTAGGCATCATTATATTTGAGCGACGTATTCGCGATAAAACTCGGCCGAGAATGCTTCTATCTGCCTGGCTGTTTCTGCGTCGTCCCAGCCAAGCTCTTTTGCCATCAATTCGGCAGCCACCGGCGCGCATTTCAGTGAAGCTTCGCCAGCCAGCATTGCCAGACGCGTTCTTCTGGCCAACGCGTCGGTCAGACTGAGGGCCATTTCGTGGCGAGCGGCGTACACAATTTCCGCCTTGACCAATGGCAAATCGGCGACCAGCGGTTCACGCAAACTTTCGTCATCCAGCAGCAAACGAACCACCGTGTCAAAATTCGATCCGTAACTGAAAGCCAGATGCCGTGTCGTTTCCAGCGGCAGGTTGTAATGATTCGCCAGTTCTTTCGCCATCAGTTCCAGTTCGACACGACTGATTTGCCCGCCGCTGACAGGAATGTCTTTGGTCGTTTGTCCCGTCCGAGATTCGCCCAAGCGTTTCAGGACGCAATCAATTCCCTGCTCCGCCATCAGCCGATAAGTCGTCAATTTGCCGCCGCCGATGGAAACCAGGCCATCGGCGGTTTCGATGATTTCTTCTTTGCGGGAAACTTTGGTGGTGTCTTTGGCGTTGGCGTCGCTGATCAAAGGGCGCAATCCTGCCCAGGCGGAAATCACGTCTGTTGAATCAAGATTCGCTTCCGGAAAGTAGGAATTGACCGCGTTCAGAATTTCAGCGACTTCATCGGCTTCAGCTTGAGGCGCATCCTTGCCACCTTTGTAATCGGTGTCCGTGGTTCCGATGTTGACGCGATCTTGCCACGGCACGACAAAATAAAACCGATGGCCGGTCAACGAAGGAATCAACCAGGCTGCGCCAACGCGCAAACGGTTGGCAGCAACGGTCAGGTGAATGCCTTTGGCGGGACGCAGTTTCTTCGATAACCCGTCGCGATTGTCGGCATTCAAACGGATTGTTTCTTCCAGCCAAATGCCTGTGGCATTGATGGTCACTGCGGCGCGAACATCAATCTGATCCCCGCTCAGTTCATCCACCACGCGCGCTCCAGCAATTTTGCCATCGCTGTCGCGCAAAAAGCCTTCGACTTTAGAGTAATTGGCAATCGCTGCGCCGCGTTCACCAGCAGCTTTGATGACTTCAATCACCAACCGAGCATCGTTGGTTCGCGCATCGTAGTACAAAAACGCGCCTTTCAATCCGGTTGGATCAAGTTGCGGAGCGAGCCTCAAGGCTTCTTCCCTGCTCAGTCGCCGATGACTGGCCAGGTTGTGCCGTCCCGCCAGCAAGTCATACAAGAACAATCCGGCTCGCATAATCAGCGGGTGATCGTAATTGCGTCGCCGGTCGGAATAAATCGGGATCACGAAGGGAAAGGCTTCGGTCAGATGAGGAGCAATGTGCGTCAGCACGGATCGTTCGAGCAAGGCTTCGCGCACCAAAGCAACATCGAATTGTTCCAGATATCGCAACCCGCCATGAATCAATTTGGTCGAACGGCTGGACGTTCCGGCGGCAAAGTCACGTTTTTCCACCAGCGCGGTTTTCAATCCGCGCGCGGCGGCATCCAGCGCCAACCCTGCGCCTGTAATTCCACCGCCGATGATAAGGACATCGAAAACTTCCCGCTGAAACCGCGCCAGTGAAGCTTGGCGGAAGCGCCAGGAAAATTCATTCGTGGAGGATTCGTTTGCCATCTTGTATGAGAATTTTACCGAATCGGTTGAGAATTACCGAGCAGCACATCCGGGGGGAAATAATTCAGGTTCAAGTACGCTTTCACCTCTGCCGCCCATTCGCGAAAACTTTGATAATCCACCTTGGGTTTCAACCGCAAATCTCCCGCCATTCCCACCACGTCCAGCCCGACACTGTTGGCGATATAAAGCGCCCGCGGCAGATGATACCCCTGCGACACCAGAACTGCCTGTTTTAACCCGAACACGTCTTTTGCTCGAACACAGGTTTCATAAGTCGAACGCCCTCCATAATCCACAACCACATCCTGAGGCGCCACGGCATGGGTTACCAGATATTCCTGCATCGCCTTCGGTTCATTGTAACTGGCGTGGCGGTTGTCGCCTGAAACCAGAATGCGATCCACTTTGCGAGCGCGATACAACTCAATCGCCGTGTCCACACGATCTTCCAGAATCGGAGAAAGATCGCCGTTTCCATAAACACTGGCGCCAAATACGATTGCGACGCGGGGCCTTGACCAGCGACTGGTATCCAATTCATTCAAATTGGTAATGATTCGATTGTCGTAGCTATGCACCTGGAAATGAATATAGGCAAAAGCTATCACGGCAATCGCAAAGAATAGGAGGAGGCCACGTTTAATCATCGTTGTCATCGTTTCGGGCTAATTTTCGCTCGTGCGGCTATCAAACTATCCCGCACGTGAAACTGTCAAGCCGACAACAGGTTATGCCCGACGAATCCAAAAAAATTTCGCTTCGCTGGCTTTTTCCAGTGCCGTCGTGTATCTTCCGTCACTTCGTAAACACGCAATTTTTAGTAGGAGGACAATTCGATGGCTAAGGTATGTCAGGTAACCGGCAAAAAGCCGATGTCGGGTAATAACGTCTCGCACGCCAACAATCGCACGAAGCGCCGTTTCGAACCGAATCTGCAATCACACCGGTTCTTTATTCCCAGCGAAAACCGTTGGGTGCGCTTGCGCGTCACGCCGCGCGGCATCAAGACGATTGACAAGCTCGGTATCGAGAAAGTGCTGGCCGATATGCGCGCCCGCGGCGAAAAAGTCTAAGCGACGAACGCACCTTCCGAAACCAAAAAACTAAAAACGCCGGAAAGATCAGCAATATCTTTCCGGCGTTTTCATTTTCAGCACATTGCAGATAAAAGGCATCGGCGTGGAATAAAGCTGCGGAAATGCCCATTGTTAGCAAGACGAAGACTGCGACTACTAAACTGATCTTTCTTCCCCTCTTCCTCCTTTGTAATGACTCTCGGCTGAGCAAGAGCGGTTTGCATTTCAAGTAACCGGAACACATCCGAGTCACACATTGACGCTCACAGATGGACAGAGATTGACCATTCGACGATGTTACTTTGCGGTAGAGATTTTCTGTTTTTGATGAGTTTGTGTGCGTCTCAGCAGATCGATGCCTGCGTTTCGACGCCAAAGTGCAAAAGCCACTCAAGCTGGTAAAACTTGAGTGGCTTTTGTGATCGAAATTCGACTTTGGAGAAAAGTCCGGCTCTTTCCTGTCAGTCATCATTCAAGCTTCAGGCAGGTTATAAAGCCGGCGCTTCACAGCGCTGCGTTAGTCGGCTGAGCCGCTCTTCCGGGCAACAAGCGCACGCTTAGTCCGAAAAAGCGGCAGCTTGAGTGCTGTTAATGAATGTTGACCTGGACGGTGTTGGCGATTGCACCGTCTACAATTAACACGACTTCTACCAAACCGCTTCCGGCCAGGGAACGTGGAATTTCAATGTTGATTTGATCCAGGCCTGCAAAATCGCCCTGGTCTCCGGCAAAGAAGACCGGAGCTTCGACGCCGCCGATAATCGCTCGCACGTTGTCCAGCGAAGTGCGTTTGCGGACTCCGGTGGCAAATAGGGACAGGAAGACGCGATCCGTAATCATTCCCAGATCAATCGGTACAGCTACGAACTTGCTCGTAGTCGTGTCGAATCGGGCGACGGAAGCTGAACTGGAAGAGCCATCCGCGCGGAAAGTCAGCGCGTTGGCCGCTGGCAAACCTCGCCCGCTGGCGTCGGCGACGAAAATTCCCGGAGCGACACCGGCAATTTCAACCGCGCTGCCAGACACGGTTCCGTCTCCGCTGGTGACCAGCACAGTGGCAGTGCCGGGCGCAGTCCCCGCCGGAATCATGTAATTGATTTGCGTCGGAGCCACGAAAAACCGCGGAGCAAATCGTTCAACGTTTGCGCTGTCTTTCACCTTGACCGTAGTCCCAGCCAGCATTGTCGGCAGCGGAACAGAACTGGCCGCTACCGTAGCGGTCGCCAGTTTCACGCCAAACACTGAAACGATCTCTTCCGCTGCTACCGCTCCGCCCAGATAACTGGCTGCGGAAACGTTGGCCACCGATGGAGCCAGCACAAATTGCGGAGCCGAAAAATCCGCCGGGAGCGAAGCGCCGTTGACATCAAAAATCCC
>DAOMFR010000202.1:0-1344 GCA_035429885.1 Blastocatellia bacterium
GCCGCGCGTGGTGTTTGCGCCAGCCTTGCGACGGCTCGGCGCTGCTGACCTTCCCTAGCTACTTCCGCCGCGAGCGCAAGGAACAGCCGGGCCATCCGAACGTGCTAGTAACCTATCGTTTCAGCGGCCACGTCGAAGACCTTTACGCCACGCTGGTCGTGCGGTTGCATCACACCGAAGCCTTCGAGGCCGACTCGCTGTGGAAAGACGCCGCCGATTTCAAAACCCAAACCGGCCAAAGCCTGGGACTGAAGCTGACGCGCGAAGCCGAGGGTGCGGCGCGGTTGGAGGTTTATTTCAACCCTGATGTGGACGAGAACTCGCGGCTGGTCTTTTTGTGCTACGTCCACAACCATCTGACCGAACACGCGCAGGATGTAGAGCCGTTGCGAAATTACTACTGCGGCAATAAGAGTTGCGATTCGCGCCATCAACCATTCGCCAATCAAGCAATGGTTGACAAGGCGCTGGCTTCGGGCGGCAAAGGCAAAGTCTTCTGCCCCGATTGCGGCAAAGCGATCATTTTGCGCGATATGATTCATCAGAAATTCGATTCACCTGCCGTCAAAGAACAGGCGCGCCAGATGCAGGTTGAAAGCCAGATTGTGATTGATAACGAGAGCCGCGAACTGATTCTGGTCGGCCACGCCTTCACCATCACCGCCGAAGCCGGGCAGATTTATCGCGGCTACACCAACAGCGATCACGGCATTGACGGCGAGATTGAATTCAAAGACGACTTGGGACGCGCCACCGGCAAGCGGCTTTACCTACAACTGAAGTCCGGCGATTCGTACCTGACCAAGCGGCAACGCGACGGCGCGGAGGTTTTCCAAATCAAAAACGAACGCTGGGCAGATTACTGGCGGCAACAGGCTTATCCCGTGCTGCTGGTGATTCGCACTTCGGACGGCGAGATTCGCTGGATGGACGTGAGCGAGTATCTTAAACGCGCTCAGCAACCGGCCAAGCAGATTGTCTTCGCGGGCGAACGCTTCGATGTGATGAGTGTGCGGCGCTGGCGGGATATAGCGCTTCGTGGGCTTTTGCGGTAAAAATGTTATGCTGCCGCTCACGACAAGAATTCATAAATAAGGAGCAACACCACAATGTTACAGACAGTCAAAGCCGAAGTCAGAGCTGACGGCACTGTGCGGTTGTTAGAGCCATTGCACGTCACGCAGACAAGTCCTGCCATCGTGACGTTGTTGAGCACTGAAAATGGCACGATCCCCCCCAAAGGGAATGTTCTGGCCGTGTTGCAATTTCTGCGGGAAAACCGCCTTCCTGAAAGCGCCCTTCCGACGGCTGATGAGATCGAAGCGCAGATTTTGGAGGCGCGTG
>DAOMFR010000202.1:1444-10923 GCA_035429885.1 Blastocatellia bacterium
TTTTCGTAGCGTTCAGCGTAAGTGAAACTTGCAAGCCGGTGGAGTCACTCACAGGCAAAGAAAAAAATGATTGAGCATTCATTCAGTGCTTTGCCGTTATCTGTCTGACCGGTCAACTAATTACCAGCTTCAAAGAGGGAAAATCGCCGGAAGTGATTGAGCGGATTGGACAAGATTGGTTGACTCAAGGCGTGTTTCCCCGTAAATTCCGGCTCGCAACCCTGGGAATCGTCCCAAAATTTCAATTCTAACCATCGCAGAGAGGGAGCTTCAGATTATGCGGATCAAGAGAGTCTCAACGTTCATCGCCGCCATCACCTTGAGCTTAGTCGTCGGACTGGTGTTTAACGCCTCGACCAAAGCTGACAACACCAACGCCAAGAGCGCCACCAAAAACATCACCTTTAGCAAAGATGTCGCGCCAATCTTTTACAAAAGCTGCGCCGAGTGTCATCGCCCGGGCGAAGGCGCTCCGTTTTCAGCCTTAGCCTATAAAGACGTTCGTCCGTGGGCAAAATCCATCAAAGAGAAAGTCGCCAATCGCGTCATGCCTCCGTGGCACGCCGATCCGCATTTCGGAGATTTCAAAAACAATCCTTCGCTGACCCAGGCCGAAATTGACACCATCGTTTCGTGGGTGGACGGCGGCGCGGTCGAAGGCAATGCCAAAGATTTGCCGCCCGCTCCGAAATTTACCGAAGGTTGGGGCATTCCCACGCCGGATATGGTCATTCAAATTCCGGAAGAGTACAGCTACAAACCCGGCGCGGATGAATACCAGTATTTCGACGTGCCGACGAATTTCACCGAAGACCGATACATCACAATGGCCGAAGCTCGGCCGGGCAATCGCAAAATTGTGCATCACATCATCGCGTTCATTGTGCCGAAAGGCGCTCCGACGATGTCCGGTTCGCCGGAAACACGCGCCAAGATGATGGAAATGGCATTGAAGAATTCCCCGTTTTACCGTGACGGCTTCCTGATGCGCATGAAAGCCGATCAACCGGTGGAAGACGATGGTTGCGGTCCGAATGCACGTCGCGGCGGCGGAGACAATATGCTGGTGGGCTATGCGCCCGGACGCAATCCCGATGTTTACGCGCCGGGCACAACACGCAAAATTCCGGCGGGCGCGACCATTCGCTTCCAGATTCATTACTCTAACCAGACGCTTGGCAATAACCAAGTCGAAAAAGATCGTTCGATGATTGGGCTGGTCTTTGCCAAAGAACCGCCACAGCGATTGGTCAACACCAACTCCATCGCCAACATCTACTTCAAGATTCCGGCAGGAGCCGATAATCATAAAGTGACGGCTTGCCGCCAGTTCAAACGCGACACCACGTTGTACGCGCTGGAACCGCACATGCACTTGCGCGGCAAAGCGATGGAATACAAAGTCTTTTATCCGGATGGAAAGTCAGAAGTGTTGCTGAACGTTCCGGCGTATGATTTCGCGTGGCAAACCAACTATCTGCTGAAACAACCGAAGCGTTTGCCCGCTGGCAGCCGATTGATGGTGACGGGTTATTTCGACAATTCGGCGAAAAATAAATTCAACCCTGACCCGACCAAAGACATTCGCCACGGCGAACCGACTTACGACGAAATGATGATGGGCTTCATTGATTACGTCACGGAAATGCCTCCCATCGCCAAGCTTGATCCGCAAATTCTGGACAAATACACCGGCAAGTATGAAGTCCGTCCCGGCGTCATTGATACCGTGACCCGTGAAGGCAATTCGCTGGTGTTGCAGATTCCGATGCAACCCAAATTGGTGTTTATGCCGATTTCGGAGACAGAATTTTTCCTGCCCAATTCCGACACCGATTTGGTCGTCGTTAAAAACGGACAGGGCGAGGTCGTTGAAATTGTTGTTGGCACAACGCGCGCCAAGAAAATCAAAGAACCAACCGCAGGCGGCAGCGGCCAATAGCGGTACTAACGAAGTTCAAAAAGCGGATTGTGAGATTTTCGGATTCACAATCCGCTTTTGCTTTTGAGGAAGCCGCGATGTGGAGCACAGAATGTTCCGTGGAATGCTCAGCCAGTCGTGAATTTGCCTGGCAATTCTGGACAAACGTCAGCAACTGGCGGGTGATTGATTCTGCAATTGAAGTGGCGGAAATTGACGGCCCTTTTGCCGCCGGAGCGAAAATCACAACCAAACCCAGCGGCCACCCTTCGATGGTTAGCGAAGTTGTTGAAGTTGAAGACGGTCGCCGAGCCGTCATCGAAATTCCGATCCCCGGAGCCGTGTTGAAATGCTTCTGGGGTTACGAAGATTTTGGAAACGGAACGCGCATCACGCAACGTATGGTGATCGAAGGCAACTCTGTTGACGATTATTCGGCAATAGAAAAGATGATGGAACAGACTCTGCCGCAAGGCATGCAGCGCGTGGCGGACGCAATCGCGCAAAACTACAAATAAGAAAAGCAGGAGCAAAGAAAGTATGAGCAAATCGCGTTTGGCAATTGTGTTTTCAATTTGTTTTTTGACAGTCAGTGTTTTGGCGCTTTCTTCAACCAGCGCGAAAACTACGCCGAAAGCCGTCACCTTTTCCAAAGACGTTGCGCCGATCTTTTTCAAATCCTGCGCGGAATGTCATCGCGCAGGCGAAACTGCTCCGTTTTCGGTGCTGAGTTTCAAAGACGTTCGTCCGTGGGCGAAATCCATCAAGGAAAAAGTTGTCAGCAAACAAATGCCTCCGTGGCACGCGGATCCGCACGTTGGCGAATTCAAAAACAATCGCAGTTTGACGCAAGCCGAAATTGACACCATTACAGCCTGGGTGGATGGCGGAGCCACTGAAGGCAATCCGAAAGATTTGCCTGCCGCTCCGAACTTCGTAGCCGGTTGGAGCATTGGCAAACCCGACGTTGTGTTGAGCATGCCGGATGAATTTACCTTGGCGGCCACCGGGCCGGATGAATATCAATACTTCGCCGTGCCAACCGGGTTCACCGAAGACAAGTATGTGCAAATGTCCGAAGCGCGTCCGGGCAATCGCAAGATCGTCCATCACATTCTGGCGTTTGTGGCTCCGCCGGGCGGAAAAGATTTCGCCAAGCTCAGCCCCGAAGAATTGCAAAAATTGTTCAGCGACGAAGGGCCGAATTCTGTCTTTTTCCGTGAAGGTTATTTGAACCGCGTCAAAATGGACGCCAAGGTCAACGATGATGGATGCAATGGAAAATTCGGTGAAGATGATGCCGGTGACGTGATTGCCGGTTACGCTCCCGGCATGCCGCCAGAAGTGTTTGATCCCGGCGTCGCCAAGAAAATCCCCGCTGGTTCGACTCTGATTTTGCAGATTCACTATTCCAAAGTCGCCGGAACCGTCC
This sequence comes from Blastocatellia bacterium, assembly GCA_035429885.1. Taxonomy (GTDB): domain Bacteria; phylum Acidobacteriota; class Blastocatellia; order RBC074; family RBC074; genus RBC074. The sequence goes on from DAOMFR010000202.1 coordinate 4,798, forward strand.
AGAAAGACCGTTCGACTATCGGCCTGATTTTCGCCAAGGAAGCACCGAAAAAGCTGATGATCAAGCGCGGCATCGAAAACATCTTTTTCAAGATTCCCGCCGGGGCCGCCGCTCACAAAGCCACCGCTTGCTGGCAACCGAAAGAAGACATCACAGTTTACGGTTTGATGCCGCATATGCATTACAGAGGCGCGGCGATGGAATACAAAGCGACCTATCCCGATGGCAAAACCGAAGTGTTGTTGAACGTGCCGAATTACGATTTTGGCTGGCAAACCAATTACCATCTGGTCAAACCCAAATCGTTACCCAAAGGCACCAAGATTCAAGTCACTGCGACCTTCGACAATTCGGCGAAAAACAAATTCAATCCCGACCCAAGCAAAGACGTTCGTTGGGGCGATCCGACGTATGACGAAATGCTGATCGGTTACATAGACTTCATTCCCGAACGCAAAGCCGTCGCCGGAATGGATGCCAAAGCTTTGGCTGCGTTCGTCGGCAAATATGACGCCGGGCTGATGAAGATGAGCGTTGTCCAGGTCGGCGGCCAGCTTTTCGCTGAAATTGCCGGACAGCCGCGAATCGAAATGCTGCCTGAAACGGAAAACAAATTCTTCATCCGCGAGATTCAAAACTTCGTGACCTTCACCAGAAACGAAAAAGGCGAGATCATCGAAGCGGCAATCCAACTTGGTGACCGAACGATCAAAGCAAAGAAGAAAACCGAGCCTGCCGCTGGCAGCAATTGAATCGCACACGGGTGAAGTTCAGTAGAATTTTTACGAGGCCGGGAGTATTCTCTGCCTCGTTAGTTTTCAGAACATATATCCACACAACGCAGAGAGGAATAACACCGTGAAACGCAAACTCATTTTCTCTTCGATCTTTGCGACGTTGTTGATCGGCAGCTTATTGCTGTTGCCGACCATCAGCGCCAACGAACCCAAAGTCAACTCCGCCGCCAAAGAAGTCACTTTTACCAAAGACATCGCGCCGATCTTTTTCAAAAGCTGCGCCGAATGTCATCGCGCAGGCGAAATTGCTCCGTTTTCGGTGATGAGCTTCAAGGACGTTCGTCCCTGGGCGAAATCCATTAAAGAACAAATTGTCAGCAAAGCGATGCCGCCCTGGCACGCTGATCCGAATCACGGCGAATGGATCAACGACCGCCGTTTGTCGCAAGCCGACATTGACAAGATCGTTGCCTGGGTAGATGGCGGCGTGAAAGAAGGCGCAGCAAAAGATTTGCCGCCCGCGCCGAAATTCGAAGTGGGCTGGAACATCGGCAAACCGGATCAGACGTTTTCGATTCCCGAACAGAAGATTCCTGCCGAAGGCGTAGTTCCCTATCAATACGTCAAGGTTCCCACCAACTTTGCGGAAGATCGTTGGGTGACGGCAGCGGAAATTCGTTCGACGGGCCGCGAAGCGATGCACCACGTCATTGTCTTCATTCAAGATCCGAAAAACCCGACACGCACCGACGGCAATTTGTTAGCTGGATTTGCTCCGGGCGAACAGCCTGCCAAATTCCCGGAAGGCTTTGCCAAAAAAGTTCCGGCGGGAGCCACGCTGTATTTCCAATTGCATTACACGCCCAGCGGCAAAACGTTGACCGATGTGACGACCATTGGATTGAAATACGCCCAAGAACCGCCGAAACATCAAGTTTTGACGCGTCCAGTATTGAACACAGGCTTTGTCATTCCGGCGGGCGCGAACAACCATGAAGTGAAATCGTTTTACACCTTTGCGGAAGACACGCACGTCACCAGCTTCATGCCGCATATGCATTTGCGCGGCAAAGATTTTGAAGTCAAAGCGCACTTCCCGGATGGGACGTCCAAAATCCTGTTGAGCGTGCCGAAGTATGATTTCAACTGGCAGACATATTACGTGCCGAAAGAGCCGGTCGCGATTCCGAAAGGAACCAAGATCGAATGCACCGCGCATTACGACAATTCCAAGGCGAACAAGTACAACCCCGATCCGACCAAAGACGTGAAATGGGGCGATCAAACCTGGGAAGAAATGATGATTGGCTGGTTGAGCTATTACAACGACAACGCCAGTCCGGCGAAACCGGCAATGAAACCTGCGGCTTCCATCAGCGGCAGTGAAAAATAAGGCCGCCTTCGCAGCCTGATAAACCAATAGGCCACAGATTGCACAGGCTGCGATCTGTGGCCTATTCTCTTGACGGAAAGAAAAGCCAATGCGAAATCAAAAATTCATTCAACTTGTCGTGTGGGTCCTCGTCATTTTGGTCGTCGCCGGATTGGTTTTGCCGGTCGTCACTTCGATGTTCGGCCTGTTTTGAAATTTACGTTTTGAGAACCGTTATGTTTAATCGTCGCCTTTCAACAATCGCCCTGTTCGTGTTCGCCGCCTTCTTCCTTTCAACCCGAATCGGCAGTTCGCACGAACCGATCACCACCAAAGTGATGTTCAACAAAGAAGTCATTCGCATTCTGGAGCGCAACTGCCTGGGGTGTCACGCTCCGAACAAGATCAAAGCTGACATTTCGCTGACCACCTACGAAGAAGCACGTCCGTGGGCCAAAGCCATCAAGGAAGAAGTGCTGGAAAAACGGATGATGCCGTTTCAGGCCGTCAAAGGCTATGGTCGCTTTCAGCACGATTACATTCTGACGCAGCGCGACACCGAACTGCTGGTTTCGTGGATCGAAGGCGGCGCTCCGCGCGGAGACATCAAAGATTATCCCGCACAACAAATTGACAGGCTGATCAAAGGCGACGCGTGGACACTCGGTGAACCTGATTTGGTGCTGCAAGCGCAAGAAACCAAGATTGCTGCCGAAGGCGACGACGAAACCGTTTGCTTCGTATTGCCCACCAATTTGAAAGAAGCCCGGACGCTGTCCGCAGTGGACTTTCAACCCGGCAATGGAACTGTGGTCAATGGCGCATCCATTCATGCCTTCAGCACCAAGCCGATTCCGCCGAACGTCAGAATGTCTCTTTGCGGGAGGATTGGTGAAACTTTGAGCGTGTGGGTGCCCGGTCAAGTTGCGACGCGCTTTCCCGAAAACGCTGGCCGACGACTAAAAGCTGGCGAAGAACTCATCTTGCAGATTCGCTACCACAAAACCGGCGAAGCCACGACCGACCGCAGCCGCGTTGCGCTGTATTTCGCCAAAGAAACCGCGACGAAATCTTTGCGCACGGAAGCCATTACACCAGTGTCCGTCACAGTTCCGGCAAATGCCGAAAACCATCAGATCAAAGCATCTATGACAGTCACCACATCCGCCGAAGCCATTTCGATTCGCCCGCTTCTGTTCCCCTTCGCCAAATCGGTCGAAGCGACGGCCTATCGTCCCGACGGAACCGTCGAGGTATTGATCGTCGCCAAAGGCTACCGGTATGACTGGCAACCGGCGTACTTTTTCAAACAGCCGGTTTCGCTTCCCCGCGGCACACGCATCGAAGTGACCGCGTACTTCGACAATTCCGACAACAATCGCAACCAGCCAAACGATCCGCCAGTCGAGTTGAAACTCAACCAGCCGCTGTGCGAAATCGCGTTGGCACAATCCACTCAACTTAAAACAGCCAGCCTTCGCAAAGGAGGCCGACAAGGAGGAACTCAGCAATGACAGCCATTTGCCTAGCCATGTTGTTCATGCTCACCGCGGGCAGTTCGCCGTTTCCACAGCAAGCTCAGGTTCAACAAAGTGTTCAGGAAGAAGACCCGGATTTAGCGACTGGCCGAAAAGAATTGGCCGAAAAGAATTACCAAGCGGCGATTTCCAGCCTTGCTCGTTATGTGCTGCGGAATCCCTCCGGCAGCTATGGACATTATTTGCTGGGCCAGAGCTATGAAGGCGCCAAGTACTACGGTCCTGCCATCGCCGAATTCGAGGCGATTCTGAAGTTTGATCCGAACGATACGATGGCCCATTACCAGATCGGAAAGTGTTCTGTGGCGATCAATGATTACGGCGCGGCAGTGGCGCAATATCGTTGGTTGAAAGACCAAGACGCCGCCGCCGCCGAAACCTTGCTTGATTTGCTGCCTCAAACAGTGATTACCCAGCACAAATTGCCGCCGTCAGTTCTGGCCAAACTCCTGGCGTACAAAACCATCAGCAAGGAAGAAGTGTTTCCGATGGACAAGAACTTGCGGCCCACATTCACCCACAGAGAAAAAGCTTCATTCACCGAACTGGCCCGCGCCAACAAAACGCAAGGGACCATCAGCCTCAACATGATTTTCGGCAGCAATGGCGAAATCAGCGACATCATCGTCGTTCAAAGCCTTCCCGATGGATTGACGCTGAGCGCCGTCAAAGCCGCGCTGGCAACGCGTTTCACCCCGGCCTTAAAAGACGGAAAGCCAGTCAGCGTGCGCGGAAATATTCAATATAGCTTCACGCTTTACTGACATCTGACGTAAACCATATACCGAAAACCGCCAAACCATCCGGAAACCCGAAGGAGGTCCTTTATGATCGCAGCCCTTAACCTTGCGTGCTTACTTTTGACCGCTACAGCCAATGCGCCAATTCCCGCAATGCCATCAACCGCGGTCGTAATCTTCGAAGACGCCGAACTCAAGGAAGCGCGCCAGGCATATCAAGCCGGTGATTTCCAGCGAGCGGTGACAATCCTGAAAGCATACGTCGAGAAAAAGCCGAAAAGCTTTGACGGATATTTCCAACTAGGACTCGGCCATCACGCACTGAAACAATATCCCGAAGCCATCGCCGCGCTCGAAAAAGCGGTGCAGCTTAAATCCAACAACGCGCTGGCGCAGTTTGAGCTTGGGCAAATTTACATTGACGTAAAAAATTATGAGGGAGCGATCAGGCAATACCGCTGGTTGGAAAAGAAGGACAAGCGAATGTCGGACGAATTCAGACTCTACATTCCAACAGAAATCGCCCGCCAACATAATTTGCCACCATCGTTATTGGATGAATTCAAGGCTGACGTGGAAGCCGCTCAACCGGTTGTTCAAATGTCCCCCAATCTGAGGCCGGAAATAACGTTCAAAGAAAAGGCGAAGTACACCGAAGAGGCTCGAAATCAGGGCGTCCAAGGAATTGTTGTCTTGAACGTAATTTTCAGTCGCCAAGGAAAGATCATTGTTTCCGGCGTTACGCGTGGGCTGCCCTTAGGTTTGACTGAAATGGCAATCGAAGCCGCCCGAAAAATTCGTTTTACTCCGGCTATCAAAGATGGACAGCCAGTCAGCGTGCGTGGAAGCCTCGAATTCACTTTTACCCTTTACTGAAAGTAAAATGGCGCGCTTCTCAACCGGAAGCGCGCCTTATCAGTTCGTTGCTCGCCAAAATCAATTCCAGCGAACTTCAATTTCGTAATCCGAGGCTCCGCCCGACGAATCGCGGATTTCAATCACCGCCGTGTAGCCGTTTCGTCGGCTGGGTTGTTCGACGACGCGAACTTCACCACGGCCTCGGCGTTTGTCCACCGAAACGCTGGTTTCGGTTCGGGGCAGCGCCGAACTGAAGTTGTAATCCACGCGCTGAGCCGGTTGGCCGGAAACCACTCGATCCCGAACCGAACGGTCGCGGATTTCCAGAATCGTCACGTCGTCCACGCGGCCACGCCACATCAGAACACCGGACTGGCCATATCCGCCGTAGCCTTGATCCCGGTTGCGGTCGCGATAATCGCGGTCGCGATTGGAATCTCGATCGCGGTAATCTCGGTCACGCCCGGAATTATCCACCGACCGCAGCAGAAACCGCTGATTGGCGTCTCCGTTGGAACCGTAAATCTGCATCCGTCCGCCGTCGTACCGCGCACTGGAAGGTGAATCCAGCGCCTTGCCACGACGCGTGATAAACGAATACCCATTGTCCGAAGCGGGACGAATTTGCCACAACTGGTTTTCATCGCCTCGACGCAACCGAGCCAGCACAACAGTGTCTCCGCTTTCGCCTCGCCCTGAAACCGTCATCGCGTCGCCGCTGCCGACAGCAAGAACGTAGTAATACCCGTTGCCCGCATCTTCAATGTCCCATTGAGCATACCGCCCGCCTCCTGAAGCCTGCACAACCGTGCGCCCATCGTTGCCCACCGACAGCATCCGGCGCGTCGCGACCAACTCAAGTTCAAACCGTCCGCCGCGCA
>DAOMFR010000203.1:0-10689 GCA_035429885.1 Blastocatellia bacterium
GGCCGCCCGGTTCCTTACCTTGACGAAGTCGCGCTGGTCTTTCCCGAACTGAAAATCGTAGCCGGTCACATCGGTCATCCGTGGACGGACGAAATGATCGGCGTCGCGTGGAAGCACGAGAACGTTTACATTGACACGTCGGCGTATCTGCCCCGTTATTACCCGCCGCAACTGCTGCATTACCTGAAAACTTATGGGCAGGACAAAGTCCTGTTCGGATCGAATTTCCCCATGCTTTCGCTGGAAAAATGCGTTCAGCAAGTGAATGAACTTGGCTTGGCTGAAGACGTGAAAGCCAAATTTCTTTTTCAAAACGCGCAGCGCGTCTTCAAACTCTGAGTCAGTACCGCGACTGGTAGGGAGCGTATCTTGCACGACACTCGCTGCCTACCGGTCGCGGTACTGACTCGCAATTCCTTCATGCGAATCGAAAAACTCACCATCCCAACTCCTTTCCCTGTCGGCCCGATCAACATTTATCTGGTCATCGAAGACCCGCTGACTCTGGTGGACACCGGCCCGAAGACTGACGAAGCTCTGGCCGCGTTGCGCGAACAATTACGTCAACTCGGTTTCGCCATCAAAGACATCCAGCGAGTCATCCTCACGCACACGCACGAAGACCATTGCGGATTGGCGGGAACGATTCAGCGAGAATCCGGCGCGCGGGTTTATGTTCACGAATGGGAGTATCGCAACATTTCAGAACATCGGCAGACTCGCGTTGATCGTAACTTGCTGTTGCACGCTGGAGTTCCGACGGAAGAATTGGAAGCGATGATTGGCCGGTACGAGCTGATTCACCATTACGCCGACGCCGTTGCCGATGTCGAAGCTTACCGCGATGAGCAGGAATTCGTGTTCGCATCGGGCAGCTTGCGCGTGGTTCACACTCCAGGGCACACGCCGGGAAGCTGCTGCCTGCTGCGCGAAGCCAATCGGATATTGCTAACTGGTGATACCGTGCTGAAAAGCATTACGCCGAATCCTGTATTGAATTCTGACCCAATTGACCCGCGCCGCCGCTTTCCGTCGCTAGGCGAATATCTGGTTTCATTGGCACGCATCCGCGAACTGGCTCCAACGCTGCTAAAAACTTCACACGGCGGAGATGTGACCGATTACGAAGAGCACTTCCACCGTTCAATCCGTCACATTCAAGAACGCCAAACCAAAGTAATTGCTCTAGTCTCCAAAGAAGGGGTTACATCCTGGGAAATGTCGAAGCTGCTTTTCCCGAAAGTGGACAATTTGAATCGTTTTCTGGCCGTTTCTGAAGCGATAGCCCATCTGGATTTGGCTGTGGTTGAAGGAAAATTGCGGCGAGAAAAGCGTGATGCTCTGGAAACTTACTTTCGTTATTAATTCACCCACCGAAAAGCTGCACCCCAAACACCAACAGATTCCGTAACAAACTGACGTAAGATCAATGAAAACTCCGGACAAGGTTCAACGTTCGAAGCGTTCATCCGGTATTACAGTTGTTCATGTCGCACTTCCCGCAGAAGTTTCGCGCCGAAGTACTAAAAAAACTTTTTACAAACGATTTACAACAGATTAACAACTACTTGACCTGAGTGGAGCATAATCGCAGTCTGTTGTAGTAGGCATCAAAAAAAATTGTTCGCGATCAACAATTTGGTTGAAACCTTCGAGTAGATTTGGTCACCAACACCATCGAATCTACCTAAACTTGATAGATTTTCTGCGAAGCTAGGCAACACAAAGAAGTAACCAGTCTTGTTACTCAATTGTCGGCAAGACAAACGACGGAGATCGTTATGGCCATCAAAATTGTTATCCGCACCCTCTTAATCGCCGCTCTGCTTGTCACGGCGCATACGATCAAACCTTTTTCGTTCGGCAACATCGCACTTCAAGTTTTAGGCTCTGCTCGTTCGCTTTCGTTCGCGTTGCCTGAAACAGCCGCCGAGCGAATTGAACACGCATACTACTTGGCTCAAACCTATGGCAAAGGCTTGTTTGACGATGATATGGCGCCGCTTTGGACCAAACAAAATTTGCTCCGCTCGGAATTTGTGGCCTTCGCCAATGCGATTGAGCTCAACGATGATGCGGAAATCAAAGATGTGAAATCGTCTGACCCGTCCCGCAAGCCAAGTCAAAAACGACCAGTCAAACGAATCAAACGCGATGAGACTCGTGATGAAGATTCGGGCTGTTCCAGAAATAACGAGGTCAGCCAATTGCCTGAAGCACACGCCATCAAAGCTGTGGCCTTAACGCCTCCTCCAAGCGTCATGGCGTACCAGAAACATTTGATAACCGCGCTTGTTTCGCGTTCGAATCGTCTTCCAGCGTTGACGAACTTTAGAGTCGACTGGGTGCTGATCGGTACTCCGGCAAGTTTGACGTCTTCTTCGTGTCGCGAAGCCGACCCAATCAAGGTCGAATTTGTCGAAGCGCCTATTGAATTCACGACCGGCCCGGAAGAGGAAGAGCAATTTTCTGCTGAACCGAACGAGATGATGTCGCCAACGCCCACGGTGGCGATGCCGGAATGCATTCGCATTCCTTAAAAGACATCATAGCCATAACACAAAGGGAGAGATGGATTTGTATCCTTCTCTCCCTTTTACTTTTCCAACAAGATGTTGTGATCGAACCACATTTTAACGCGGGGCAATCACCATTTATTTTTTCTGTGCGCGTAACTTGAGAGCTTTCTCGGCTTCTTCATAAGCGCCGCCTTCAACTTTGCCCAGCTTGAGCGCCAACTCGTAAGCGATTGCCGCTTCCGCAGTCAGCTTTTCAGCCAGCGAGGGGCTGGTTTCAGCGATGAAATCCAGGATCTTTCCAGCGGCAACGTAGCTGCGCTGCGCCAACCACTTCTCTGAGTCAGGGGAAGCAGCTTGCGCAGCTCGCTTATACAACTCAATTGAGGCATACAGAGCTTCTTCAACGCGATCGCTATCGTCCAGTGTGCTGGCCTGCTTGCTGGACACTTCTGCCAGTCCAAACAAAACGCGAGCATTGTCTGGCTTTTCCTTCAGCGCAGCTTCGAGCACGGCTTTGGCGTCATCGTACTTGCGATTTTTGATCATCTGATCGGCTTCGACAATACGCGCCACCAACTTGTCGTCCGCATTTGCAATTGTCAGCGCAGGCGTGGGAGCAAATACTGCTTCCGTTCGGAACTGTTTATAACGTGCCAACCGCTGTTCAAATTCTTTCAATCGCCCGGATTCGCGCGCGAAGTCAATATTGCCAAGCATCGAAGAGATGTAATCGCGAATGTTGACGCCCACGGCTTCAAAAGCCTTCATCTGGTCATAGAAGTGATACACCAGCACGGCACCGCGTTCATATCCCAAACTAAGCTGGTAAATGGCTTCGTCCTCGGGCGAAACCTTGCGCGCAGCCATGCCGAGCACATCCATACGCGCATCCGTCGCTTGCACCAAAGAATCGGTGATCAAAAAATACGCGCTGCGTTTGGCGTATTCACTGTCCAGCCGATCTCCGCGCGATTCCATGAGTTTGCGTAGATCGCCACGAATAGCGGCGACTTCCTTGATTTGCCGCTCAATCAGCGGATCAATGACAAAACTCAGAAAGGATCGCCGCATTGCTTCGATGCTGGGCGTGCTGCTTGGCCCCAGCAACAGAAAATAGGAATCTCGCACGACTCGTAAATTCGCCGTATTCGAAGCGTTGAACAAGTCAGGAATGATCACAAACTGACGGATGCGGTTGGCAGAATCAAACACGGTCGGGACCTGTGGCGCGTCGTCCGCTTGTTTGTCGGTTTTCGCACCGTCCTTTGAGGCGGAATCTTTTTTGCCCGAATCCTTTTTGTCAGCTTTCTTATCTTCTTTTTTCTCTGGCTTTGCAGGAGCGGCTGTCCGGCGCAAGTTCACCAACGGCGGCAATTCCAGCACTGGTTCCGTGTGCAAATACGTCAAGACACTGCCGAGCGCCAGACCGGCGGGTTGCGGATAACTTTCAGCGACTTTTAAATGCGCTTCAACGTATTTGGGCAGCAACCTGGAAAAGCTGGTTTTTTGATAAAACTCTTCCAGAATCAGCGCGAAATCCGTGATCTCTTTGACATCATCCGGCAACCGATCTGCTGGAACATCAATCGCGAATGCGGGCGGTTGTTGCAACGACAGCGCCAAACTCAAATAAGGCGCAACGGCAACAGCATCGGTCGCTCCTTTGCGATGCGCCAGAAAGTAATCTCGCAGCTTGCGAACCACATCAGGCGGAGTGTTTTTCAGATCCTCGCGCATCTGTTGACGAAGTGGTGTGAGCTGGCGGCTGCCGGTTTCATAATCGTATCCGGCAATGTTCAATGCCGCCATCATCACGATCACTCGTTTGTCCGCGCCGATGTAAGTGTTCACGTCTTCCAAAGAAAGATTTGGACGCTGCGCGAGCGGAACTTTGCGACGATCAATTTGCGGCGCCTGCACCTGCGGATTCGACGGGGCGTCCTTTTTCGGAGCCTGCGACGCAGGTTGTTGCGGGAAACCAGTTGCTGTCAGCGCGAAAATCAATGCCGACGTTTGAAGTAGGGAAAGAGTTTTTTTCATCTTCGAAATCAATTCCGTTCAGTGATGGATTCAGCCTGAAGTCAGCCTGCTTTGGGCAACGTATCGGACGGCAACGTGCCGGGTAAAAACTTACGGCGATAAGCTCGCAACGAATAAAACATTAGCGGATATGACACCAGCGAAGCGCAAATCGCCAGGATCATCGCGCCCAACGCATAAGGCAGCAATTGATGCCATTGGGATGCCAGTGATCGCCAGAACACTGCCGAAGCCAACGCGTGAAATGTGACCTGCGGCAATTCCATTGGCGAAGAACCGACGATCATCCGTCCGATTCCCCACGAAGCCGCAATCGCTGGCGCAATCGTCCACGGATTGGTCAGAAACAGACCGGTGAACAGCGCCACTTTGTTGATTCGCCAAACCAGCAACAACAATCCGGCAATGATCAGATGCAAGCCAAATAGCGGTGTGAACGCAATAAACGCTCCCACGGAAAACGCCAGAGCCGTGCGTTCCGGCGGTTCTTCGACTTTAAGCAAATTTCTGAACGCCCGTCTGACCATATCTTGTCTGCATCATTTGTCTTTGATTGAACTGTGGGGAAATAAACCGGACGGATTATAGCTGATTCCGCCCTTCATTCGTAACGCAGCGCTTCAATTGGATCAAGCCGCGCCGCTTTCCAGGCAGGCCATAATCCGAATCCGACTCCCAAACCGACAGACACCACGAAGCCCACAATCGGAGCCCACATCGGAACAAAGGTCGGCATCACCAATTTGATAATTGCCGCCAACCCCCAACCGATCAAAATGCCAACCAACCCTCCCAGGCCCGTTAGCGTTGCAGCCTCGATCAGAAATTGCAGCACAATATCGCGCCGCCGGGCGCCAATGGCTTTGCGAACGCCAATTTCTTTCGTTCGCTCGGTGACGCTGACCAGCATGATGTTCATCACGCCGATGCCGCCAATCAACAACCCAACGCTGGAAATTGCCACCATCAACAAAAAGACGCCGCCGGTGATGGCTTTGAACTGCTGAATGATTCCTTGCGAAGTCTGAATGCCGAAATTGTCCGGCTGGTTGTAAGCCACTTTGCGATGCTTGCGCAGCACTTGGCGAATTTCGTCAATCGCCTGCTCCTCTTTTCCGGGAGCAAACTGCGCCATCACAAAGTTCTCTTTGACGTTCGGCCAAATCTTCCGAATCGTTTCATACGGAATGTAAACCGCCTTGTTTTCGTTGCCGGGATCTTCGGAAGGCGAAATAAAGGTCTCGCGTTTTTTCAGGACTCCAATCACACGGTAATTGCGCCCGTTGATCATAATGTCTTTTTCGACCGCGTTGACTGTCGGAAATAAAGTATTGGCCACGTCTCGCCCAATAACACAAACATCGGCGCGCGCCATGTTTTCGCCATCGGTGAAAAAACGGCCTTCGGTGACTTCGGTGTTTCCCATGCGGAAATACGCTGGCATGGTTCCCTGCACCGTCGCGTTGACCATTTCCGTGTCTTGGTAGCGAATCTTGACGCGCTCTGCCATTGGCCCCTGCAAAAAATCCACAGGCGACATAAACGGCGACACATCCACCACCGAGGGGCATTCGTCGCGGATGGCCATCGCGTCTTCGTAACTGATTGGTTTGCGCTGGCGTTCTTCTGCCGACGGATTGAAGTTGAACCCCGGATCAAACTTGAAGATGTAGATCGAATTTGTGCCGAAAGATTCGATTTCTTTGGCGACTTGCGCGTCAATGCCCGACACAAACGCAGCAATCACAATCACCGTCGTCGTTCCGATGACGACTCCCAGAATCGTCAAAAACGACCGCAGCTTGTGCTGCCACAACGTATCAAACGCCATCCAGATGTTTTCGCGAAAATCTTGATGAGTCATAAAGCAACCTTCAATCTTATGGTCAATCCGCCCGCATCGCCGTAACCGGATCAAGCCCAGCCGCGCGCCAAGCCGGATACACTCCGGCGATCAAGCCGACTCCGCCAGAAACCAAAAGCGCCACGGCAACGGCCAGCAATGGCAGCGAAGTCGGAATCGGCGTGAATGTCGAAACCAGCTTTCCTAACCCCCAGGCAATGGTGACACCGACGGCTCCTCCAGCCAGTGCTTGAATGGTGGATTCAACCAGGAACTGGCGAAGGATGTCTCGACGTTTCGCCCCCAAACTTTTGCGGATGCCGATTTCGCGAGTTCGTTCCGTCACACTGACCAGCATGATGTTCATAATGACGATTCCGCCGACGACCAGCGCAATGGAAGTCACTCCAACAGCCACAAACTGAATGGTGCCGAAGATTTTTTCGCGCAGATTGTTCACCGCGCTGGGCGTGATGATGCCGAAGGTGTCTTTTTCATTCGGCGGCAGTTTGCGGCGAGTCCGCATCACCACACGAGCTTCGTCAATTGCCGCTTCGTAAGTCGCCGGACTGGTCGAAGCCACAAACAATTGAATCGAGCGGCGATTGCCATAAATATTCAAAAACGTCGTCATCGGAATCGACACGAATTTGTCCCGCGATTGGCCGAAAACCGATCCCAACGCCTTGGCGACACCGAGCACTTCAAACGGTCGGCCATCAATTTTGATCTTCTGTCCAATGGGACTGGCCGTCGGAAAAAAGCGGTCGGCAACATCTTGACCGATGAAACACACCAGTCGAGCGCCTGTATCTTCAGAAGGAGTAAAGGCCCGGCCATCGGCGATGTCTTTGTTTTGAATTTCGATCATGTTGGCCGTCATCGCCTGCAAACTGACACCAATCAGGTTTTCTTTGCCGAACTTCAATTCGACCATTTCCTGCTCTTGCGCGCCAACGTCTTTAATCGAACTTTTGCCGATTTGTTCGCGCAACACTGCCAGATCGTCCATCGTCACATCTTTGTTGTGTTTGCGGGCTTGTTCGTATGCATCGAGGTTGGAAAAGTCTTCAATCGAAAACTTCTGCACCGTGAAAGCATTCGTGCCGATATTTGCAATTTTTTCGTCCACGTATTTGTTGAAGCCTTCAATCAGTGAAACGACCACGATTACAGTCGCGACGCCAAAGATCACGCCCAACAGCGTCAGAAACGATCTCAATTTGTGTGACTGGATGGAATCGAGTGCGAGTTTAATTGCTTCAATAAAGTGCATAAGTATCCCTCAGGCTTGTTGCGAAGATGAAACTACGAAGCTAATGGCTTTCAGGTTCGGCCCATTTTTGCGCCTAAAGTAAATGCAATGCACTGGCGGGAAAATTCCTGAATTCTGAAGCCGGAAGGATGAATGATGAATTCGCTGTACTTCAATTCATCATTCATCCTTCCAGATTCATCATTCAATATCAGTCTTGAATCGTCACTTTCTTCATGACGGCTTTATTCAGCAAATTCTGTCTTGGGTCGGTGGGCAGGTTGGCAATTTTATCAACCACTTCGATGCCTTCGATGACTTCGCCAAAAACGGTGTATTGGCCGTTCCAACTGGGAAAATCCCGCAGGCAAATGAAAAACTGACTGGTAGCGCTGTTCACGTCATTGCCGCGCCGAGCCGCTCCAAGCACTCCACGTTTGAACGGCTTCTCGCTGAATTCAGCCGCAACATTCGGTTGGCCAGGTTGCCCTGCTCCCCAAGTGTTTCTGTCGTCCGAGCGCGTGTTCGGATCGCCGCCTTGAATCAGCAGGTTCGGCACTGCGCGATGAAAGGCCAAACCATCATAAAATCCTTCGCGTGCCAGCTTCTTGAAATTCTCCACGTGTTTTGGAGCGACAGCGCCATCAAGTTTGATTTTGATTTGGCCGAAGTCGGTATCAATCACCGCCACACCGCCGCTGTTTTTGGAACAGGAACCGGCAACAAGCGCCAGCGCCAACACAACCAATAGTCGAGTAAGTTTCATAATCTCCATTTCGGGAATGGACAGGGTTTTCAGGATTTCTGGCTCTTTCCAATCCTGAAACTCCTGTCTGATGTTTTATGCCTCAAGTTTCGCTTTCAAAATTTCATTAACCGCTTTTGGATTGGCTTTGCCGCCCGAAGCTTTCATCACCTGGCCAACAAAGAATCCCATCAGCGCCGTTTTGCCTGCGCGATAACTTTCGGTTTCTTTTGGATTGGCGGCGATCACTTCGTCAACGACTTTTTCAATCGCCGACGTGTCGGTGATTTGCACCAAGCCTTTTTCTTTGACGATGTCCGCTGGAGCTTTTCCGGTCGCAAACATGTCGGCAAACACATCCTTGGCAATTTTGCCGGAGATGGTTTTGTCGTCAATCAGCCGGATCATCGCCCCCAGGTCTTCAGCTTTGATCTTGCAACCGTTGATGTCCGTGTCCGAATTTTTCAGCTCGCGTAACAGCTCCGACAAAATCCAGTTGGCCGCCGCACGGGTGTTGCCGGAGGCTTTGATCGTCGCTTCAAAATAATCTGCCAACGCGCGTTCCCCGGTCAGCGTAAACGATTCGTCAGCGTTCAATTCGTAATCGCGCATAAAGCGTTGGCGGCGATTTTCTGGTAACTCCGGAAGCTCGGCTTTCAGCGCGTCAATCCATTCGCTGCTGACTTCCAACGGCGGCAAGTCCGGGTCGGGAAAGTACCGGTAATCGTGCGCGTCTTCTTTCGTGCGCATCGTGTAGGTTTTGCCTTCCTTTTCATTCCACAGGCGGGTTTCCTGAACCATCGTGCCACCGGCTTCGAGCAAAGCGATTTGGCGATCAATCTCGTAATCAATCGCTTTCTGCAAAAACCGCAACGAGTTGACGTTTTTGATTTCGGCGCGCGTGCCGAGTTTTTCCTGCCCAACAGGACGAACGGAAACGTTGGCGTCACAGCGCAAATTGCCTTCTTCCATATTGCCGTCGCACACGCCAATGAATTGCAGCGTGCGGCGCAAAAAGCCAACGTAATCATAAGCTTCCCAGGCGTTGCGAAAATCCGGCTCGCTGACGATTTCCAGCAACGGAGTTCCGGCGCGATTCAAATTGACGTGCGTTTTGTCGGGATCGCCGATGTCGTGAACGGATTTTCCCGCGTCTTCTTCGATGTGCGCGCGCGTGATGCCGAACCGTTTTGGCTTCCATTCGACAGGTCGCCCGCCTTCGTCGCGTTGGCTGGTTAGAATTTCGACCGCGCCGAGTTCCGAAAACGGTTTGTCGTATTGAGAAATCTGATACCCCTTCGGCAAGTCCGGATAGAAATAATTTTTGCGGGCAAAGATGGATTCATTGTTGATCTTCAGATTGAGCGCCAGCGCAGCTTTGCCAGCATTGACGATGACTTCGCGGTTTAGAACTGGCAACGCGCCCGGCAAGCCCAAACACACCGGACAGGTATTATCGTTCGGCTCTTGCCCGAATTCGGTCGAACAACCGCAGAAGATTTTGGTTTTGGTATTGAGTTGCGCGTGAACTTCCAAGCCAATGACGGCTTCCCAACCTGCTTTCACTGTGTTTCTCCTTACAGATTGATCGTCTCGATGAGTTTCAAGCGCGGGATTATAGCACGGTCATTTTGTATGAAAACCGCGCCGGTCTCAGCCGTCATCAACTCAGCGCACAGCGAAATCCATAATCGCTGTATTGATATTCAGGCGGGATGCTACTGCGCGCGGCCACGCGAGCAATCTTGATCTGGTGCCTCCACGAACCGCCGCGTGAAGCGCGACGCACGCCAGTCGGCGGCCCTTGGGGATTGCGCGACGGCGAAACACTGTAATAACCCGCGTCATACCAATCTGCGCACCATTCGTGGACATTTTCAGAAATGTCATGCAGTCCGAAGCCATTTGGCGACCACTGTCCAACGCGTTCCGGCCCAGCGTGCCACAAATCAGCGTATCGCGGTTGCGTTTGCGGCAGTTCGTCGCCCCATGTGTAAAGCCTGGCGTCCAACCCGCCGCGCGCCGCCCATTCCCATTCGGCTTCGGTCGGCAGGCGAAACGGCTTGCCGGTTCGTTCGCCCAGCCAGGCGCAATAAGCCACGGCATCAAACCAACTTACGCTCGTCACCGGTTGATCGCGATGATTGAATTTCGGGTCGCGCCAACCCGGCGGAGCCTGGCGATCTGCCTCTTCAAGAAAGACGTGATACTGCCCATTGGTCACCGCCGTGCGTCCGATGGCGAAGCTGTCCACCCAAACGCGATGCGCCGGGCGTTCGTTCACGGC
>DAOMFR010000204.1:0-10677 GCA_035429885.1 Blastocatellia bacterium
GGCGCGTGGAGCAACAAAAGTGGATCCGTTTAGGGCGTTGCGACACGAATGACGAGAGACTAAATCCGACAAAAAAAAAATCAGTGCGCTCGCATCTGGCAGCAAGCTTGCTGCCAGATGCGAGCGCACAATGAGTTCCCCCAATTTCCGGATTTGCAATTATTGCTCTTCAGTCTTTTTCTTCATCATTGGAACCGTACCTTGCTCTTTGATGGTGTAATCGGATGGCACGTCAAACATCGAGCGGTCAGGTTCGTTGCGATGAATGTTGGTGAGGCGATATGTGGTTTCACCCATTCTTGGATCGTTCTGTTTGGTCAAAACAAGCACTTGCAATTCAGGGGAGTACCATTCTTCCGAAACGATGTTGATGGGAAGTTCATTGCCAATCGTGTTGGCAGGAATCGTCACCGTGGAGCGTCGGCCTTCACACATCACGCCTTCAACCATTTGCTGGCCAAGCGATTCCTTCGATACCTGCTTTTCCTTGAGCATGACACCTCCATTCACAGTCGCGATCTTGCCTCCGGCCTTCATTTCTTCAACCGCTTTCATTTCTATCGCCATGCGCAACTTCTTTTCAGCGATAGCGCGTTGCTCATCATTCAACTGATCCGACCGCAGCGTCCGCCCTTCAACGCTGACGGCCACAGGCAATTCGCCAGTTTGCATTTTTTGCTTTGCTGCTTGCTCGGCTACCACCTTTTCCTGCATCAGCTTTAGTTGAAGATTGGGTTGCGATTTCACTGCCACGCGGCGTTCCGGGTAAAGTGAGTAATTCGCTCCACTTGTGGGATCGCTGATGAAAACCTCAGCAGCCACGCCCGGCGCTTTGCCAACAATTTCACGGCGCGTGCGGCCTTCGCTGTCACGATAGATGGTTGTTGTCGTTTTATTTCGGATGCGGTTGCCGTCTGCCAAAGTCTGAACCGTTTCGGCTTCGGCGGTGGCGGAATAAGGCGCACCTTTGACCACTTTGGTTTCAAAGCCGAATTGCGTCCCAATCGCTTTGGCAATCTCGACTCGAACCTTAGCGTCCAATTCCGCCTTCTGCTGTTGCTTTATCTTATCGGCTTCATCCTGTGCTAACGCACTGACCGCCAACAGCGCAAGCAACGCTGTGACAAATAAACTCCCTCGGATAATTGATTTCATCGCGTTCTCCTTCATTGTGTTTTGATGTTATGACTGGCGGGTAAAAAACGAATGGCACGCGCCAACCCGTCTTGCCCAAGTAAAAGATCAGCCTGCATCGGCTGGGTCAGAGTTTCTGGGGTCAGCGGCCCCCCAAAGGGAATCAGCGCGGAGGCAACCACTTCAACCCGCACAACACGTCCGCTTTCCAGTGGCGCGAGTTCGCCTGCTTCAACTAAAGAATAGAATTGAGTCGCAGCGTCATCGGCTTCCTGTTTTTGTCTCACGGGTTGGCGACCCCGGTGCCGCGTTTTCAGTTGTTGCGCCTCAGCGGGAACCAGCAACAGTTCCTGTCTGGCAACATTTGCTCCACCTTTCGAGACAGGCATTTCTTGCGCGTGCTTGGAAACTGTGGAGAGTTCAGGCGATGGAGCGGGGCCTGACCTCAGCCACATCAGTCCAACTACAATGACTGCAACTGCTGCCACTAATTGAGCAGCGCCAAACGTCCACTGCCTGATTCGTTTCTGCCCGGACAAAGACCTGACGGCTAGCGCATTTCTCTGCCGGGCTTGCGCTCGGAAGGTGACCAATAATGCGGCTTCGACATGCGCAGGTGCTTCAGCGGTTCCGAGTACAGCCATAACAGCGTGCGCTTCGGCAATTAATGCGTGCTCTTCTTCCAATCGCTTCCGGCAACGCAGACAACCACGAGTGTGCGCCAAGCATTGCTCACGATTGCCAGCATCAAGTAGTTGGTCGCGCGCTAGTTGGATTACGTTTAATTCAAAGTCTTGGCAATTCATGTAAAACACCTCAGAAGCTGAGCGTCCGGTGTTTGCGGATCGAGCTTGCTGACCGCCCGCAATCTTTCAAACAGCAACGCGTGCCCGCGATGCAACCGCGAACTAACTGTTCCCACCGCGCAACTCAGCACTTGCGCCGCTTCCGCATAACTCAGCTCCTGAAAATCGCACAACACAACGACTTCACGATAACGCGGTGGCAATGCCAAAACCGTCTGGCGAACCAAGCGAGTCATTTCATTGCGGCTGAAATTGCTGAACGGATCATCTTTGGCAACCAGGGTTGTCAGCGGGACGTCCTCGCCGTCTTCCGCTTCGCGCATGAGCGAAACGAAAAAGCTGTCTCGTCTTAATCGGCGCAGCACATAGTTGCGCGCGATCCCATATAAATAAGCAGTGAGAGTTCCGCGCCCTGGGTCATAAAGCTGAGCTTCGCGGATCAACACCATAAAAGCTTCTTGCGTCACATCCTCCGCAATCGCCGTCGAACCGCTCATCAGCAACGCAAACCGATAAATTGCTCCCTGATGCTGCCGATAGATCGCAGTGAATGCCTGATCATCTCCGTCCGCCATCCGGCGCAACAGTTCCACTTCACTATGAGTTATCGGTTTGTTCGTCATCGGTTAAAGCAG
The DNA here is from genome assembly GCA_035429885.1 of Blastocatellia bacterium. Classification (GTDB taxonomy): domain Bacteria; phylum Acidobacteriota; class Blastocatellia; order RBC074; family RBC074; genus RBC074. Next base: position 2,576 of record DAOMFR010000204.1, read on the forward strand.
TCAGCCATCGTGTGATGTTGGTTATTCGCTCGACAAGGCCAAAAACTTCCAAAATATTTCCTCGCCTCTGCGGATCGGGAAACTAGAAGGGTGAATTGCTTGACGCCTTATAACCAGCAACGCAATATGCGGACAAGACAGCCACTGAACAACTGCACTCAGCACAGTAAGGAACCAAATGACTGATCACGCAGTCTATGAATCATTGGCTGCCAAACTGCTATGAGTCAGTATTCCTCTGCAATTCAAACAGGAGAGCGACATGTTTCAAGATTTACGATTCGGTATCCGCACTCTGCTCAGACAGCGAACGTTTACGCTGGCAGCAATTCTCGCGCTGGCTTTGGGCATCGGGGCGAACTCGGCAGTGTTCAGTGTGATCAATGCAGTTTTGCTGCGTCCGCTGCCCTACCGTGATGCCGACGGTTTGCTCATGGTTTGGGGAAATTTCCTGAAGCTTGGAATGGAACGCATCGGCGCAAAGCCAGCCGAATACGACGATTACCGCAAGCAAACTGAAGTCTTTGCCGAAACGGCGGCCTTTAACAATTTTTCCGCGACCTTTGCCGGAACAGGCGATCCGCAACAGATTGCCGGAGCCAAAGTGACCGCCAGCTTATTCCCCATGCTCGGCGCCCGCGCGGTTGCCGGGCAGCTTTTCAGCGCCGAAAACGAACAACTTGGGAACGATCAAGTTGTGGTGCTTAGCTTCGGATTCTGGCAACGGCAATTCGGCAAAGACCCAAAGTTGATTGGAAACTCCATCACTCTGGATGGAGAAAGTCGAACCGTCATCGGTGTGCTGCCCGCCGGGTTTCAATTCCCGCATAACGGTTTTGCCGAACCAGCCGAACTTTACGTGCCGCTAACGTTTTCGGCTGAACAAATCGCCCAGCGCGGGGGCCGCTGGGAACATCGTGTGCTGGCCAGATTGAAACCCGGTGTCGCGCTCGATCAGGCGCGCGTGCAGATGAACACACTGGCGCAAACCTTCGAGCAGAACTATCCAGGCTATCGCGGCCCGAACAATGCCGATGGAGGATGGCGGATTACCGTCGAGCCATTACAAGAAATGGTTGTCGGCAAAAGTCGCCAATCCTTGTTGTGGCTGCTGGCCATCGTTGGATTGGTGCTGTTGATCGCCTGCGCCAACGTCGCCAATTTGTTGTTGGCACGCGCGGTTGTCCGGCAAAAAGAAATCGCCGTTCGTTTGGCACTGGGCGCCAGCCGGTGGCGCATCATTCGTCAATTGCTGACAGAAAGCTTGCTGCTGGCCACACTTGGCGGAAGTTTAGGCTTGCTGCTGGCCCACTGGGGAATTGCCGCGCTGGTCAAACTCAATCCGGCAAGTTTGCCGCGCGTCAGCGAAATCAGCATTGATGACCGCGTGTTGGCATTCACTGTTGCGGCTTCCCTGCTGACCGGTTTGCTGTTTGGATTGATTCCAGCGCTGCAAGCTTCGCGGCCCAATTTGCCGCAAACGCTAAAAGAGACGAACGCCAATCTGATGAGCGGACGACGGTTTCAACTTCGGCAAATTCTGGTCATCGTCGAAGTTGCGTTGACGATGGTGGTGCTGGTTTGCGCCGGACTGGTGATCAACAGCTTCGTCCGGCTGCTGAACTACAATCCCGGCTTGAATCCGAATCAGGTGCTGACGGCGGCGATTTCACTTCCCGCAACCCGCTACGCCGAACGCCCGCAAGTCGCGGCGTTTTACGACCAACTGCTCAGTAATGTCGCCGCGTTACCCGGCGTTGAATCCGTCGGAGCAAGCTCTATCGTCCCCCTGAGCGGTGCAGCGGTTGACGATCCGTTCAGCATCGAAGGTCGTCCGCTGGATATGACTCGCATGACCGTCGCCGGTCATCAAAGCGTCAGCCCTGATTTTTTCCGCGCATTGAACATCAACTTGCTGATGGGGCGAAACTTCACAGCAGCAGACGCCGCCGAATCGCCCGCCGTCGCCATCATCAACGAAACGATGGCGAAAACCTTCTGGCCGGAACAACCGGCGACGGCAGTTGGGCAAAAGATCAAACTCGGCGCGCCCAAAGCCCCCGGCAATTGGGCAACCATCGTCGGTGTCGTTCGCGACATTCCGCATCGTGGCTTGGATTCTTCGCCCAAGCCGGATTGGTATTCGCCGCAATCGCAATCTCCCGCTCGAACTATGACGCTGTTCGTTCGCACGAAACTCGATCCGGCCAGCTTGACTACAGCCGTTCGCCAAGAAGTCCGTGCCATAGATCCGGCGCAGCCCCTCACCAATGTCAGCACGATGAACGAAATCGTCGCGTCTTCCATTGCGCCACGCCGCTTCAGCATGTTGTTGCTGGCGGTGTTTGCCGCAGCGGCTCTGTTGCTGGCGACCACGGGAGTCTACAGCGTGATGGCTTACGCTGTTTCCGAACGCACGCGCGAAGTCGGCATTCGCATAGCGCTCGGCGCTGAGCGGGCAGATGTCATTCGTCTGATTCTGAAACAAGGGTTGACGCTCACGCTCATCGGAGTTGCCGCCGGACTTGTCGGAGCTTTCGCCGCCGCACGCGCCATCACGAATTTGCTCTATGGAGTCAAAGCAACTGATCCGTTGACGTTTTTGACAATCGCGTTGCTGTTGATGTTTGTAGCATTACTGGCCTGTTATCTGCCCGCTCGCCGAGCGGCAAAGGTTGATCCGGTGATTGCGTTGCGCCACGAATAACCGGATTGCCAATCATAAAGTGAATCGAGTGAAGAATATGCTTCTCCCTCAGCCGCATTTCGCTTAGGATGCCTTGGCCGAAGGATAAACAGTGAGGCCGTCTCCCAACTGGTCGTAGCAAGATCTTCGACCCCGCTTTTGTTCCTCGACTCAGCTCACACCACGGGCTATCGCTCTTCGCAACCAGCCCAACGATCAATTCAGCATTTTTAGCAGCCTACAAGTCTGCTGAAAGGAGAATTTCTATGGCAACGAAACCATCTGCCAAACAGAGCAACGACGCAACCAACTTTGTCTTTCGCGTAGAAGGGCTTCGCTTATCAACAGCCGATCAGGAACGCATTTCACAAGCCATCGCTGGCGCTGTAAATGCAGAACTTCTGAAAGTACATAAACTCGCTGACCCGCCGATCATCATCAAACCATTCCCCTGGCCAGGAGGAATCTGGATCAAGGTATTGGAGGAAGGCGGGCTATTCAACAAGGTTAAACAACTCGCCAAATCAAAAGTTGACGTTGCGATCAGGGGGTAATGATGAACACGTCTACGACTCTTTGTCCCAGTTCGCCGCTCGCGCCCGGAGTAGTTTTGGTGGGCGTGGTTTTGACGAATGGGCGCATTGCTTACGCTGCCGACCGGCTGGAGTTAGGCGATGAGTTTGTCGAGGCGGCCAGGCAAGCGGATTCTCCGGAGCGTATGTTCCGATTTGCCAGCCCGTGCCGGAACAAGGGCTGTCAGCAATGGGCCGGAGATCAGTGCGGCGTGATCAACCGCTTGCTTGAAGTCAATGCGCACATCGAAACGGAGGAGGAATTGCCTCAATGCTCCATCCGTCCCCAATGTCGCTGGTTCACACAAGAAGGCGCCAGAGCCTGCGCGCTCTGTCCTTACATCATCACCGATTCCAGACCGCTCTTATCTGAAACACAAGGATGAGAACGAGTCTCTGATTTCGGCAACAAAAAAAGCCGCTGCTGACAAAATTCAAAGCTTGTCAGCAGCGGCTTTTCCATTCAAAGGCCGTTAGCGGCCAGCCAGTGTCAGCCGGAACGCGGCCATCTCTTCGCCATTGCGAACCAGCAATTGGTCACCAACCAGCACCGGGTGGTTCCAGGTTTTGCCCTCGATGGCCTTGAACTTTGCGAGTTCCGTGAATTGATCGGCAGTCGCCTTGACCAGTGCCAGATCGCCTTCTTCTGACAACACCAACAGCAAATCCTGGTCAGGCAACAAAATGATTTGCCCGTGACCGTAACGTCCGCCCTTCCATTTGCGCTTGCCGTCTTCCAAACCGATGCAGGCAAGAATGCTGCCGTCGAAGCCAAACGCATTGCCTTTGTGAACGACGAAATCATTGAAGTACGGCTTCAACGCATTTGAAGTCCAGCGTTCTTCGACGCTCCATCCTCCATCTCCGCGTTTGACTGCGACGCGGCGGGTGCCGCTTGCCGCCAGTCCAGAACCGCTGCCGATCAGAATGTTGCCACCCGAAAGCACGGCTGGTTGCACAATGCCGTCACTAACCCATTCGTGTTTCCAAAGTAACGTGCCATCAGACGGCGAGACGCTGATTGCGCCGGTGTCATTCAGGAGCAAAATCTGCGCGATGCCGTCAATCGTCGAAAGTTGCGGCGAGCTGTAACCGGAACCACCCGCAGGGCCTTGCCAGCGCGGTTTGCCTGTGGCGCGGTCATACGCCGCAAGCACTCCGGAAGTGGCGACAATGACAGTGTCGCCGATGACTAACGGCGAACTGGCAAATCCCCAGCCGGGCAACTTCGCGCCTGTATCGGCCGCTGCATTGCGCGACCAAACGACAGCACCGTTGCGAGCATCGAGCGCATTCAGAATTCCAGTCGCTCCCATTGAATAAACGCGACCTTTGTTCAAGGTCGGGGTTCCGCGCGGGCCGGCGCCTGCATTCGATTCCCAGAACCTGGCCTTGTCACTATGCCTCCACACCGGTTCTCCAGTCGCCAGGTTGTAGCAGGAAACCAGTTCGTCTTCACCGCGCTGTTCTTGCGTGTAAACCAGATCGCCGCGAACCGCGAAAGATGACCAGCCGGGCCCGACCTTCTTCCTCCACAATTCCATCGGTGGAGTTTTCGCCCAATCGGTTTCGATTCGCACGGAGTGAACAATGCCATCTCGCGCAGCTCCACGAAAACCGGGCCAGTCACCGTGCGGTTTCGCAGCTTCTGTGGCTTCAGGAGTTGGAGTCGGCGTTTCGCCAGCCGTAGCCGGAACCGGCTCTTCAGGCTCAGGCGTCGTGGCAACTGCCGGAGCCAATGCAGCAGGCGCATTGCCCGCTTCGGCCAGAAGCTTTTCTTCGGGAGTTTTCGTCCATCGCCAGTGTAATTCCGAATTGGCATCGCCGGTCATGCCGCCTGTTCGTAAAAGCGTAAACACACCGCACCCGAGCAGAATCGCAACCACCACAAGCGCGCGTCGGGCTCCAATGCCAAGACGGCGGCCAACGGCGACAGCGGCGACCAGTGCCAGACTCAAGATCGGAATGGAAAAGACGGGCAGCATCATCCCCATCATTCCATTTGAGATGGATTTATGAACGACCAGCTTTGTCAGAAGGACTGCGACGACCATCACGACGATCGCGCCCAAGCGGTCAACCCAAGGTGCCCGGCTGAAAAACAGCCACCACACGATAACAATCGCTCCGCAAGCAACCCCACCAAGAATTGCGGTGCCTCCCTGATCTGGCATGACCAAGGGAATGCCGAATGTCACCAGAGACAACAACACAGCGGCAGCCACGCCGGGCCAGAGCCGAAGCGGCTTCTGAGAAATTGGTAAGTCATTTTGATTGGGATTCATATCTGGCTATACGCATCTCCATAAGCCGCAGGTTCATTTTTTTGTAGAGTCGGAACTGTGAATTGACGGAAAAACTATGAGTTATAGGTGAACCTACATGGGCAGATCTTTGCGCCATCGAGATGTCCATGCAGACAAGCTGCCGCATCCCAATGGCTTGTTCTTGAGAAAAATTTGCGCTGACGCTAGCAATTCGCCCTTCTTTTTTCACATGTCTTGGTGGAGAAGGAAATCGCCGTCCTCGAAGCCGATGACACGGCGATGTTCGCCTCGGATCAACCCAATACCCAAAAGGAAAAAGAATGAAAAATCAAAATCTGTTTTTGAAAAAGGTGCCGGCGCTGGCGATGGCGCTTATGTTTTTGATCACATCAAGCGTCACGCGCATTGAGGCAGCGACAACCTATGACCTGACCTCTGAGCAGATTGAAACGGTGCTTGAGGACGTATTCACCAAATTAGCCGCGTTCGACGCCCAGGGAGTGGTAAGTCATTTCGCCTCTGACGCCGTTGTGGAAGACCCGGTCGGAACTCCGCCGATCCAGGGAACACAAGCCATCGCCGCGTATTTGGGATCGTTTCCCACTCTTTTCAGCCAGATCAAACTTTACTCCCTCGATGTCAAAGTGTGTGGCCAGGAAGCCGCCGTCAACTGGCGATTACGTTTCAAGACCCACAGCGGAAATACCTTTTTCCTGGAAGGCACCGGCTTCTTCAAGTTCAATCAGGCGGGAAAAATTCAAACAGAGAGAGAATTCTTTGATCTGGCATATTTTCTGGCGCAATTGCAGAACTAAGCACTCGGCAATCGTCGCGCAAAGCAGCTTGTTCACGGCTTTGGAAAGTTCCCGACGGGATCACTTTCCAAAGTCGTGGGCGTAAAAAACAGCCACCGTACGATTCGATCGAACCTGCCTCAACTTCCAATTTTGACAGCTTGTGTTACTCGACAGAGTTTCGTACAAATCACGCCATGTTGAATCCGACAAAATCACGTCGTGCGTTCCTTGCGCTCGCGCTTGGTGTGACGCTGCTGATCCACGCCGGATGCCGCCACTCACAGGAGAATTCATTGCCACAAGCTGCACTGGCTCGGATCGAAATTCCGCGCACGGAAACCATCGTTTCGCCGCAATGGGTCAAGACCTTGCTGGACTTTCAAACCTCGGGCGGCAAAACGGCTCGCCCGGCGCATTACTTCAACCGCCGCGTAGTGATTCTGGAAGCCAGTTGGGCAAAGCCCGAAGTCGCCAAAGATTATCTGGCCGGTCACATTCCTTCGGCGATTCATTTGAACACTGACGATGTGGAAAACGGGTATCCGCGATGGCTGTTGCGCCCGGCGAACGAACTTCATCAAGTCATCGGCCGACTCGGCATCACGCCGGAAACGACAGTTATTGTCTACAGCAAACAGACGATTGCGGCGGCTCGCATTTGGTGGGTGTTGATGTACGCCGGAGTTTCCGACGTTCGCATTCTCGACGGAGGCGTTGAAGCCTGGACGGCGGCTGGCTTTCCGACTGCAACGGCCACCAGCGTTCCGCAAGCCGTCGAGTTTTCGGCCAAAGTGCGCGAAGAGTTGCTGGCGACGACGGATTACGTTCGCGCTCACCTGGGCAACGCGAAAATCCAACTGGCCGACGCACGCAGCCGCGAAGAATTCGCAGGCCAGATCAGCGGCTACGAGTACATCAATTTCAAAGGCCGCCTGCCCGGTTCAATCAACATCGGCAACGCAGACGATTCGGCTCGGCTGTATCAAACTCCGGACGGCAAGCTCCGCACTTTTGGCGACATCCGAACGATGTGGGAACAAGCCGGGCTCAATAACGACGACCGCGAAGTCATCTTTTATTGCGGCAGCGGCTGGCGGTCTAGCCTGGCGTTTCTGTACGCCTGGACGATGGGCTACAAACGCATTCGCAACTATTCCGACGGCTGGGCCGGTTGGAGCACAAACTACATTGCCGACGACAACGCCAAAGGCGGCACTCCGGGTTGGCGACAGGAGCGAACAGCCAACCCGATTGAGTTGGAGCAAAATGGAAGTCGCTGACTGCGGCTTGTGAGTTGAAAGGGATTCTCGTAAAACAGCGGCCATGAATTCTGAGACAAAGTATGGATTGATTGCGGGCAATGGACGATTCCCGTTTCTGGTGCTGGAAGGCGCGCGCGCCGAAGGCGTGGAAATGGCCGTCGCCGCCATCAAGGAAGAAACCGACGCCAGCATTGAACCGCTGGCGCGCGTCGTGGAGTGGATCAGCGTTGGCCATCTGAACAAGCTGATCAAATTCTTCAAGCGCGAAGGCGTGACGCACGCAATTATGGCCGGGCAGGTCAAACACGTGCAGATTTTCAAGCTCAATGCCCTGCCCGATTTGCGCATGGCCAAGATGCTGGCTCGGTTGAAACGCCGCAACACAGACGCTCTGATCGGAGCCGTCTGTGATGAACTGGAATCCGAAGGCATCCGGCTGATTGATTCGACGACGTTTTTGCAGCCGCTGCTGGCTCGCGCCGGAGTGCTGACCAAACGCTCGCCTGACAAAAACGAAC
>DAOMFR010000205.1:0-10504 GCA_035429885.1 Blastocatellia bacterium
CGTCCTCGCCGAGGGCTAAAACTTACCCTTGGAGTAGACAACTCATCATAGGAGGTATCTCATGTTGGGGAGCAGGATAGTTGGACTGGGTTTGTTGATCGGAATTATTGGCTTGGCGTTTAGCATTGGTGTGAAAGCGGCATTTCATCGTGATTCTGTTCGAACTGCGATGCAGGAAGAAATCTGGCTGGAGTTGATGACAGGTTCCGATGATCAGTTGTCACAGCCACCTGGTCCGGGAACATCAGCATTACACAGGCAAACGAAGTACTTTCGACTGAACGAGAGCGCGCTGAAAAGCGTTTTGTATCGCGCGCCAATGGAAAAAAGCAGGGAACTGGCGGAAAGCGAAGCGGTGCTGGTGTTGCCCAGACCCGATGGAACATTGGAACGATTCCGGATTGAAGAATCGCCGATCTTTGAATCCCCGTTGAGAGAGCAATATGCCGATATTAAAAGTTATCGCGGGCAGGGAATTGATGATCCGGCAGCGACAATGCGGTTCAGTTGGTCGTCGCTGGGGTTTCAAGCCCTGGTGTTAAGCGGAAATGGCGCATTCACGGTTTTGCCGATCTCCGGAGATAAAACGGCTTATGTCAGTTCCAATGGCCAGGAGTTGACTGACAAACTTCGTTGCGAAGTGGACGATAGCAAAATCATTTATCGCGAATCGAATACCAGGCCGACTCCGCTAGCGCCTGTGGGAAGCACATTGCGGACATTTCGCATAGCCATTGCGACGACTTCTGAATATAGCTCTCAGTACGGTGGAGGGGACGTAGGGCAAACGATTGCTTCCATCAATGTCTGGCTGAACGCGGCCAATGCGATTTATGAACGCGAACTGTCCGTGCGGATGAATCTGGTTGGTAATAACAGTCAGGTGGTTTACACCTCAGAACCTGATCCTTTTTCCAACGGCGATCCTAGCTCAATGTTGGCTCAGGTCAGAACGACCTTACGCGATCGTATTGGCTCGGCCAATTACGATTTGGGACATGTCTTTGGAATTGGCGGAGCAGGAGTGTCTTACATCGGAGTGGTTTGTTCTGCCGCTGCCGACGGCAATGGGCCATTCAAAGGTGGCGGAGTCAGTTTGATGGGAGGCTCTGCGGGCAATTCGACCTATGTCGGTTTGTGGACGCATGAAATGGGGCATCAATTCGGAGCCGATCATAGTTTTAATGGAACCGGCAGCTTTTGTGGAATTGTCGGCGGGCGAAACGCGAACTCCGCCTATGAATCGGGCAGCGGCATTACGCTTATGTCTTATGCGGGAGTTTGCGATTCGGACAACCTCAGCTTTGACCGCGACCTGCGGTTTCATGCCAAAAGCTTTGATGCGATCACTAACTACCTGACCAATGCGGGAAGCTGCGCTCAAACCACCGCGACGGGAAACAATATACCAACCGTGAACGGCGGATCTGATTTCACAATTCCCCAAAACACACCTTTTACCTTGACGGCGTCCGGCGGCGACGCGGATGCGGGCGATGTGCCGAACCTTAGATACGTTTGGGAGCAATACGATGCCGGCGGCAGCAATTACACCAATCCGCCATATGATGACGGTTCAGACACTGCTGCCTCGACCCGGCCAATCTTTCGGCCCTTCTCTCCAACTGCTACATCTTCGCGGACATTCCCCAGCCTGACGTACATTCTGAACAACACAAACGTTCCGCCGGATTTTGACGGCAATGGATTTCGTACTGCTGAAGTGCTGCCGCGAATTGGACGCATGCTCAATTTTCGAGTTACCGTTCGCGACCAGCGTGGCGGAGTCAATTACGACGATGTTCAGCTTCAAGTCGCCAGTAACGCCGGGCCGTTTCTGGTGACCGCTCCGGAATCGGCTGTGGCCTGGACTGGCGGGACGATGCAAACCGTGAGTTGGAGTGTGGCTGGAACCAATCTCGGCCCAGTCAATTGCATGAACGTCAAAATTTTACTTTCGACGGATGGCGGCAATACCTTTCCAATCGTCGTTACACCAAGCACGCCCAACGACGGTAGCGAAACGATCATCGTTCCAGCCGGATTTACCTCTTCGGCTGCGCGTATCAAAGTCGAAGCGGTCGGCAATGTCTTTTTCGACATTTCCGGGGCGAACTTCATGTTGCAACCGGGCAGTTGCAGCTATTCGCTCAATGCTTCGTCGCAAAACTTCACGGGAGCAGGCGGCAATGGTTCGGTGAACGTGACTGCGCCCGGAGGTTGCGCCTGGGTTGCAACGAGCAACGTAGGGTGGGTGACGATCAACAGCGGAACTCCCGGCAATGGAAACGGAACGGTTAATTTCACGGTTGCCGCAAATCCTGGAGTGGCGCGAAATGGCACTCTGACGGTTGCGGGGCAAACATTCACTGTGATGCAAGCCACCAGTTGTTCGACGATTACAGTGAATCCTCCGACGCTTTCCGGCGGCGTGGTTGGAGTAGCTTATTCCCAGACGACGATTACTGCCACGGGTAGCGTTTCGCCTTACACGTTTACCTTTATTGGAACGCTGCCGCCAGGATTGAGTTTGTCTTCTGGCGGCGTGCTTGATGGCACGCCGACTGCGGCGGGAATTTACAGCTTTACTGTTCAGGCGGTGGACACCAATGGATGCACAGGAACACAGGCTTATACCATCACGATTGACGCGATCGGTTTGCGGTTCTATCCGTTGCCGAAACCGATTCGCCTGGTGGACACGCGAGCCGGGCAGACGGGTTGCGATACTCCGGGAGCGCCGATTACTGGTGGAACGGAGCGGACTCAGCTTGCGCGCAGGACTTGTGATGGAGTGACGATTCCTGCCAATGCCATGGCGATTACCGGCAATATCACGCCGGTGCCGACCACGACCGGATTCCTGACGCTCTATCCCAGCAACGCGACTCGGCCAATGGTGGCGAGTTCGAACTTTGCTGCGGGCAAGATCGTCAACAACGTCTACACGGTCGGGCTGGGAACCGATGGTTCGTTCAAGATTTATGCTTCGGCGACAACCGATGTGGTGGTGGATGTCAGCGGCTATTTCGCGCCGCCAGACGCAGGAGGTTTGTACTTCCATCCGCTGCCGACGCCGATTCGTTTGCTGGAAACTCGCCAGGGTCAATCGGGGTGCGATACTCCCGGAGCGCCGCTGGCTGCCGGAAGCACGCGAACGGAACCCGGACGAGTGATGTGCAACGGGGTGACGATTCCGGCGACGGCGCAAGCTCTGGTCGGCAATGCAACCGTGGTTAGCCCGGCAGCGCAAGGCTTCATCACCTTGTTCCCCAGCGACGCGGCTCAGCCAACCGTGGCGAACGGAAATTACACGGCGGGCAGCGTCGTCAACACGCCGTTTACAGTCGGCCTGGGCGCGGACGGTGCGTTCAAGGTTTACACCTTGCAAACGACCGAGTTGGTTGTGGACGTGCTGGGGTATTACAGCCCGGACGCGACGGACGTGAACGGAACCGGGCAGCTATTTTATTCGCTCGGAGCGCCGGTTCGCTTGCTGGATTCGCGCGCAGGGGCTTCAGCCTGCTTCACGCCCGGAGCGCCATTCACCGGCGGAACCGAATACACGCAACAAGCCATCGGCACTTGCGGGAGCCAGATTGTCCCGGCAAGCGCCACGGCAGTGTTGGGAAACGTCACGACGGTTAATCCGGCGGGAGGTTTTTTGACTCTATGGCCGAGCAATGTCACGCGTCCGTTTGTGGCGACGTCAAACTTCGCGGCAGGCCAAACGTCGAATCGCCACTTCATCACAGGCTTGGGGCCGGACGGAGCGTTCAAGCTTTACGCGTCCGGGAACACTGACTTGGTGATTGACCTGTCCGGATATTTCGCGCCGTAAGCGCTTTTCAGGCCTAACATCAGCCTGGATTTTCAGAGTGAAAGTCCAGGCTGGTTAGTCTGGACTTTCGCTCAGGCTCTTTGCCGGGCGGCTTCAAACAAGATCACGGCTGCTGCTGCGGACACGTTTAAGGACTCAACTGGTGCGCGCAGTGGGATGCTGATTTGGGCGTCGGCATGTTTTAACAGCTCTGGCCTGACGCCGTTTGCTTCGTTGCCGAAAATCACAATGGATGGCTGTTGCCAGTCAAAGTTACTGTAAACAGTTTCGCCCTCAGCTGCTGTGGCTACAATTTTCAACCCTGTCGCGGGCAACGTCGCCAGCAACTCTTCAAGGCTGACATCAGTGGAAATCGGCAGACGAAATGCCGACCCCATCGCACTCCGCAAAGTCTTTGGTGCGAAAGCGTCAACTGAGCCTTTCAACGAGATAATTCCGCTGGCTCCGGCGGCTTCGGCAGTTCGTAGGATCGTCCCAAAATTGCCTGGGTCTTGGATCGCGTCAAGGCAGACGATCAGCCCGTCTGAACAAAGAGCTTGATCAAGAGTTGCGATTGGTCGTTCGGCCAAAACAATCAAGCCTTGCGAGTTGACTGTGTCGCTGATTGTCGCGAGCACGGGATCTGCCGTTGGCAGCAACGGACAAGTTCGTTCGGCAAGTTCGGCGAGAATGGTTTCCGCTCTTGGCGAAAGTTCCGGGGAATGAAAACAGGCAGCTAGTGCCAAGCCGGATTGCAGGCATTCTTCGATCAGGCGTTCGCCTTCGACGAAGATCAAATTGTCTTCGCGGCCATCGCGGACTCGGCGTGCGTGTTTCAAGCGTTCATTGGCCGGGCTAGTGATCAGCATAATGGGACATAAATTTGAAAGAGCGCCAACTTTGATAAGCGGCGCTCTTTTCGTTTGGAAGATGGTTTGCCTTCAGTTAGCGAATCGCCGGTTGCAGGATTTCATAATCCGCCGGAGCGATTAACAGGAACGTCGTGCCTTCGACGGTATAGGTGGATTCGTGAACGGTTCCGGCTGAAGCGCGATGAAAATCGCCTGGCCCCAGCCGAGTGTTATGAACGGTGCAATCGCCTTCCAATACATAAAACTGTTCATTTCCTCGATGCCGGTGCGGAGGCAGCGAACCTCCAGGAGCCATTTTCACCAGCGAAGTGACAATGCCTCGCGTCTGGTCAACGAAAAGCGTTTTCGACGTCAGCCCAGGGCCAATTTCCAGCCACTCTCCTTCGTTGGCGTGCAAACTAAAGACTTCAGAAAACTGTTCCGGAGCAAGAAAGGGCAAATGGAATTCTTCACTGAATGACGGTTGTGGCGTGCCAGCAATTGCGGCCAGCAATTTTTCCCGAACCAATGGCGATGGATCGCATTCAGGAGCGGCAAAGGCCAACTGAGCCGCGACAGATTCAAATGCCGCCAACTCTTCAGCCGCCATCTCGCTATCTTCAGCCAGATGGTCAAACGCCCTTGCTTCGTTTTGAGTCAAAACTCCAAGCGCATAAAGCGCGGCCATTTCCTGTGTTTCTTCTTGGATGTCTCTGGGGGACAACGCTGGTTCCCTCCTTTGATTGGTTCGATCAAAATTCTGGCAAAACAGATTGCCACGTGCTTATCTTGCGCTGGAAAGCATGGGTGCCAACGCTTCGCGCAATTTCATCATTCCCAGGCGGGTACGGGTTTTGACCGTGCCCAACGGTTGATTGAGTTTCAGAGCAATTTCGCTGTGGCTTAAGCCGCCGTAATATGCCAACTCGATGACTTCACGTTGTTCGGGAGTGAGCTCACTCAATGCGGCGCGAACAAATTTTTGACGTTCGGAAGCGACGGTCATTTCTTCAGGACTTGCCGCTCCGGTTTCTCTGTCGTTGAGCAAATCCAGCGGCTCTTTGCGGTGCTTGTCCTGCCAGCCAGAGCGCAACCGATCAATGGCTCGCGTTCTGGCGATGGTCATCAACCAGGCAAGCGGGCTTCCGCGTCCAGTGTCGTAATTTGCGGCTTGCCGCCAAATTTGTGTGTAAACGTCGAGTAAAACTTCTTCGGCGAGGCTTGCATCGCCAAGCACTCGCAGAATCAATCCATAAGCCAGCCGATTGGTCGCATCATAAAGAGTTGCTAGCGCCAATTGATCGTTCTTGGCAATTTGCTGCACAAGTGCAATCAACTCCTGGTCGCGGGAGCGGAATCCCATACTGTCCATAGTCTTTCCAGAGGCAATTTGCACCAACATCTCCTAATATAGGGCTTACGTAAGATTTATGATCTTGGATTGTCTCTTTTGCGGTTTTGAAGCGATTTTTTGAGCAATGAAAACCGAAATGATCTTATAACAGAAATAAAAATCCCGCCAAGTGGCATTCTTTCAATTCAGTTACCATTTCAAGGCCTGATCGTTAGCAATTGAGAACAAATGTTTGAGCTTGAAGGAGAGCGTATGAAACTTGATTTGACCGACCGTGTCGTTGTTGTTACCGGAGCCGCCGGAAATCTTGGGTTGGCTGTCGCTAAAGTATTTTCCGCTGCCGGAGCAAAACTTGCCTTTGTGGATCGCACCCCAGATCGGTTGACTGATCTGATCCCGGAATTTGCAGCTTCGGATGAGCACTTTGTTGCGCCGCCGACCGATGTCACCGATGCCGAATCAATTGCAGCAACAGTTGAAAAGATTGTGAGTCGGTTCGGACAAGTTGACGTCTTGGTCAATACTGCCGGAGGGTATCGAGCCGGCACACCGCTTCATGAAACCCCAATTGGCGACTGGGACTTTATGTTGAACCTGAACGCGAGATCGGTTTTTTTAGTTTGCCAAGCAGTTATTCCGCATATGCTGAAACGCGGGTGCGGCAAAATTATCAATACTGCTTCCAAAGCTGCGCTGAAAGGAGACGCAGGTCAGGCCGCTTATAGCGTTTCGAAAACCGCCGTTGTCCGATTGACCGAAAGCATGGCTGGTGAATTGAGCGATGGCGGCGTAAACATCAACTGCGTTATGCCCGGATTAATAGACACGCCGCAAAACCGAGCCGCAATGCCGAATGCTGATTTCAGCAAATGGGTAGCTCCGGAAGCCATTGCCGAAGTCATTTTATTTTTGGCGTCTGATAGCGCTCGAGCAATAAATGGAGCTGCAATTCCAGTCTATGGTCGAAGTTGATTCCAACTAGGCAAGTAGCTTGTAGGGGATTTCCCTTCAAAGTTGAGCTTTGGCACCTGATCAATAATTTATGCGAGGTTCGACATAGAAATTATACGTTCCATGAGTTGACACTTAATATTGTTGAGTGTACCCTCACGCACGTTGATAAACTTTCCTCACGATTGAGCCTCAATTTGAAAGTTTATTGACCTCGCATTCGCGGTGCCGACATACTAGCGACCAAAATTTCAACGGAAGTTTGGACTCTCAGGGAATCGTCGGCGCAAAAGTTTTCAGTTTAGTATTTGCGCTGCGTTTTAGGCAGGATCTCACCCATCTGCTTTCGCAGTCTTATCCACCGATCACCATGATTCTAAAGGAGAAAAGACAAATGCGTACCTCACGCAAGCTTACACACGTTTTGTTCGCGCTCTTAGCGCTTTGCGTCATGTCGTCGTTCGCGATGGCTGCTGATCCCGGATTGACCGTTCCGCCGTCTTCTGAAGCCAGCGATCAAAAAGCGGGTTCAATCCTCTTCTACAACACCTACACTTCGGGTGCGACTTCGGGCAACACCCAAAACACTCGCATCAACATCACCAACACCAGCGCGACCGGCGCTGCTTTCGTTCACCTCTATTTCGTGGCGGAAGGCTGCTCCATCGCGGACAGCTACATCTGCTTGACGGCGAACCAGACTTCTTCGTTCCTGGCTTCCGACGTTGATCCTGGCATCAGCGGCTACCTCGTGGCTGTTGCGGTTAGCGGCATCACGGGTTGCCCGGTTGCCAACAACTGGCTGATCGGTGACGAATACGTCAAATTCACCTCGGGACATGCTGCGAATTTGGGTGCGGTCGCATTTGCCGCTCTTTACAATGGCGTTCTGCCGGGCTGCGATGCCAATTCTGTGACAGCAGCTCTGAACTTCACTGGAGCCTTCGGAGGCTACAATCTGGTTCCTGCAGTGTTGGCTCTGGACAACATTGGCAGCCGCGCGGATGGCAACGACACGTTGGTCGTCATCAACCGCGTTGGTGGCAACCTGGGTATCGGCGCGGGCACGATTGGCACGATCTTCGGTCTGTTGTACGACGATGCTGAAAACGTACTGAGCTTCTCGGTTTCCGGTAGCTGCCAGCTGCGCAACAGCATTTCGAACAACTTCCCGCGCACCACGCCGCGTTTTGAAACCTTTGTTCCTGCTGGTCGCACCGGCTGGGCGAAGGTGTTCAGCCAGACCGGCACCGTCGGTTTGCTGGGTGCTGCGATCAACACCAATGCTAACGCTGGTTCCAGCGCTGGCGCGTTCAACGGTGGTCACAACCTGCACCACCTGACGCTGACGACAGCTTCGTATGTCGTTCCGGTCTTCCCGCCGAGCTGCTAATCGCACAGGCGTTAGATCGCTGGTGACTAAAATCATCGGCACACTTTTATGGGTGAGCATTGTAAATGCTCACCCATAAATTTTTTTGTCTAGCCTTTCCTTACCGATCAAGCCTTCACCTTGCTGTGGTTTGCCGCCACAAAATTCCGAACAACCAAAAACCTACGAGCGAAACGTCCATAGCGGTGCTGAAAAAACACCCATTTGAACAGCCTGGATATTTCGCCAAGACAGATTGCTTCACAATTTTTGAAAATAAAATTGCAAAGCATAAAACCGATTGGCCTAGTTGTTACGAATAGTAGGCGACGGTGATTACAAGAGATCAATTACGTGAGAGTTCAGCAGGAGAATGAGGGAGGCAATAAAACGAGTCCTGAATGGACACGGCTTGCCTGACGCTGCACTCCTTAACCGACGAACATTCAATTTTCACAAAATCGGAAGCCTTGTGCTTTTTAGGGAGAGGTTTGTCCAATGACTAAGATAAGCAACAGAAAATTGCCCGGAATAGCAGCCGCGCTTGGTTTGGCTGCGTTATGTAACTTGATGATTCTGTTTGCCGCTGGTGTGATGTCGCCTGTGGTCAACGCCAGCAGGTTGCAATCGCCTACACAGGTTGACTCTACCGTGTATGCGCTGACGGCGACGAACAATCTGGTGAGTTTCAACATGCTGACGCCCGGAACGATTCTGCGTACCGTAACCATCACAGGGCTGGCGCAAGGCGAAACTCTGACGGGAATTGATTTCCGTCCACGCAACAATCAGCTTTACGCTGTCAGCAATCAAAATCGCATTTACATCGTCAACACTTTCACCGGAGCGGCGACTGCCGTTACTCCGGCAGCCTTCACGCCGCCGCTGACGGGCAATGCATTTGGCGTGGATTTCAATCCTGTGCCTGATCGCATACGAGTTGTCAGCGATGCCGATCAAAATCTGCGACTAAACCCTGACACCGGAGCGGTCGCCGCCACCGACAGCGCTCTGGTTTATGCGACTGGCGATCCGAATGCTGCCGCCAATCCAAACATTGTCGGAGCCGGATACACCAACAATTTCAACGGAACGACGACGACTACGCTGTACGTGATTGATTCCAACCTGGACATTCTGGCTCGACAAGGTTCGCCCGGCGGAGCGCCCGTTTCGCCGAACTCCGGTCAGTTGTTCACCATCGGCGCGCTTGGAGTAAACACTACAGACCAAGTCGGTCTGGACATCATCGCGCCTGCCGACATGGCTTTGGCTTCGCTGACCACACAGGGAGCGACGAGTTCGGCGTTGTATTCGATCAATTTGACGACCGGCAACGCGACCTTGGTTGGTGGAATCGGTGGCGGCCAGATTATCCGTGACATCGCCGTCGTCACTACTTTTGCGTTACCTGAAATCGCCGCCGTCAACGCAGCCAGCTTTCTTGGCAACACGCTTGCGCCCGACACAATCGCGGCACTGTTCGGAAATTTTCAAACTCAGGGCGATGCTGTTTTTGTAGCTTCGACTCAACCGTTACCGACCACTCTGGGCGGAGTCAAAGTGAACGTCGGTGGCACTGACGCTGGATTGTTTTTCACGAGCAACGGCCAGATCAATTTCAGAGTACCCGGCAACGTCAACGATGGTTTGGCGACAATCATTGTCACCAACTCCAACGCGACGACACGCACCGGCACGGTTTCGATCAACCGGACTTCGCCCGGATTGTTCACCTCAGATTTCAGCGGACGCGGCCCGGCTGTTGGCCTGTCAACCAGCGACGGAGTGAATTACACCTCGCTTTCAACCGCCACAGGAACGCGAGTGATTGATCCTGGCACGCGCCAACGTCCGACCTATCTGGTTTTCTTCGGCACAGGCATTCGCAACGCGCGAGCCGAAAATCCGAACGATGCGAACGGCGTTGCCGAAGCAGTTCAAGCAACAATTCAAGGAGTACCAGCTCAGGTAACATACGCTGGTCGTCACCCAGATTTCGACGGACTGGATCAGATCAACATGATTCTTCCGCCGGAGCTTGCTGGGCTTGGCCAGGTTACGGTTCGTCTGGTGGTCAACGGCCAGCCATCGAATCCCGTTACGATTCAAGTCGGCGGCACAACGCCTGCCATCAACTTCCAACCTTTGGCTTT
>DAOMFR010000206.1:0-10456 GCA_035429885.1 Blastocatellia bacterium
CCAAAGCCGGATTCGATTTCGGCTTTCAGGCGATCAATGTCGGCGGCGATGGTCATATCAGCCTGGAACGCGGCGGTTCGGCGGCCAGTGGCTGCGGCGATTTCCGCTGCGGCTTGCTGGCAATCGCTCAGCGTGCGGCTGGCGATGGCGACATCGGCTCCGGCTTCAGCCAAAGCTTCGGACATCACGCGGCCAAGCCCTTTGGCTCCGCCGGTGACTAAAGCGCGGCGGCCTTCGAGTTTGAACAGATCAAAGACGGTTTTGTTTGTGTTGTCGTTTAGTTTCATAGCTTGAATGTTGGTTAGGGAATTTCCGCTTGCTGACGCGCGCGGCACCGGCTCAATGTCGGCGGCGCATTGTAGCCGCTCTGCCATCCGCGTCCAAGAAAGCCTGCTTGTTTCCAAAATTTCTGACGCCTAGCAGTGGGAATCAAAAAATCTCTGCGACTTTTCCGCCCAACAACTAATTTTTTAATTGACAGCTTTCGGAAGCGCGCTTACCCTGCAAACGAATTCTTTAGTAGTTCACCAATTCAAACTTAAACCAGAAAATGGAGGTGAGCCGATGGCTCGCAGAAAATCGCCAACGCTGACCGAAGTCGAGCTGGAGCTGATGGACGTGCTCTGGGACAAAGGGCAGGCAACGGTGTCAGACATCGTTGAAGCTTTGCCCGAAGAGCGATTGGCCTACAGTTCCGTGCTGACGATGATGCGGATCCTGGAACAGAAAGGCTACGTTTCGCACGAGAAGGAGGGGCGGGCTTTCATTTACAAACCGCTGGTTGACCGGCAACAGGCGCAGAAAACCGTCATCGGCTATTTGCTGAAACGGTTCTTCAACAATTCGCCGGAGCTGTTGGTCGTCAACCTGCTCGATCACGAAGATGTCGGCCCGAAAGAGGTACAACGACTGAAACAAATGATCGAAGAGACAGAGTGAGAAGTCTCGGTAATTCCCCAAAGACTTGATAAGCGTGACAACCGCAGGTTGGAAAACCTGTGTTACCCCATTCAGAGGAAAACAAAATGAGCATGTTAAATCTGCTGTTGGAAAACCTCGACCCGTTGGCACAGTTACTGCTGCAAGCATTGCTCAGAACATTGTGGCAAGGAATGTTGATTTCCGGACTCGTCTGGTTGCTGCTGCGCATTTTCAAACAAGCCAGTGCTACGACGCGGCATGCAGTCTGGCTGGCCAGTTTGCTGATGATTTCTGTGTTGCCATTTGTCGCCATCGCCACCAGCAAAAATCTGACGCCGCAAGTGGCCCAGCAAGTCCAAGTTCAAAAACCTGCAGCCCGTTTGATGTCGTCGGAACTTCCGCCTGTCACGCATCCGCAAAACAGAGTGGAGCAGGTTAGCGAACAACCATTGCCCAGCACATCCAGACAACAAAGTTCGCTGCGCGCGTTTGCTGACCTGGATCAAATTGTTGCGATGGAAGAAGCGCGAAAGACCGTCACGCTGAGCGAATCCGCCAACGCCAGCCACCTGGCCAGCACTCATCCGCTGATAACCCAAACGCCCATCAATAAGCCAAGCGTTTGGCAACGCGCGTCAAACTGGTTTTTCAACAGTCGATTTCCGCTGGGTTTAATGATCGGTTGGCTGCTTGTTTCGATGTTGATGCTCGGACGGTTGGCTCACAATTATCACTTGTTGCTAAACATGCGCCGCACGATGCAACCCGCCGATGAACTTCGGCAAAAACGCATTGAGCAATTGACCACACAATTCGGCATTCGCCGATTCGTGCTGCTATTCACTTCGTCAAAAGTAAAGGTTCCGATGACGGTTGGCGCCCTGAAACCCGTCATCGTGTTGCCGCCGCAATTGGCAGACGAACTGTCAGATTCGGAATTTGACAGCATCGCCGCGCACGAATTGGCGCACATTCGACGCTGGGATTTTTTGACCAATCTCCTGCAACGGTTTGCACAAGCGTTTCTATTTTTCCACCCGGCAGTCTGGTTCATTGGTGATCAATTGATGATCGAACGCGAACTGGCCTGCGACGATTGGGCGGTGAAAATGTGCGAGCCTCGCCGTTACGCAAGCTGTCTGACCCGGCTTGTGGAAATGCTCGGTGACAGCCGTCCGTTGGCTGCCGCCGCTGGAATTTTATTTGGAAAACACGTCATCTCAAGGAGGGTAGAAATGATTCTCAATCGTGAACGCAACGCAACGACTGCCGTTTCAAAACCGGCACTGGCTTATGCAATCGGCATGGCTGCGTTGCTGGTGGCTGCTTGCAGCCTGATGTCGCCGGTCATCGCGGTGCCGTTGGGCCAACAAAAAGCCAAGCAGCAAAAGAAAGAAACCAAAGCAACGTCGCCCGCAACGGCGCAAACGGTTCCATTGCCGCCTTTGCCGCCGGATGCTCTGCCGCTGGATTTTGCCGATTTCCCGGAAATTGCGGAAACACCATTGCCGCCGCTTCCACCTGACGCAGTTGATGCGGAACTCGCGGCGCTGGATGAAGCCACGCTGATGGCATTGATTCAAGATCCAGCACGACCGGCGCAAGCGCCACAACCTCCGCTTCCTGGTGTTGCCGTTGCGGGAGGAATCCCGGGCGGAGTTTCTGGCGGCGTTCCAGGTGGAGCAATTGGCGGTATCGCCACGACTGTGCCCGGGTCTGCTGGCGGCCTAACCTGGGCGCAAGCGCCTGTGGCTGCAACAATTGCAGGTAGCTGGGACCAGGACGGCAAAAAGAAAGAACCGACCATTCCGGAATCGGAAATGCTCGGCCTGTTGGTGGACATCGTTAAAAAAGACAGCGATCCGAATGTTCGCCAGGAAGCGCTCCAAGGCATTTATCGTATGCGCAGCGAAGCCGCCAGCAACGCGTTGGTTTCGCTTTACGATTCGATCAGCGATCCCAAGTCCAAAGGCGAAATCATTGCTTACTTGTTGCGCCGCGAAGGCGACAACAGCAAAGCCATCTCTAAATTGACTCAGATTGCCAAAACAGAAACGAACGAAGAGCTTCGCAACCGTGCGATCCGTTACTTGGGCAACGTCAAAGGCGACGAAGGCGCAACTAACCTGATTCAAATATACGACGCCAGCCAGGATGCGAAAACCAAGCAATATCTGATTCGCTCTTTGGCGTACAACAAAAGCCCGAAAGCGATTGAGAAGTTGAAGCAGATTGCCAAAAACGACAACGATCCACAGATTCGCTCCGCCGCCATTCGCAGCCTGTACAGCGTGGATGGCCGCTTGTACCTGGAAACCATTTCTCCAGGACAGCGCATCGGCATGCTGGATTTCGACCGTGAATTCATCGCGCCGCGTGCTTTCGAATTCAACAACAACTTCAATTTCGAGTTCGACGCCAAGCGTTGGGAAGAAATGCAGCGCGACTGGGAATTGAAGTGGAAAGACAATCAAGGCAAATACAAGGAATTGATTGAAAAAATGCAGATTGACGGTTTGGACAAGCTGAAACTGGAAATGCCCAAACTGGAATTAAAGCTGAAGGAACTGAACGAAAAGCTGAAATCCGAAAAAGATGTGAACTTGCTTTCTCCAATTGAGAGCCAGCTTCGTGGTCAGATTTCGCAATTGACAGCGCAAGTGGCAGCCGTCAGTCGCAAATATGCCGACTCATCAGCGCAACTAACTCTTCAGGAAACGATCAACCTTCTAAGTTCGCTGCAACGACAATTGGCGCGCACTCGTCAGGTTCGCGTGGTTAGCCCGCGTCCGGCGGTTGCCCCAAGTGTGGAAATCACGCCGACACCTCGTGCGGCACACCCTGCGCGTCCCACCGGCCAAGGTTCAGCAGGCTCAACACTTTAACTCGATCATCCAATCTGAAAACTTTCGCGCTCATGCGGGCCGGTAGCTCCAACTACCCAGTCTCGCCTCTGAGCGCATTCTTTTTTCTCGCCGAAGGAGGGCTTATGTCTCGCAAAAGTATTTTGCTGTTTGCAGCCATCGCATTTTTGCTGAGCGTCGTAGCGACGTTCGCTCAGGACAAACCCAAGCGCACTTACACCAAAGCCGAGTTCGTCAACATAGATGGCGGCAATTTGACGGACCGGATCGAACGCGCATTCCGCCAGTTCAAATCGTCAAATCAGGGAGATTCTGTTTGGCTGGCGTTTCACTTCCCTGCCCGCGAAGGTTCGTACATCGGCCCGTTTGCCGGAACGGTGTATTACGACGACGGCATCAAGCTGGAGCGCAAGGACGATCAATCGCAGGCAGCGGTATTTTTGCTGACCGATGCCAGCAGTTCTTCGCCCAAAGTGATTCGCGTTAAAACCATCAGCCTGAAAGAAGATTTCGTTTTTGAAGACCGGATGGTGTACTGGCTGGGCAACGCGGACGCCACACAAAGCTTGAACTATCTGGCAACGTTGGCCAAACAAGGCAAAGACGACAAAGAAAGCAAGGAGCTAGCGCGAGGCGCAATGCGGGCTATCGGTTGTCACGACAGTTCACGAGCAGTGTCCTTGTTAAAGGAACTCGCCACTCTGGAATCAACACAGGATTTACAACGGTCGGCGGTGTCCAACTTGTCAAGATTTAAAACTGCCGAAGGCGCTGACGCGCTGATATCGCTTTATGACAGCGCAAAGGACGAAAGCGTAAAAGACGAGATCATTGCCGGTCTATCCCGTTCGACCGAGCGCAAGGCAACCGACAAATTGCTGGCCATTGCCCAGAATGACCCTGACCCGAAAATGCGCCAACGAGCAGTTCGGCGACTTTCCACTGCTAACGCTCAAATTCGGCAGGTAAATTGAAGTTGAAAAAATTTTCCAAACTTCCGGGAACCTTCTTCTGGAGTCGGCGTTTAGCTCACCACGAACGATGATTGATACGCGTTAAACATAGTGAGGATGTTTAACAAGTGGTCAGCCTGCTAGTAACAATCATCTACTTTTCTTATGAAATATCGCATCTGAAGGCTCAAAGTGAGTGAGGCACTTTGAGCCTTTCTCCTTTTCTACAGCAATAAAAAAATTCGGCGAAAGAAAACTGCGGAACGCTTAAAACTTTTGGGAACCTTACTTGAGGGTCGGCGTTTAGCACACCACGAACGATGATTGATACGCGTTGAACATAGTGAGGATGTTTAACAAGTGGTCAGCCTGCTAGTAACGATCATCAACTTTTCTTACAAAATATCGCATCAAAAGGCTCAAAGTGAGTGAGGCACTTTGAGCCTTTTCTCCTTTTCTACAGCAATAAAATCACTGACAAGAAAAAAACTCTGTTGTCCAAAAACTTCTGGAACCTTACTCGAAGGTCGGCGTTTAGCTCACCACGAACGATGATTGATACGCGTTAAACATAGTGAGGATGTTTAACAAGTGGTCAGCCTGCTAGTAACAATCATCTACTTTTCTTATGAAATATCGCATCTGAAGGCTCAAAGTGAGTGAGGCACTTTGAGCCTTTCTCCTTTTCTGCGGTTTACAAAATCCCGGCGTGCGAACAAAATCAATTCGCAAAAATTTCATCCCCTTCTGATTTCGGAGATTCAATAAATATGAACAAACAAGACATGACAGGTCGAGTTGCGCTCATTACCGGAGCAAGCACTGGTATCGGCCGGTGGTCAGCTGTGGCACTGGCGGAATGCGGCGCAGCTGTGGCCATCAACTACAACAAAAATTTGGCAGGGGCCGAAGAAACAAAACGAATGGTCGAAGCCGTCGGCGGCAAAGCAGTTATCATCCAGTCAGACGTTTCAACCAAAGCCGGAGCCCTGGCTTTGACGGATGCCGCCCGCACTGAACTCGGCGCGATTGATATTCTGGTCAATAACGCTGGCGATTTGATGCAGCGCTGTTCTTTACAAGAATTCAGTGAAGAGTTGTGGGATCGCGTGATGGATTTGAACCTGAAAAGCGTGCTGCTCTGTTCGCAAACCGTGATGCCGGAAATGATTGCCCGAAAACGTGGCGCAATCGTCAATGTCGGTTCCATCGCAGGTCATCACGGCGGAGGCCCTGGCGCTGGCGTGTATGCCACGGCGAAAGCCGGAGTTCATTGCCTGACCAAAGCGTTGGCCAAAGAACTGGCTCCGCATGGCGTTCGTGTCAACGCCGTAGCTCCCGGAGTCATTGACACCCCGTTCCATGAACGAATGTCCACGCCGGAAATGATCAAACAGTTTGTCGGCTCAATTCCAATGGGACGGACTGGAACTTCAGAAGAATGCGGGCGAGTAATTGCGTTTCTGGCTTCGGATGCGGCGGCGTATATTCACGGAGAGATGATTGAAATCAACGGCGGGCAATTGATGGTGTAGTGTCGCGGTCACCAGTTTCGCCGGGAAACATTTTGCCAATCATTCTTCCGTGTCCATTCGGAAAACGCCAGAACGATAAACCGCAAAACGCTCAGCACGGTGGCAATGGCCGTCCAAATTGCCACCCGTTGACCAGATGGCCGATGACTGAACCATAAGATGACACAGCTTTCAGCAATGATGCCGATCAGCAAATACTGTAACCCGGTTAGTAATTCTCTGATGTTGTTTGAGTGCATAAGCTGTTTTGCCTGAGGCGATTGGTAAATCGCTGGGCGCATTGTGACCTGACTCAGGCTTCAGGTCAAAACACTCTTTAACCACTTTTTGAGGAAGATGTCATGAAAAGTTCCATAACTGGTTTCCTGAAGCAAAAGACCTCTTGCGTGCTCGCTGTCAGTTTGCTGTCCGTGCTTTTGCTTGGCGCTTGCACCGGCAAAACAACGGATTCCAAACCCGCAACAAGCACTGCACCTGATGCCGAAAAATTCATCGCCGACGCAGAAAAACGCTACTTGGATGTTTCGCTCAAGGAAGGCCAGGCGAGTTGGGTACAGGAAAATTTCATCACTCAGGACACTGAAGCCATCGCCGCTGCCGCCCAGGAAGAAACCATCAAGACAGTCAAGGAATTGGCCGACCAGGCTCGTCAATTTGACGGACAGAATCTTTCTCCGGATGTCGCTAGAAAGCTGAAATTATTAAAGTTAGCCCTGACATTGCCTGCTCCCAGCAATCCCGATGAACGCAAGGAACTGACTCAGGTTTCCGTCAAAATGGAAGGCGTTTACGGCGCAGGAAAATACTGTCCAGATGGACCACAAGGGAAATGTTTAAGTTTGGGCGATCTGGAAAAAATTATGGCCAGCAGCCGCAATCCTGAAGAATTAAAAAAGGCCTGGCTGGGATGGCATCAGGTCTCGCGCAGTTATCGCAAGGATTACGCTCGGTTTGTCGACCTGGTCAATAAAGGCGCGAAAGAAATGGGCTTTAAAGACAATGGCGCGATGTGGCGGTCGAATTACGACATGGAACCGGACGCGTTTGCTGCTGAAATGGAGCGGCTGTGGTTGCAGGTCAAACCGCTTTACGATTCGCTGCATACATACGTACGCGGCAAGCTGCACCAAAAATATGGCGACGCGGTTCCGGCGACCGGCCCCATCCCGGCTCACCTACTGGGCAATATGTGGAGCCAAACTTGGAGCAACGTTTACGATCTGGTTAAACCTCCGACCAATGATCCGGGCTACGACCTGAGCAAAATTCTTCAAAGCCGCAAAACCGACGTCCGCCAGATGGTGAAATATGGCGAAGGCTTTTTCACGTCGCTTGGCTTTGATGCGCTGCCGCAAACCTTCTGGGAACGGTCGCTGTTCACCAAACCCGCCGACCGCGAAGTCGTTTGTCACGCCAGTGCCTGGGACTTGGACAACCAGAAAGACGTGCGCATTAAAATGTGCATCAACATTAACGAAGAAGACTTCACCACTATTCACCACGAACTCGGTCACAACTATTACCAGATGGCTTATTCGCCCCAATCGCCGCTGTACCAAAACAGCGCCAACGATGGTTTCCACGAAGCCATCGGCGACACCATTGCTCTGTCTGTGACTCCTGAATATCTGAAACAGTTGGGATTCATCAGCAAAGTCCCAGACGAAAAAGCAGACCTGGGATTGCTGATGCGACTGGCGCTCGACAAAGTCGCGTTCCTGCCGTTCGGCTATCTGGTGGATCAATGGCGCTGGAAGGTATTTTCCGGCGAAGTTGCCGCCGCTGATTACAACAAAGCTTGGTGGGATTTGCGCGAAAAGTATCAGGGCGTTTCGGCTCCTGAACCGCGCAGCGAAGCGGATTTCGACGCCGGAGCCAAATATCACGTCGCCGCCAATGTGCCTTATGCGCGGTATTTTCTGGCCGCGATTCTGCAATTCCAATTTCACCGCGCACTGTGCCGCGAAGCTGGCTATAAAGGCACGCTCAATCGCTGTTCAATTTACGGTAACAAACAGGTCGGCGAAAAGCTGAAAACCATGCTGGCCATGGGCCAAAGCAAACCTTGGCCTGAAGCCCTGAAAACCATGACCGGCGAAGACAAAATGGACGCCACCGCGATCATTGACTACTTCGCGCCGCTAAAAAAATGGCTGGACGAGCAGAACGCGTCAATGGCCGGGAAGTAAAGAATCGAGTCAGTACCGCGCGCGGCAGCAAGCTCCTTACCAGTCGCGGTACTGACTCAATTTGTCTTCAGCCGAAAATCTGCCCCAGCTTCATCGCCACCATTGCATTGCCTTCGACTTTGATCTTGCCTGACATCACGGCCATCATCGGATTCAGTTCTCCACGATAAAGCTGATTCACGGTTTCAATTGCCAGCCGCAACGTCACATCGGCAGGCTCGTCATTGTGAGTCACAGCATTGGGCGAAGATTTGCCATCTATGAAAACAACGCCGCCACAATCAAACAAAAGCTTGATCGTGGCATCAAGGCCAGAATTTTCGCCCATCTTGTGGCGAACACCGGCGGCAAATTGGTCAACGGTGAAGTCTTTTTTTTCTTCGGACACTTATTTCTCCTGACTGAGCATTTACTCAGGTTTGATAGTTTGTGGATTGAATTTGGTCTGACGACCAGCTTGCAGACTTGAAATCGCCGCCGCCATTTTCTCGACATTCTGTTTACCGGCGTGAATGCCAAAATCGATGGCGAACTTCCGAGTTTCGTTCGGTTTCAATTTGGGAACGCGACCGGCTTGGCGTTCAATGCTGCGATTGGCGGGAAAGCCCGTGCCCGGTTCCAGCCCCGTGACATAACCTTCTTCAACCGCCGTCGTGTTTTTCCAGAGCGTGAAATACGGCAGTTGCTCCACCGAAAAATTCATCGAAATGGCTTTGTCACCCGCAGAATTGTGCAACATCACAGTCGTCCGATTCTTGTCGTCGGTAAATGGGATGATGCCGTAAACCTGTTCGATGAAGCCTTTGGTGGGCGCGACGTATTCATTGTAATTATTCAGGCTCTTTGCCGCGTGTCCATTGAACGGACGAACCTCTTTGGCCGCAGAAATGAACCGGCTGCCACCTTCCAGTAGTGGCGAACTGTAATTAGCGTGATAGATGACTTGAAACTCTTGATCGTACGCGCCGAAATTTGTCACTTCGTCGGCAATGCGAAACGTGTTCGCGCCGGGTTCGGTGGAAATTTCCGTCCACAGTTGCAACTTGGGTCCGTAAAACATTCGCTCGTCCACGCGGCCACGAATGCGAATGCGCGGAGTCGGCGCGCGATCAATGACAACTTCGACTTCCGAAGCGGGCGTGTTGCCGATCTTGCCGTGCAAGGTCAAATCCATTTCGGCTTCGTCGCCGGTGTTGTTGATGAACTTGTCTTTGCCCGGATGGCCAGCCCATTCCAGCCCGCAACGCACCATCCATTCGTTGAAACCTTCCAACCAGCCCAGTCCGCCACGGCTTTGCAAATTGATAAATTGCGGGTGCACAACCTCTTTGACCGGAGAATTCCAGCCCAGCCGAATGTCACCCTGCTTCACTTCCAGCACGTTCATGCCGCGCGTAGGAATGACGGTGAATTCCAGCTTGCCGTTGTTGACGATAATGGCGTCCACGCCTTCCTGTTTGCCGCCGTGCAGGGTCAGTTTTTTGACCGACCACGAAGCTTTGGTTTTCAAATCAAGTTCACGACTGGTGATTTGCCAGGTTTCGGTGCGAAGGTTTTGCGCAACGCTGATCAGCGTCTTGCGAAAAGAATTGTCAGGCATAGCCATCACCAAAGTTGAAACAAGTACGGCGGCACACACGAAGCCGGTTAAGTGGCGAAGATTGAGTTTGTTCATTTTTGAAATTTGGAAATCAGAATGTCGCGGCAGGAATCACTTCGCGGCCATACACGTCAACCGTTTGTTCTTCGTCGCCGCACATCAGATAAATGTTGAATTGCGTCACGCCAACATCTTGAAGCTCTTTCAGTCGCCGCAACTGTTCCTGAACATTGCCGACAATACAAAACCGGTCCACGACTTCATCGGTGACGAATTCAGCGTTGCTGCTGCCAACTTCGGCGTGATGCAGGTAGTTATACCCTTTGCGATCTTTGATGAATCCGACCAGTTCCGGAGGCAATTCTTCGGGCGTGTATTTGGAAACCAGGTCAAC
>DAOMFR010000207.1:0-10202 GCA_035429885.1 Blastocatellia bacterium
GATTTTCGCGTGCTCGCGTCGGTGAAAGACGGCAAACAGCGTGTCACGGCCATCGGCCAGGGTTCCAGCGACGCCATCGAAAAACCAGTCACCGTTCACCCCGACGGCGAAGAACTAGCGCAAAGCCTGAGCCAATTGTTCGGCGAACGCACGCGGTTCGACATGACCATTCCCACTAACGCGATCAAAGGTTCCATACGTGCCGAGTTGAAGATTTATCCCAACTTGCGCGCGCACGTTTTGGAAAGCATCGAAGCAATTCTGGAACGCCCGCACGGTTGCGGCGAACAAACGATCTCTTCGACTTATCCAAGCGTGCTGGCGTTGCGGCTGTATTCGCTGGTTGGTGGAGAAGAATCTCCGGGAGCGGTGAAAGCCAAACGCTATCTGCAAGCCGGATACGACCGGCTGCGCGGGTATCGAAATCCAAACGGAGGATTTGCGTATTGGCACGGCAACGACGCTGATGTGGCGCTGACGGCTTATGCGCTGAAATTTCTGCACGACGCAGGTGAGTTCATCAACGTGGACAAATCCACGGTCAGTGAGGCGCACGATTGGCTGTTGAAGCAACAACAAGCGGATGGCAGTTGGAATAAATACCGTTACGACGGCGACGAAATGCTCAACCGCGCGATGGTCACGGCCTATGTCGCCAAATCGCTGGCGATGATTGAAGCTCAGTCAAAAGCCAAACCTGCTGATGAATTGAAACTCGCGCTGGATTTTCTGTCGGCTCAGATTGAAAAGAATGACGATGCTTACGTCATTGCTTCGGCGGCGCTGGCGGCATTCGACAGCAGCGAAACTGCGCTGGCACAAAAAGCCGTTGCCAAGCTTCAACAACTGGCGCACGAAGAAGCCGGAACGACTTACTGGACTGTGGCGTCGAACACTCCGTTTTACAGTTGGGGAAAAGCCGGGCAAATCGAAACCACTGCGATTGCCGCGCAAGCGTTGATGCGCGCAGGGCAAATGGACAAAGCGGCAAAAGCTTCGCCGTTGATTGAGCGCAGCATGCTCTTTTTGCTGCAAAACAAAGACCGGTACGGCGTCTGGCATTCGACGCAAGCAACGGTCAACGCGCTGGACGCACTGCTGGCGGCGGAAACCATCAACGGGTTGCCTGCTGGCGCAGCGCACAGGGCGGAAATTTTGGTCAACGGCAAAGTCGCAACTTCTATGGCAATTCCCGCTGGCAACAAACTGTCCGCGCCGCTCACGGTTGATCTTTCACAGTTCATTGGCAGCGGAACTCCGCAAATCGAAATTCGGCGTCCGGCGAATTCTTCGATTGCCACAGCTCAACTTGTGATGTCGCATTACCGTCCGTGGACAGCGAACTCAGCCGCTGACGTCACGCCGGAAACCAGCGCCGCGAATTCCCTGTTGTTGAAGGTCAAATACGACCGCAGTGAATTGAAGCTCGGAGAAGAAGTCGTGTGCAACGTCGAAGCGTCTCGCGTCAGTGGATATGGTAGAGGAATGATGCTGGCTGAAATCGGTTTGCCACCGGGAGCCGAAGTGGATCGCGCTTCGCTGGAAACCGCCGTGCGCGATAACCGTTATAGCGTCAACCAATATGACGTGCTGCCGGATCGCGTCGTCGTGTATCTGTGGCCACAAACCAGCGGGACAAAATTCTCGTTCAAGTTCAAACTGCGGTACGGCATCAAAGCGCAAAGCGCGCCTTCGTTGCTCTACGATTACTACAACCCTGAAGCCAAAGCCGTCGTCGCGCCAACGCGGTTTGTCGTCAAATAATCTGTCCACTAGAAACAGCGAAGCCGACTGGACGACCCAATCGGCTTTGCTACGTTCAAATTTTCACTGCCGTTACAACCGTTCCGGCCTCTGCCCGCCAACGATCAGATAGCCCAGGCGAACATGCACGCCGGAGCTTTTCGCGTTCTTTTCGCCGGCCACGCGAACCGTCAGCCGATGTTCGCCGGGCGTCAATCCGCCAAAGATTTTAGTTCCCAGATGCGCCGAAGTGCTGTATGCGTCCACTTTGCCCATGGGCGCTGTGGCCGGCTTGCCATCTATCAAACATTCAATCATTCCGGAATCGGAACTGGCACGAAAGGTAATACCGACGACAGTGCCTTCAAAATAAAACTCGATTTGAGCATTGGTTTTGTCGCTGGACAACAGCGTCGACGGCAATGCGCGGTCGTTGCTGGGTTCCGTTCGCCAATTGGCTTCGTGGCCTTTGGGCGGTCGAATTTCGGCGAAGGCTTTGAACTCACCGTAATTCATTTCGTCGCTGACCAGCGGCGACGGCAGTGTTCGCAAAATCGGCGACGCTTCCTGTTTTTCCTGATCGGCCAGAAACGCCGTAATCGCCTCGGCATACAGCTTATGACCGGCGTCGGTCGGATTCACTCCGTCTTTTGCAAAAGCAAACTTCCCGGCTTCGATCATCGGCTGAATCGTTTCCAGCAAATTGATGGCGGGAATTTGGTAATGCGCGGCAATGGCGTCATGCCATTCACTACGCGAGGTGCGCTTGGAATTCGGGGCGTAAATCATCACAACTTCGGGCGGCGAAGGCAGAATCAAAAACTGGCGCAGCAACCCTTCGATTGCCTTTTTGACCGGCTGCTCTTCGTCCCCAGAATATTGAGCATCGCTGGCGGCAAATTCGACGAAAACCAAATCCGGCTTTTGGGCAATTACATCTCGGCGTACGCGCATTGCGCCATACAGCGAACCCGTTGTCGCCAGCCCGGCGTTGATTTCGGTGATTTCGGCTTTTGGAAATCGCTGGCGCAACCAGTTGGTCACTAATGCGCGGTAGGATGTTTTTTCGGAAGTACTCGCTCCAGCTCCCAATGTGATGGAACCACCAATGTATGCGACTGTCACCGGGCCACCTCGTTTCAGCCGGTTCAATGCCCGGCCAATGTTGCGCCGTGGCCGATGCGCAAACGATGTGGCGTAGGTGCTCGGATTGGAGATGGCAATTTTTCTGTCTGGTGGTTCAGTCGCCGGCAAAGGATTTTGAGCGGCGAACCGGACATCCCCACCAGCCAGCGCATTCCTCAATGCTGAGGAATGCGCCTGGCCAAGCAGGAATGCGACAAGCAGGAGGAGGTAAATCGAAATTCGTTTAAGCATGGTCAGTTCCAGTTAATGCCAGTTACTTCCAGTTTCTGATTGCCAGTGTCCGGTTGCCAGCCAATCCACCTGTTACTGACCACAGTCTACTGACGATTTGTTGCGGCTTTTTCTTTGGGCCGCCATTGCGTGGGGCGAAAACCAATATTCATTGCTGAAAAGATTTCGTAAATCGAATCTTCATCGCCCGCTTCAGCGGCATCGGCGAGTTGTGCAACCCGCTCATCCAACCGCGCGAAATCATACTGCAAAGGAGGCGCAACGAAAATCTTCTCGTAACGCGTTGTCTCGGCACCTTCTTCGGCAATCAGCAATTCTTCTTTCAATTTTTCGCCGGGACGCAAGCCGCGAAATTCGATATCAATGTCTTCGCCGACAGTCAGCCCCGAAAGCCGGATCATATCTTTCGCCAAATCAACCATCTTGACCGATTCGCCCATATCCAGCAGGAAAATTTCTCCGCGCTGTCCCAACGCACCTGCTTGGATAATCAACTGCGCCGCTTCGGGAATCGTCATGAAGTAACGCTCGACTTCCGGATGCGTGATCGTCACCGGGCCGCCGTTTTTGATCTGCTCACGGAAGATAGGAACGACGCTGCCACGGCTGCCCAGCACATTGCCGAAGCGAACACAGGAATAATTTCTGCCGCCATTGAGTCGCACAGCCTGGGCTTGGAACATCAATTCAGCAATGCGTTTGGTTGCGCCCATGATGTTGGTCGGGTTGACGGCCTTGTCCGTCGAAACCATCACACAACGTTCGACTCCGAATTCCGCCGCGCACTCCAGCAAACGTTTTGTGCCAATAACATTATTGAAGATGGCTTCAGCAACATTGCTTTCCATTAGCGGGACGTGTTTATGAGCGGCGGCATGAAACACAACTTGCGGGCGATGTTTGGCAAACACCTGGCGCATGCGCGTCATCACACGCAAATCGCAAATCGCCGGAACGATTTCGATCTTTTTGTTTTCACATGCCGCGCGCAGTTCACGCTCGGCTTCGAAGACGGAATTTTCGTCTTTATCCAGCACGACGATTGTCGCCGGATTGAGCGTGGAAATCTGGCGACACAATTCACGGCCAATCGAACCGCCCGCACCGGTAATCAAGACCTTTTTGCCGACATAAGAGCTTTGGCTGGCTTCGAGCCAGGCTGCGACATTAATGGTGTCGCGTCCGAGCAAGTCTTCGATTTCCACCGGGCGCACATTACTCACAGTGACGTGGTTACCCAAAATTTCGTACAAACCAGGAATGATTTTGACTGGAACTGCGGCTTCTTCGCACAAGTCCAGAATGTGGCGAACGGTTTTTCGACGCGCGTTGGCCATCGTGATGATGACTTGGTCTATCCGGTGTTTTTTGACCATCTCCGGCAAATCGGTGGTTGCGCCATACACCGAAATTCCCTGAATCACCGTGCCGAGTTTGCCCGGATCGTCATCAAGAAATCCGCACACCTGCAATCCCAAATCGCGGCGACGAGTGATTTCCCGCGCAGTCATGATCCCGGCGTCGCCTGCGCCAACCATCAACGTGCGAAGCTTGACGCCGTTGACCTGAGTTTTCGCCCGCGCAACTTTTTCGCAGACAACTCGCCAAGCCAGCCGCGCCCCCAACATTCCCACCGTCGCTAGCAAAAAGTTGATGACAATGGTTCCAATGGGAAACACCCACATGCTGCGGCTGTCAGCGATGACCAGGCGCAAACTTAACATCAAGAGCGAAATGACCCCGACTGCGCTGCCCAAATGAACCGTGTCGGGCACGCTGACGTAACGCCAGACGCGGCGGTACATGCCGATGAAGTAGTTGACGGCAATTTGCAGCATCACCAGATAAGGCAGTGCTAAAACCATTCGCTGCCCATCCAGTCCGGGCGGCCATCCGTCAAACCGCAGCACGTGCGCCAGCACAAACGAAGCCAGCACAATAAACGCATCCACGACCATCTGCGTGCTGCGACTGAGCATGTAATTTTGCACCCAGGGTTTCATAAACACCTTCGGCAGCAACGCAATGACGCGCTGCAAAAATTCCGGCTTCGCGGGCGGAGTAGCAAAGACGGATTCGCCTGATTGAGGGAGAAATTGTTTACTCAAATTCATTCGATTGACCCTTGTCGGCCAGTAGCTCCGGTAAGTCAAAAGCAAGATGTCAGTGGCGAGGTGGCGAGCAACGGCTTGTATCTTAATCTTGACCGGTATGAACTGGCAAATAACAGGTTGTAGGTGGTAGGACTTAGGTTTCAGGGGAAGTAAACTGCCACCTGTCACCCGCACCCTGTCACCTGATCAGCCGCACAAATGTCCGAACCAGAATTGCGCAATCGCTCCACACTGTGGCGTGACGTGAATAATTCAAATCAAGCGCAATCTTGGCCGGCAAAATTTCCGTGCGGTAATAGCATTCAGAACTGGCAGGGTCGGCAGGATCAGCATTCTGCGAGAGGACTTCGCTTTCATTACTGAATTCAATGGTGGCCGGACTGGTGATGCCCGGACGAAAATTCAAGATTTGCCGCTGTTCGTCCGTGTACAGAGCGACGTAACGCGGCACTTCGGGGCGTGGCCCGACAAAACTCATCTCGCCTTTCAATACATTGAAAAGCTGTGGCAATTCATCGAACCGATATTGGCGGAGAAAGTGGCCAATGCGAGTAATACGCGGATCACGGCCAATGGTGATTTGGGTTCCCAATCGTTCAGCGTCGGGGATCATTGTGCGGAATTTGAAGATGCGAAATGGTCGCCCGCCCAATCCGACTCGTTCCTGCAAAAAGAAAGCTGGCCCGCGCGAATCCAGCTTGATCCAGATTGCAAGCAGAGCGAAAACCGGCAGCAGCAAAATGGCTGCCAGAATCGCCAGCAGCAAATCCAGCCCTCGGCGAGCAGGCGAAGCACCTTTCACCGTTTGATTGGATAAATTGATTTTTGACGTTGCAGAAATCATTTCGGGGCTACTTGTTGGTGGTTGGCCGCAGGTTTTCGGATATTGATAAAAATCCGAAAACCTGGAACCCGGTTAGCGGCGACCGACAACCGACTCCTCTTCAACCAATTGAACGCGACTTCCGGCTAAAACATCTTTGACGGCTTCGATGACGCGCGTTTGATCGTCTTCGGTCATTTTGGTGTACAGCGGCAAACTGACGGCCTGTTCATAGGCGCGCCAAGCTGCGGGAAAATCGTGCGGTTGTAGATCGTAGGCTTTTTGCCAATACGGATGCAGATGCAGCGGAATGAAATGCACGCTACACCCAATGCCGCGCGCAGACATTTGCTGAATAAATTCGTCGCGGCTTATTCCCGCGGAATCATTCAACCGAATCGCGTACAGATGCCACGAATGCAAATCTCCATTTTCCGGCTGCGGAGGCAGCGTAATTGGTAATTTTGCCAACTCTGCGTCGTACCGTTCGGCCATTTCCTGCCGCCGCTCTTGAAACGCCCAAGCCTTTTTCAATTGTTGCAGGCCTATAGATGACGCAATGTCCGTAAGGTTGTATTTGAATCCCGGCGCAATCACTTCGTAATGCCAGGCCGGCTTGGTCGAAGTGTAGCGGTCAAAAGCATCGCGGCTGATTCCGTGCAACCGCATCGCTCTGCAGCGATCGGCAATGGCTTCATCGCGGGTGACAATCATTCCGCCTTCGCCGGTGGTGATGGTTTTCGTCGCGTAAAAGCTGAACACGGTCGCATCCGTATCCAGCGTTCCGATCAGGTGATTGTGATACGTCGAAGGCAGCGCATGGGCCGCATCTTCCAGAATCTTCAGACCATACCGCCGAGCAATTTCAATGATTGGCTGCATGTCACACGCCAGCCCGGCGAAATGAACGGGAATGATGGCTTTAGTGCGTTCGGTGATGGCGCGCTCAATCTTGGCCGGATCGAGATTGAAGGTTTTCGGGTCAATGTCCACAAATACCGGGTCAGCACCCAAATGGCGAACGACTCCGGCTGTGGCGGTGAAGGTGTACGGAGTGGTGATGACTTCGTCGCCCGGTCCTATGCCAAAGGCTTCCAGCACAAGATGCAACCCGGCAGTTGCCGAATTGACGGCCAAAGCCTGAACGTCCGAGCCGATAAAGTCGGCGAATTCGCGTTCAAAACGTTGAGTTTTAGGTCCAGTAGTCAGCCAGCCAGAACGCAGCGAGTCTACGACTTCGTCAATCTCTTCTTCCCCAATATCGGGAAGAGCAAATGGGAGAAAGTTATTCATACGGTGTCAAAATAAAAAATAGCGGTTTGATTTCAAAGGTGGGGTCGAGGTGGGATGCAATTCTCGGTGTGGGGCACCAGTACCGCTGAACGGATTAACTACGGACGGGAATAAACCATAGATTAGAGACCGAAATCAAGCGAATAATAGACTTCCTTGGGTTGGCAAAATAAAGTGTTGATCCTAAACCAACTTAACTTGCCCTCTTGCCCGCCAGCCGCCAATAGCGCACACTCAAATTCCGAAAATCAAATCCACACCGTTGTACTTACTTTTTCTCGGAGGCCCTTCAATGCCAAACGATCCATTCAATGATGATTTCGATACTTCTGCTCCCTCACCAAAAAGTTCTAGCCGTCCGCGCTGGCTAATTGCGTTAGCAATTTTACTGGCAGTGTTGCTGATGTGGCCGGGTTGGGCAGGTTTTTATTCCGAATGGCTGTGGTTTCAGGAGCTAGGCTATCAGCGTGTTTTCACCAGAACGTTGCTGACGAAATTTGGGCTGGGCGCGATTATTGCGCTACTTTCTGCTCTGCTGATCTGGTTGAACCTGAAATTGGCGTTGAGCCTCAGCTCGACGTACACGAAGTTGGTTCGTTACATTACCGTCAATAAGGAAAGAGTTCCCCTGCCGGACATCGGAGGATTTATTGAGCGCTGGGTGCTTCCGATTGCAATGTTGATCGGCATATTTTTTGGGTTGAGCATCTGGGAATCCTGGGAAACGATTCTGCAATATCATTACCAGGCTTCGTTTGGCGAAGTGGATCCGCTTTTTGGGCGAGACATCGCGTTTTACTTTTTCACCTTGCCCTTTCTGGAAATCATCGCGCAACTGGTCTTTCTGTTTGTCGTTGTTTGCCTGATCAGCGCAGGGTTGTTGTATGTCCTGCGGGGCGCAATAGCCTTCGGAAATACGTCAGCCATCTTCAGAGGTGGCCCGCGGAAGCACTTGCTCGGACTGGTCGCAGCCTTCTTTTTGGTGGTGGCCGCTCGCACCTGGCTGGAGCTGCCCAATCTTCTTTATTCAACCAACGGAACTGTAGCCGGAGCCGGATACACAGACATCGCAGCTAGAATGCCGATGTTACGCGTGCAGGTAATCGCGGCGCTGTTGGTTGCGTTGCTGGCACTGGTCACAATGTTCAGGAGCGGAATCCGGCTGATCCTGGTTGGCTTGGGAATTTACTTGCTGGCGATGGTCGTGGGCGGATTCGTCTACCCGTCGTTTGTGCAGAAGTTTTCAGTCGCGCCGAACGAATTGGTGAAAGAGACGCCTTATATTGCCAACAACATCAAAGCCACGCGCAAAGCTTTTGGGTTAGACAATGTCGAAGAGCGTGAGCTGGCAGGCGAAAACGGGCTGACGCTGAAAGACATTCAAGACAACAAAGCCACCATCAACAACGTTCGGCTGTGGGATCGTTTGCCGTTGCTGGAAACCTTCGGCCAAATTCAGGAAATTCGCACCTACTATCAATTTCAATCCGTGGACAACGACCGGTATCGAATCGGCGGCGAATTGCGGCAGACGATGATTTCGCCGCGCGAACTGGCATCGGAAACCTTGCCAAATCGCAACTGGATCAACGAGCGACTGACCTTCACACACGGGTTTGGGCTGACGCTGGGCCCTGTAAACCAGATCACTCCAGAAGGTTTGCCTGTGCTGTTCATTAAGGATTTGCCACCCGTTTCGACCATGCCGGAACTCAACGTCACAAGGCCGGAAATTTATTTCGGCGAACTGTCCCACGACCCCGTGTACGTCAAAACCGCCGCCAAAGAGTTCAATTACCCGTCAGGAGAAAAGGACGTTTATTCCAGTTACGAAGGCACCGGCGGAGTTTCCATCGGCTCTTACTGGCGCAAACTGTTGTTCGCGACTCGGTTCGGCGATATGAAATTGCTGTTGTCGGACGACATCTCGCCCAATAGCCGAGTGCTGTATTACCGCGAAATCAAAGATCGGTTAAGCCGGATTGCCCCGTTTTTGCGATTTGACAGTGATCCTTACATGGTGATTTCAGAGGGAAAATTATTCTGGATCGCCGACGCCTACACGGTCAGCGATCGCTATCCGTATTCGGAGCAATTCGGAGCGATCAATTACATACGTAATTCGGTCAAGGCAATTGTTGACGCTTACAACGGCAACGTGAAGCTGTATATCGCCGATGAAAAAGACCCGTTGATTCAAACCTGGGCCAGAATATTTCCAGGCTTATTCAAACCGCTTTCCGAAATGTCCGCCGACCTGCGAACGCATCTGGCTTACCCGAAAGACATTTTCACCATTCAAACGCAGGTATATTCGACCTATCACATGAACCAGCCTCAGGTTTTTTATAACAAGGAAGACCAGTGGGAAGGTGCTGCGGTTGCGGAAGGCCAAAAAGAAGCGCATCCGATGGAGCCGTACCACAACATCATGAAATTGCCGGGCGAACAGCAGGAAGAGTACATCCTCATGCTCCCGTTCACTCCCCGCAGCAAAGACAATTTGGCTTCGTGGATGGTGGCTCGCTCTGATGGCGACAGTTACGGGAAATTGCGTGTGTATCGTTTCCCGAAACAGAAATTGGTGTACGGCCCGAAACAGGTTCTGGCGCGCATCAATCAGGATGCTGAGATTTCGCGTCAACTTTCGCTGTGGGATCAGCGCGGTTCGCGCGTGGATCACGGAACCCTGTTGGTGATTCCGATCAAAGAGTCACTGCTTTACATCCAGCCACTGTACCTGCGCGCGGAATCCGGGAATATCCCCGAACTGAAACGCGTCATCGTCGTCGCCGAAAACAAAATTGCGATGGAAGAAACGCTGGAAGCGAGTCTGGCCAGAATCTTCGGCA
>DAOMFR010000208.1:0-10190 GCA_035429885.1 Blastocatellia bacterium
ATGAGCCGTGGTGGACTCGAACCACCGACCCACTGGTTAAAAGCCAGTTGCTCTACCGACTGAGCTAACGGCCCAAAATGATTTGAATCAGAGAACCTGTCCAAAAACGAAGTGCGGATAATACCTATCGAGGCGAAGGTCGTCAACCACCTTGAGCCGAACAAATTGCAAAAAATCCTGTTCTGCTCGCTGACGCTGACCAATTGCCAATTATTTCACGTCAAAGACGGGAACTTCGCTCAGTCGCATCTTGCCGCCCGCGCGACTGACCACATAAACCGCGCGGCCAGAATAATCTTTGCCTTCGATTTTGATTTTTAGTGTGACGTCTACGGCAGTGCGATTGGCATCCCATTCTTCGGCCCGCATGGCATCCGTCACCCAAATCGCAGGCTTTCTAACCACCAGCGACTGCGCAAAGCGTCGTAAATTCCCAAGTTCGACAAACGGATTAACCACATCGGCTGTCCCCAGCAAAACGGCAGCATCGAATTTTTGAAGGAATGCGCGAACGTCTTCGGGAATCTTGACAGTGTTGGCTCCTCGTTCGGCTTTCAAAGCGCCGTCGCGTGCCGCGACGATCGTGGTCGCGTCCAGGTCGGACATCGCCGCGTAGCGATATCGCGTCGCGGCGTCAGCGAACTTATTTTGCTGAAGCGCGATTTCGGCCAGCCCCAGATTGGCCGCGCCGTAAGCTTGCAACGGCAACGGATCGCTTTTCAGAACAGATTCAAACACTGTTGCAGCTTCATCATTTTTCTTTTGCGCCAGCAAAATGCGACCCAGCAAGGCCTGCAAAATGGGAGCGGTTGGTGTTTCTTTCAAGCTTTCACGGGCTTTAGCTTCAGCGGTCGCGAAATCGTTTTTGCCGAAGGCCAGATTGGCCAGACCGAACGCTTCGGATTGCGAGGGGCGGCGCGGATAAACGTCGTTGTTGTAATCGGCCTGGAGGTAAAGTTTATCCGGGTCCGCTTCGATGGTCGCCAAGGTCGTCCCGGCAGGGAAGCTGGCCGTTCCAAATTCCCCAGCTTTGACCAGAACCTGGCGTTTGATCTTTTCGCCCTTATCGGTGGTCGCCAGAATGTCCACAGTAATTTCGCCCGATCCGAAATTGGCGACGGTGGATTCCACGCCGTTGGCCGTCGTTTGGGGTTGGCCAATGGCAAAATCCGGCAGCATTCCGGATTCAATCCAGTTGGAGAAAATTTCATTCACAACGCGACGATCAGCTCCCGAAGCCAGCAAAACATCTTTAAAACTGGCGCAGCGCGACAAGGCGCAAAGCGGATGCACCTGCGGCGGACGCCCGTTTTGCGAAGGCAGATACCAGCCGCTGAGTGATAACGCGTCCACATTGCGACGGCTGAGCGAAGCGCGCAACGCGTTGTCGAACGTTTGTTTTCCCAATTGCTTTTCAATCAACCGCCAGACCATCGCTCCTTTGTTGTAAACGCTGGTGGTGTAATTGCGATCAAGTTGGCTCTGGTTCAGCAACGGAGCATCGTCTTTGGCAATGACTCCATATGCACGGCGAAACCGGTCAAAGGCGTATTCACGCTGAGCCACGCCATAACGGTCTCCCAAATACTGTGCGACGGCGTAACTGGGCAATGCATCACGCAGCATCCCAGTGCCGCGTCCACGCAACAAAAC
Source organism: Blastocatellia bacterium (assembly GCA_035429885.1). Lineage (GTDB taxonomy): Bacteria > Acidobacteriota > Blastocatellia > RBC074 > RBC074 > RBC074. The sequence goes on from DAOMFR010000208.1 coordinate 1,654, forward strand.
TTGTCCGTCGATCCACGCTCTGGCGGCGGCTCCCGCAATCAATTCGACGGTTCCCTGATCCAGCAAATCGCGGCGAAACAAATTGTCGTCAACGGTGACAGCTCCCACTGTCGTGAAGGACACTTCGCGCACAGCGCCAAAGTTGTCAGAGGTAACGGTGCTGAGTTGGCGTGCTTGCGTGGCAATCACGCGGAAAGGCGCGAGCGCCGCGACGTTGAAGTATTTGGCATAAAACGCAACGATTCGTTCCGATTCGATTGCCAATCGCCCAGCCTGTTGTTTGCCGCCTTCGCCCAAACCTCGAGGGTAATAAATCTCAACCGGATAGGTGTCGCCCCCGCGAGTCACGACGTCATAATCGCCAACGATGACAAACGGCAAAGCCGCCATCGACTGCTCAAACGAATTTTCGCTTTTACGGATTCCGGAAGACAGCACTTTCTGCCCGGCTGGAGCAGTGACGGTCAAAGAGAAGGGCGCAGTGTCTGCTCCATGTTCAGCGAATGGAGTGTGAGGAGTGGGGACCCAGAAACTCTGCGGCAATAAATAACTCTCGCCAGTCGCTACGTGAAGCCCAATGCCTCGATCCGCCGCCGGAAGCGAATAGACAAACTCCACTTCCAATTCGCGGGTCGCCGCAATCGTCGTCGTTAACTCTGTAGAGACGCGCAACACGTTGCCTCGGTCTTCGTTGGTTTTGAAGGTGACCGGTTGGCCATTGACCTTCATCGAACTTACCTGGGTTTTCATGTTGGCGTAAAACCCGAAACGCGGTTTATTGGAATCGAGCAGGATTCGGTCAGCCAAATTTGGATCGGAAAGATTCACCAATTGCAGTTTGGCCTGCACGTCAACCTTTAACTCTTCCGGTTTGATGGTGACATTGATTTCGTACTTTTTGACTTCGAATTCCTGGGCGACGGCTGACGCAGTCAGCCCCAACAATACAAATGAAAAGAAAATGAGTCTTTTCAACATTCTTTTTCCTGTCCTCTAGTTTGTGATTACAACTTTGGTTTCGCTGTTTCCGTGAAAACCGCAACGTCGTAATTTCAGAACGGTCTTTGATGGGTAACCTTGCCTTGCTTTCAATAGACGGCCTGACCGGAATGTCAACTTCGCTTTTGATGCACTGCGAAGTTAATCGGCTCCGACCGCTTCAGCTTTCGCCTGTTCATCGCCAACTTCGTCTCTCAGGCGGTGATTGTAAGCCGCTCGGATAAAGCTGGCAAAAAGCGGATGCGGAGCAAGCGGCTTCGATTTCAGTTCGGGGTGAAACTGGCAGCCCAGGAACCAAGGATGATCTTCCAGTTCGATCATCTCAATGAATTTTCCGTCCGGAGATTTGCCCGCGAAGATCAAACCATTTTCGGCTAGGCGGTCTTCGTAAGCCGGATTGAATTCATAACGATGTCGGTGGCGTTCTGAAATCTGGCTGGATCGGTAAATGCTTTCTGCCAACGAGCCCGTGCGCAAGTTGCAGTCGTAAGCTCCCAGCCGCATCGTGCCGCCGAGGTCTTCAACGCCCAGCAGATCGCGCAGCTTGAAGATGACGGGATCGGTTGTGTCCGGGTCAAACTCAGTGGATTCGGCGCTATCAATTCCACATACGTTGCGTGCGAATTCGATGGCCGCACATTGCATTCCCAGGCAGATTCCGAAGAACGGTTTCTTTTCCCGGCGGGCATAACCAATAGCGCGGAGCATTCCCGAAATACCTCGTTTGCCGAATCCGCCGGGAACCAGAATCGCGTCCAGATCGCGCAGGCGATCTTCCCAGCGCTCGTCCGTCATCAAGTCGTCGCTTTCGATCCAGCGAAAATTGACTTTGACATTGTTGTCGAAGCCGCCGTGAATCAGAGCTTCGTTCAAGCTCTTGTAAGAATCTTCCAGCTCAACGTATTTGCCGACGATGCCGATGGTGACAGCTTCTCGCAACCCGTGGATGCGATTGACCAGCGCATTCCATTGCCGCAAATCCGTGTCGCCCAGCGGCAACCGCAGCAAGTCCACCAGTAATTGATCCAGGCCCTGACGGTTGAATACGAGCGGAACTTCGTAAACAGACTTCACGTCCTGAGCGGTGATGACAGCGTCTTGCTCAACGTTACAAAACAGCGAAATTTTCGCTTTCATATCCAATGGCAATTCGCGTTCGCAGCGGCAAAGCAAAATGTCCGGCTGGATTCCGATGCCCAATAACTCTTTTACCGAATGTTGAGTCGGCTTGGTTTTCAATTCGCCCGACGCCGCCAGATAGGGAACTAGCGTCAAATGCACGAACGTTGCATTGTGACGGCCGACTTCGTTGCCCATCTGGCGAATGGCTTCCAGAAACGGCAGAGATTCGATGTCGCCGACGGTTCCACCGATTTCAACGATGACGACATCGTAATCTTTGGAAACGGCTTTGATGGCGTCTTTGATCTCGTTGGTGATGTGGGGAATGACCTGGATGGTTTTGCCCAAGTAATCGCCGCGCCGCTCTTTTTCGATGACCGACAAGTAAATACGGCCCGAAGTCCAGTTGTTGGCTTTGGAATAACTCGCTTTGGTGTAGCGTTCGTAATGGCCAAGGTCTAAATCCGTCTCGGCTCCGTCGTCAGTGACGTAAACTTCGCCATGCTGAAATGGCGACATGGTTCCGGGATCAACATTGATATACGGATCGAATTTCATCATGGTGACTTTCAATCCGCGGGCTTCGAGCAGGGCAGCGATTGAGGCGGCAGCGATTCCTTTTCCCAGTCCGCTGACCACTCCTCCGGTGACAAAGATATACTTCGGCATCTCAACTCCTGTAGACGGTTTTCGTTGGTTGAAGCTGTAGGGGCATCACGAATTTTCGGTGAACTTGGTTTATTAGCTAGTGGTAAGCGCAAGAGTAGCCACTTCGCGGCTGAGCGTCAATTGGCGGACGCGTTTTACTGTGACAGTTCGCCTCGACCCAAGCTAAACGCAAAAACTGTCCTAGCCACTTGGGGAAGCGACTTCTTCTTTAGATACGATGGCGCCTCGTTTCATCCGATTCCACATAGCCAAAGGAGAATTCATCATGCGACGCATCACGCTTTTGTTGTTGCTGAGTTTCATCAATCATCCCGTTGTGCCAGATGCATTGCCTAACAAACTCAAACATCATGCAACGCAAGACTTGGTCTCTGCCAGTCAAGCTCAAGAACCGAAGCTGCACCGCCCAAACCCTATCAGTGAGCTTCCCGCCGCCGAAGCCTTGAACAAAGCCCGGCTGTTATTCATTCGCCCGCGCTCAGGTTTTTTCGACAAAGAAAAATTGGAACGTGAACTGCTCAAACGCAAAGAATTCGGCGAAATGGGCTTGGAAATCACGCGCAGCGTCAACACTGCCGACCTGGTGTTGGAAGTTACGCGCAAACGATTCACTACGCGCTTCACCTGCAACGTCATTGAGCCAGTGACGCAACGCGTGCTGGCCGGAGTCACCGCCAGCTCGCTCGGCGGCGAAGTCGAACCTCATCTGGCCGACGCTCTGGTCAAAGAATTCAAAGCCAAACGCGCTATCACTACACCGGAAGTTAAGAAAACTGGGCAGAAAGACTCGCTTTAGGGAGGAATCGTTATCGCTTGAAAATAGAGTTAAAGAGGTCGGCTGACGAAAGGCTTTGCGTGGCGTAAAATCCGATCAGAAATTGGAATCAACACACTTGCAATTTCCTGACTCGTTTTTCAATCCACAACTTCTGTTTATTTCGTAACGTTGACGCTCTGAGCGATGATGACGCTGACCGGCTCTCCAACTGAAGACCTCACAACCAGGATGCAAGCCTGTTATTTACGGTATCAGGAAAGCCCCGCTTCATCTGAAAGCCAAGGCTTGCTCAATGAATTGCTGGTTCAGCACGCTGCGCTGTTGGCGCAAATCATTATTCGGAAAAAGCTGATTGCCCGTCGTTCTGAAGGCGTCTGGGCAGAAGACGCCCAGGAAGTTCAACAGCAAGTTCACTTGAAGTTGCTGGCTCGGTTGCGTTCAACCTTAGAAGAGCCGTTGCAGGATTTTCCGTCGTACGTTGCCGTAGTCGCTTACAACACCTGTGCTGAATGGCAACGCCAACGGCAGCCTCGCCGCCACGCATTGAAAAATCGAGTGCGTTATTTGCTCACGCATACCAGCGGATTAGCTTTGTGGGAAACACAATCTCGTGTTTGGTGGTGCGGGCGTCAGAGATGGGTGGGGCATGAAAAAGCTGCGAACTCGGCTCTGCTTCAAAACTGCCGTTCCAACCTGCCGCGCACAGGCGCGTTGCGGGAATTAGTGGACGCCATATTTTCACGAGTGAATCAGCCCGTCGAATTGGATGATCTGGTCAATTTTCTGGCAGAGTTGCTGGGAGTTTCTGACGAAGTCGTTGTGCTGGAAGATCAATCTGAACTAAATGATACGCACGCCAACGTCTCCAATCTGGTTGAGCGGCGCTCATATTTGCAAAAATTGTGGGAAGAAATCAGGCAATTGCCATTGCCTCAACGGCGAGCGTTGTTGTTAAACCTGCGCGATAGTGATGGCGGAAATCAGCTCGTGTTATTTCACCTGACTGGCGTGGCCAGCTTGCCGGAGCTGGCAAAAATGCTGGAATTTACTCTGGAAGAATTCGCCGTTATCTGGAACCAGTTGCCCATTGATGATTTGTCATTGGCAACACGACTTGGCGTTACCCGCCAGCAAGTCATCAATTTGCGATTGGCCGCGCGTCGGCGTTTAGCCCGACATTTGAACTCAAGATAATTTTTTCTTCGTGGCAATATGCGCCAAGGCTCTTCGTCTAAACACGGCAAAGACAGAGATTCTTCACTTGCCCAAATGCGGGCTTTGACCTGACAAATCAAAGAGGCCGTAATGTGATGATCAAGTGTCTGTAGCAAAAGGCTTTTGAAAGAAATCCATTGAACGAACATATTTCTGACAATCAGTGGCAGCGTTACCGGAAAAACGCCTTGACGGTAAAGGAGTTATTCCAATTCGACGCGCATCTGCAAACGTGCGTCGAATGCCAGACTCGCTTGGCTGAACACGAACAGGTCGCGAACAGTTTCGTGGCGCTGCACTCGGATTTGTCTGAAGCGATGGCGGAACTCAATGCTCATCTTGAGTACGAAGAACTCGCCGCTTATCTGGATCGTCAACTCACGCCGCCAGACCTGAACAGAGTGGAAACGCATCTGCAAAGCTGCAATAACTGCGCGGCTGAAGTCGAAGACTTGCGCGCTTTCCAGCAGGAGCTTGACGCGCCAATCGCAACCAACAAATCGGCCAGACCCTTTCGGCTGACTGATTGGTGGCAAGCTTGGTGGCAAGCTTTTTCCTGGCGATGGGCGATGCCATTGGCCGCTGTCGCCACCTGTTTGCTGATCGTCTGGTTCGGTGCGCGAATGCTGCGCCCCGGCAAAGTTGAAACTCCTGAACAAAAAGAAATCGCAAAAATCACTGAGCCTTCGCCGACTGCAAAGATTCCGTCGGAGTCATTGATTGCCTCTGTCAACGATGGAGCTTCGCAAATCACGCTTGATGCCGCTGACAATCTGGTCGGCCCGCCTGCATTCAGCCCAACCCAACAGCAATTGGTAATCGCCGCACTCAAAAGCGGCAAGGTGAATTTGACGCCTGCGCCTACTGGGTTAAAAGCACGAGCGGAAACGTTGTTGGGTGATCCTGGTAAAGAAGAAAGCTTCGCGCTGATTTCTCCAGTGGGTAAAATCGAGCTATCGCCGCGCCCGCAACTGCGTTGGCAAGCGTTGAGCGGCGCAACCAGTTATCGCGTCTTAGTCTTTACAACTAATTACGAAACCGTCGCGCAAAGCGAAGCCTTGACTGGAACAACCTGGACCGTGCCGCGCTCTTTGGCGAGCAATCAAATCTACGTGTGGCAAGTCATCGCAGTTAAAGACGGGCGGGAAATCAAAGCCCCGGTCGCCCCCGCGCCCGAGGCTCGATTCAAGATTCTGGATCAAGCCAAAGCCAAAGAAATCGCAGCGGCGCGAGATTCTCATTTGTTGATGGGATTGTTGTACGCTCAAGCAGGAATGCGCGATGAAGCCGAACGCGAGTTACAGATTCTGGCTAAGGAAAATCCGAAAACGTCTATTGCCCAACAATTGCTGGATAATTTGCGCGCTCAGTCTCGCCCATCACGTCCCTAAGTCGGATCTTGCCTGTATGGAAATTCAACCACGGGGTACACGGGGAAAACTAAGGATTTTCCTCAATTCTTCCCCCGTGCTCCCAGTGTTCCCCGTGGTTCATTTCCGTATACGCATCTGCAAACAAGTCTAATCTTGCGCTAGAGGCCGTCGCCCATCACGACAAAACCCGCCCAATAAAACGGGTGGCGATAAGCTTCACTGGCCAGCAGTTTCAGTGATGCCGAACGCAAGGCTTCGGCTTTGGCGGATTGCGGAGCCACATTCAGCCGGCGATGGAATTCAATCATGAGCTGCGCCGTGCTGGCGGATTCGACCTTCCACTGGCTGGCGACTGTTGTCGGGCAACCGGCGACAAACAACGCCCAGGTCAAACCCAGCAAACCCTCTCCCGCTCCAACGCGACCTCGCGCGGTTTCGCAGGCCGAAAGAACAGCGAGTTCAGCTCGCAAATCCATACGCATCAATTCCCAGGCTTCAAGCAAACCATCTTCACGCGCATCATTGGCTGCCAACATCAGGTGTGAATATAGCGGCGCGCTGTCGCTCAGCACTCCGTGAGTGGCGAAATGCAGCACGCGCGCTTGTGCCGCCTCGGCTTTCAAACGTGTTTCGCTGGCTTCAGACGCGATGTAAATCTGGCTTTTGTCAGCGCCATACAGCCGTGGCAGAGCCTTTACCTCGCGCTCAGCCTCAGGCAAAGGTGAAAGCGTAGTCCCGCGCAAAGCGAGTTTCGGCATTTCAATTTGGCGCGTGCTTAATTGCGGATTTCCAAAAGCCAGCAAACCGTTGGCTTTCGGGCGCGAACGTTGTGATTTCATTTCGCGCAAAACGGTAAGCGACGGCGCGTAAGCGATGGCGTAAGTTTCCAACAAGTGGCGGCCTGTTTCTGTCACCAGCGCTTGAAAAGGCAATTCCCAAAAAGTCGCATCAGGCACAATCAGCAACCGGGTTTTGCCTTGCAAGGAAGTTCGCGCCGGAGCCAGCAACGAATCGTACAAAGCGCGAGCAGCTGGTTTGTACGTCGGGTCGCGCGTGGCCAGCAGTTTTCTGAATGCTTCGGCGCGTTGCGCCAATTGTTCTCGCGTTAGTTTAAGTTCAAACACCTTGAGCGCGGCCTTTTGATCCGAGCGGGTCAGCATAAACAGAAACACCTGATCACCGGCGACGGCAAATTCCAGACAAGCCGTTTGCGAATCCAGCAAAGCGTTGGCTTCGGTCAAATTGATAAGCTGCGCCGCGCCTCGCTGAGCGCGCAATTCCGGGTGAGTAGTGAAAATCTGCGTTTCAAAAGCTTCGCGTGTCAGTCGCGCCTGATCCCTGCGCCTGGTTAATTCAGCCGCGCGTCCGGCGTCAGGTTTGTCAGCGGCAAGCTCCGTGCGCAGTTGCGCATTCAAATTCGCGAGAGTTTCGGCCAGTTCGTGTTCGCGTTGTTGTTCGTCTGAGGTCAGTGATTTTGTGAGCCGCGCTTCTGCTCCTTGCAACACATCCAACAACACGCGAGCTTTCATGCGTTCGGCCAATTCCAACGCTTCGGCCTGTCGTTGCTGTTGGACAAGCAGCGGCAACAAAGCCTGATGCGCATTGAGCCGCGTGCTGTAAAAGCTCTGGCGCGCGCTTTCATTGCCAGCAGTTTGCCCGCGCAGCTTTTCGACAATCTGTATGGCTTGATTGAACGCGCGTTCTGCTTCAGCCAATTGGTTCAACGCCAGATGCGCCTGCCCTGCCACAACGTAAGAGTCGGGAAAGGCATCTTCCTGTCCTAACGCGATGGCTTCTTTTTGAAATTGTTCAGTGGTTCGCAAGACGGCGGCAAAATCACCGCGCGCGAATTGCAATCGGGCGCGCTCAGCGTTCAAGCCAAGCAGGTTCACTCGGAGTGACGCCGCTTGGGCAAGCTTTACGGCCTGTTGCAAAGCCTCTTCAGCCGCGGCGAATTGTTTTTGCTGGCGATAAAAACCAGCCAGCGATTCATAAATTTCAGATTGCGCTTTCTGGTCGTCGTTGGCCTGCGCGTATTGCAACGCTTTCTGCCAGGCAGCCAGAGCAAGTTCCGACCAGTTTTCAGCTTCGTACAAATCGCCCAATCGTTGCCAAAGCTGGGCGAGTTGAGCGTTGTCTTTCAATTGCTCGAACAACGGCTGCGCCTGACGACAATAATCAAGCGCCAACGCAATTTGACTGGTGCGTTCAAAGATTCCGGCAGCATTCAGAAGCGCAACGCCAATGTGCAATTTGCTGCCGTGTTTTTCAGCCAATGTGCGTAACCGCTGATATTGTTCCAATGACCGTGCGAAATCGCCACGCGCGTAATAAATGTTCCCCAACGAGGAAAGAGGAGGAAGCTGGCCTTTTTCATCGCC
>DAOMFR010000209.1:0-9990 GCA_035429885.1 Blastocatellia bacterium
AGGAGGAACTATGGCTCGTAGAATCATCAGGACAATTGATAGGCAAGTCTTCTCGGGCAGTTGTGGTCGTTTTGTGGATCGAAAGGGCTACGTTTTATACCGGAGAGGCGCTTTTAATACCGTGCGAATTAACAAACGAGGCATCATCTCCGATGACATCAGTGGACTTTCTACATCAGAAATCCTGGTGCTGGTAGTTATTATGCTGATGGCATTGATGATTGGCCTGTTATTGCTAAGCCAAGGAGTGGGAGTCGCCAAACGTCAGGATACTCCCTCTGATTTCTCTCGCGCAGCTTATCTGATGAGTCGCGGGCCTGATAGGCAAGAAGGATGACGTTTTCAAAACTTCGTTGATAGATGTGACGAACATCTATCAGGTAAAATCAGTAGATCGCAAGATGGCATCAGGAGAATCATCCAATAGCTTTCGAGCGATCTACTGAGGATTAAGTTATGCAATCAGTAACATTCAAAGAACTATTAAAGAATAACAAAACTTTTCGGAGGTTATGGCTTGGCCAGGTTATCAGCGAGCTTGGAACCTGGTTTTCATTTATTGCTGAATTGGGGCTGGTACAGTTTTACTCTGGTTCGACATGGATGACGGCTGCTTTGTTGGTTTCCAGGCTGTTGCCGGTGTTGATTTTCGCGCCGCTGGCCGGGGTTGCCGTTGACCGGTTGAATCGCAAACAGATTTTGATTGCGACGGATTTGATTCGCGCTTTGGCCGCGCTCGGATTTCTGACAATCAGCGTAGGCGCTCCGATCTGGGTGGCAGTTTTGTGCAGCGGGGTTATGTCTTCGGCAACCACATTTTTCGAAGCTGCCAAGAACGCTTCGATTGCGAACATGGTCACCCGGCAGGAAATGCTGACGGCAAACGTGTTGATGTTTTCGACGCGGTTCTTGCAGTTGACTCTGGGAGCTGCGCTGGGCGGTGTGACAGCGGCAAAGTTTGGCTACAACACGGCGTTTGTTATCAACTCGCTTTCGTTTGTCGCTTCGGCGGCGTTCATTTGGGCGATTCCGGCGGCGATTATGCGCCAACAAAATGCCGAAGTGATTGATGGCGTCGAAATTGGCCAATCGATGGAACCGAAAGCTAAAAGTGCTAATCGGTTTTTGACAGATGTCCGCGTGGGGCTGGTTTACATTTGGCAAACTCAGTTTGTCAGAGGAATTGTGATGGTAAATGTCCTGTGGGCGCTTGGCGGAGGCATGAACAATTTGGTGTTTGACCGCATCGCCCGGCACGAGTTCATCAAGGGCGTTGGCGATCCAGGGGATTGGAGCCTGGCGGCATTGATGACTGCGGCTGGCGCGGGATTGTTCGTCGGGATGGCGCTGGCTCGTAGGGCTGGCGTTTGGGCTTCGGATGAACGGCGCGCGGGAAATTTCATCGGCTGGTCGTTACTGGTTCACGGGCTGTTTTTTGCAGCAGCAGGGTTGATGCCTACGCTGTTTGCCTTCTCGATGTGTATTGCCATCAGCCGGTTGATTTTGGGGGCTGAGTTTGGAGTTCAGGAAACGTTGATGATGCGAATGGTTCCCGACGAATATCGTGGCCGCGTGTTCACAACCGACCGAGCTCTGGAGCTGAGCACGATGACCGTTTCGATGCTGGTTGCTGGTGCGTTGCTGAAATGGGTCAGCCCGCGTTCGATGGTCATTGTGTCTGGATTGCTTTCGGCTAGTCCGGGCTTGATCTGGTTGGGCGCGATGTGGCTGAAGCGGTTTAGTGTTCCGACCTGTGCTGTTCGTGAGAGTTACAGCGAAGGTTAAGTTTCGGCCGTTTGTATGGACAGGATTTACAGAATGAATCAGGGTAAGTAATAAGTCTGCTGCCTATTCCTGAAACGCTCTGTTTATCCTGTCCATTTTCTTTTGGGTGTTACGGTTTTTCCGGAGGTTTAGTCGGCGGCGCAACCGGAGCCTGCGGATCGTCCACAAACTTGATGTCGGTCTCGAACTTCCGATAAAACTTAAAATAAATCATATTGCGAGACTGCTGTTTTAAGCGCCGGTCGCCGATCATGAATTCGGCTCGAATCGGCAGCAAAAACTCTACGTCCACGCCGCGCAATTTGACCATGTCGTAATCAATGATGCTGTCAGAATTCGTTACGGGATAACTTTTCGGCAAATCGTCTACAGCTTGTTCAATTTTCAGCACCAATTTCTTTTCTGTGTCTATCCAAATGCTGCCGCTGTAACCGGCAGTGATTTGGGCTGAGCCTTGTGCTTCGACTGTGAGTTTGGACGTTGCCAGCGGCACAGTGTAATCGTAGATGACAGTTGGCCGGTTACCCAATCGCTCTTTGCCCGCAGGTTTGAAAATGGCTTTGGTGTCGGGATTGAAAAGCTCCGCCAGTGACACTGCAAAATTTCCTGTAGAGAAAGCTCCGCCAGTTTGGCCCACTTCTTTGGTCAACGCGCGACCGACAGCATTGATCGGTTTATAGGATTCGCGCTTGTGGTTGTACGTCAGTTCATATGTTAGCGTGTCTGCTTTGTCCCAAGCGCCTGAGCCTTCGACATCGTAATAGCGCTGAATTTCCTGTTGACAGATAAAATCGGGCAACTCTTCCAAGTAGTCGCGGACATTTTTGCGGGTCTCTTCCAAAAACGGATCAGGCGGCGGAGTGCCCGTAACCGTCAACTTGCCGTAAGACGCTGACAGTTTTTCAGAGGCTCGTTTTATGGCGTTCAGCAAATGTGGATGGGCGCCATTGGCGCGCAAGCGGCTGATGGCTTCCGGAGTAGCCTCAAAGGCAAGCCCGACTCGTCCAACATGAACAGCCAGGTCGGCTTCGGTCATGTTTCTGCCGACCGAGCGACGGAGCAGGATATTCAAATCCTGCAAGGTCAGCGGCTGATTGGAAAGCTGCGTCGGAGCTGGTGTTTGAGCTGTTGCTGACGGGAGAAAACTTGCCGCAACGACGATGCCGGCAAGGAAAATTGCGGAAAAAACGAGGTTTCTTTTCATTGAATTCACTCCTTCTCTGGATGGAAAAACATTGTCGGTGATCGCCGGGTGATTTTCCAGCCGCGTTCAGTCGTCAATTTGTTCTTCGTGCAAAACCTGAATGATTTGATTTAGAATCCTTGCCGTCCGAAACAGGTTTGCCCCCCAACCAGCATGGCGGAAAGATAAAGACCTCTATGCTGAAGATTTGGTAACGTAGATTTTCCGTATGGAGTCCAACGGCTTGAAACACTGCTTGTCATTGCTTTTTACTGCATTCCTGATTTGTTCCCTCACGCTTGCGCCAATGGCGCAGAATCTTCCCACTGTTAACTCAGAACGCATGATCGCGAGTGCTGATGCCGCTCGCCCCAAAAATGACGTTATCAGCAACTTCACTTCGCGCATCGCTTCTGAAAGTTATGACCGCGTTTGGCAAATGACCGGGCCATTTGGTGGTGACGTCACAGCGCTGACGATTGACCCGCGAAACGCCAATCGGATTCTGGTTGGAAGCGGCGACGGACAAATTTACAGCTCGATTGATGGCGGAACGGTTTGGAAACGTGTGCGTCCGGGAATTCGCGCTTTGAGTTGCACGGTGACGATTCTTCATTTCGACCGCGAAAAACCGAATCTGATTTATGCGGGCGCGAAGCCCCAGACTGAAGTCGGCGACGAAACGAATGGCGGCGGGTTTTTCATTAGCGAAGACAATGGCGAAAGCTGGCGCGAAGCCGAGAGCTTGCGTGGTCGTGCCGTTCGCAGTTTTTCACAATCCGTCAGTGAACCCGGCGTAATGGCGATTGCCGCCAGCAATGGCGTGTATCGTTCATCGGATCGCGGCAAAACCTGGGAATTGATTACGCCGATTGGCAATCCCGAACTGCGCGGATTTCATTCGGTGGCGATTGATCCTCGTGATGCCAACGCTGTCTACGTCGGCACGCACCATTTGCCGTGGAAAACGCCGGACGGCGGTAAAACCTGGAAGCGCACGGGTCACAAAGACGTGGGGATGATTGATGATTCCGACATCTTCACGATTCAAGTTGATCCGGACGATCCGAACACAGTGATGATGAGTGCTTGCAGCGGAATTTATCGTTCGCGCGACGCCGGAAATGCCTGGACCAAATTTCAAGGAATCCCCTACAGCAGCCGACGCACTCACATGGTGTATCGGCATCCGACTCGGCGGGAAACGATTTTTGCGGCGACGACCGAAGGCCTATGGATTTCGACTCAGGACGGCAAGCAAGACACTTGGCGGCAGGTGACTTCAGCTCAATTGGTCATCAACGCTGTCGCAGTTCATCCCACCGAACCTGACCGCGTAATTCTTGGCACTCAAGACAACGGCGTGTTGATCAGTTCGAACGGCGGCGAAACTTTTGAAGCCAGCAACGCCGGATTCATCAATCGGAAAGTTCCAGCCGTGCTGGCCGACAGCAAAGAGCGCGGGCGAATTTATGCTGGAGTGATTTTTGATGGGTTGAATGGCGGATTGTTTGTCAGCGAAGACGGCGGGGTCACCTGGCAACAATCCATGAATGGGATGGGCGTACGCGATGTGTATTCGCTTTATCAATCGCCCGTAAAGCCGGAAGTCATTTACGCCGGAACGAATCACGGCTTGTTCCGCTCCGAAGATCACGGCCGCAACTGGATGCAGCTAAAACGCGAAGATCCAGTTGAGCTTGAGCCCGCCGAAAAGGAAATTGCCAATAAACCTATTGCCGAATCTCCGAAATCGGCAACTCGCCCCAGAATCGTTTCGCCGCAAAGTCAGTCGCCGAAAGGGAAAAAGGCGTCAGCGAAATCCATCAAGCCAGTCGTGCAAGCTCGCGCGAAACAAACTCCGGCCAAGTCTTCGCCGAAATCCAAAATTGCCGCCAAATCTTTGCCGGCAGCGAAAAAGAAAGTGGAGCCGCCGAAACCTGTCAGCGATCGCGTTGATTTGCAGAACCAGGTGTTGAGCATCGTTCCGTTTACGGCGAGCGTGGAAAACGGCCAGGCCGCCTGGCTGATTGTGAAGACTTGGGATGGTTTCTTTTTCACGGAAGACGAAGCGAAAGGGTGGAAACCGCTCAAGATTCGTTTATCTGAAACCGGCGATGAGTCTGTGGCTCAATCGGCGATCAATTCCATTGCCACCAGCCCGCACGCTCCCGGAGTGTTGTACATTGCCACGAACGAAGGGCTTTTCGTTTCCAAAAACAATGGCGCGAATTTCCAGAAGATCAATTTTGACGAAGATGTGAAAGGGGTTCGGACGATTCTGATGGATCCACGCTCCGGCGATACGATCTATCTGGGAACGTCGGCTGGGTTCTTTCGCTCGCTGGACGCCGGGAAAACCTGGGAGCAACGAGGTGGGGGAATGCCGCAGATGGTGAACGTCGGAGGTTTGGTGGTCAGCGCGGCAAACCCTGAAGAACTGTACCTTTATGACGAAATCCGGCTGGCGATTTTTCACTCCAGGGATCGCGGAAAAAACTGGGACAAGATGGACATCAGTCAATTGCCCAGTTTGAAAATGCTGGCGATGATTGGCGACCCGTTCGATTCCAATCGGCTATATGCCGGATCGTTTTCCGGCGGAGTTTATGTGATGAGCCGCAAATAGGCTGGTAATATCCAGAACCAAGGCGCCTCCAAGTTAGTCTCTAACTTGGAGGCGCCTTTTTGTTTGGCTGAGCGTTGAACCGCGAAATGAAATTGGCGCTCCACAGTTTTTCCGGTGATGTCGAATTTGGCTTGGGCGAGTTCTTCAACCTGGCGTTATAATCCGCCGCGAGTTGATCAGCTCGCAATTCGTATTGGTCAAACTCGTTGCCCAACCCATATTGATATACAAAAAACGGAATCAGGATGACACCATGACGACCCCGATTGTGACCTCATCGAATGTGACTCAATTATTGGTTGATTGGCGGAATGGAAATAACGACGCCTTAAATCAATTGATGCCTCTGGTTTATGACGAACTGCGCGATTTGGCCAAACGCTACATGCGGCGCGAAAGTTCGTCTCATACCTTGCAAACCAATGCGCTGGTCAACGAAGCCTACCTGCGCTTGGTGAATCAACAAGGTGTCGACTGGCAAAACCGAGCGCACTTTTTTGCCATCGCCGCGCAAGTGATGCGTCACTTGCTGGTAGACCACGCGCGGTCAAAGCAATACGCCAAGCGCGGAGGCGGTGCAATGCAGGTGACGCTGGACGAAGGTCTGGTTGTCAGCGATGGCGATTCGGTGGAATTGCTGGCGCTGCATCAGGCGCTGGAACGGCTGGAAAAAATTGACGACCGCAAAAGCAAAATCGTCGAACTTCGGTATTTTGGCGGATTAAGCACCGAAGAAACTGCTGAAGTGCTGGGACTTTCCGAAATCACCGTCAAGCGCGAATGGGCAAAAGCCAAAGCCTGGCTGTTCCGTGAACTCAGTCAGAGCGATGTCAGCTTGGCTGGATAGAAAACCCTTACGAACTTCTAGCGTTGCTCAGTCGTAAAGTGGCGTGAACTGAAAATGCTAAACTGAAATGCAATGAGCGGAGAACCTAAACTAACTGAAGTCACCAACCGCGCCGAATTTTTCATCCGGCGATTTTTTGAGCGCTTGGGCGGCGTGATTGATTTCGCGTTGCGGCGGACGGCAGTGCCGCGCACCGATCTGGCTGCGCTAATTCCTCACCTGGAACAAGCCGTGGACGAACATTTGCGCCACGAAGGGCAAAAGATCGTCGCGCCCAATCTGATGACGCTTCGGTATGATTTTGAAACTTACACGCGCATGGGAGCGCCTCGCCGCGAATACCTGGAACGCGAACTGACCACGAACATTTACGAATACATCTACAACCGCCGTTACGGCACAATCGGAACTGTGCAGGTCAAAATCGCTTACGATGCGTTCACACGCGGGCTGGAAGTGCGCGCCGAATTCGGCGATGCCAAAGCCGCTGTGTTGGATTCTCCGCAATTCAACCGTGAATTGCCGCCTGCCGGAAAAGGCGTTGCAGCCCTGGAAGCTGTCGCTGCTAAAAGCTGCGACGTGTTGTTGCGCGATTTGTCGAAAAAATGGCAAGCGCAGGCGACCGTCAAAAGTGCCGCTGAACCAATCGGCGTTGGCCGCAATTCGGTGAACGCTGTTCACATCAACGATCTTTCGGTTTCCAACTTTCACGCGGCGTTTGTGTTGCGCGGCGACGGCACCTTGGAACTGGCTGACCGCAACAGCGCCAACGGGACTTCGATCAACGGAGTGCAGCTTGAATCCGCCGACCGTAAAATCGTCCGCCACGGAGACCGGTTGCAATTCGGCGATGTCGAATTGCTGCTGGAAATCAAAATGAATGACTGAAAATTTTAGGCAGGATTCACAAGATTGACAGGATCAAATCGGATTTCAATCAATCCTGTCAATCTTGTAAATCCTGTCTATTTCTTTCTTCCCACACTATGAACTTTCCATTCATCGCAACGCTGGTTTTGCTTTTCGGGCTGATTGGCTTGGTCTTGTCGCTGTTTTTATCAGCGTGGCGCTATCGCGCTCGCGTGACGATGCAAACCGATCCGAACCTGCCGCCGAACTTACAGCCAAATCTTCAGGAAGACTTTGGCCCGCGACTGACCAGTCAACGATTGCGCTGGGTTCGCTGGGTGTTTGCTCTGACGGTGCTGGCGGCCTTGGGATTTCACGCGTACTGGGGATTGTTTTCCACCGGCCCGCTTGGCGAAAACACGGAGTTCGCCGGATTGAAAGCGCGCCGGGATCAGCGCAACCGCCGCGAAAACGAAAGCACCTTGCGCGGATGGATTTTTGACCGCCACAAAGACGCGCGCCGAGCCTTGGCCAAGTACCGTTACTTGAACGGCGAAATCAAACGCGATTACCCGCTGGGCGATGCGGCTTCGCACATCATCGGGTTTGCCACACTGGTTCGCGGTGAAGATGGTTTGGAACGCGCCGTGGCTGCTCCGCCCGCGCCCAAAGAAGAAAAAAGCTGGTGGCAAAAATTGACCGATTTCAGCAGCGAACCTCCGCGTCCGGCAGTTGGCCAGGATTTGGCGCTGACGATTGATTTCGATTTGCAGCGCGCCGCCGCTGATCAATTGCAAAACAAACGCGGCGCAGTGGTGATGATCAACCCTCAGACCGGAGAAATTCTGGCAATGGTCAGCACGCCGGGCTTTGACCCGGACGACGTCAACAACGATCCGACGTGGGCCAAGCTGCAAACTGACGTCGCCCGCAAACCGATGCTCAACCGAGCGATCAACGAATACTATCTGCCAGGTTCCACGTTGAAGACGATTACTGCTGCCGCCGCGATTGATGCGCGAATGGAAGACAAGGTGTTCACCTGTCGCGGCGAAGGCTGGACGCCGCCCGGTTCTGGTCGTCCGATCCGCGACGACGAAGGCGAATCGCACGGCTCAATTGGATTGCTGGAAGCCTACACGCATTCTTGCAATCAATACTTTGCGCAACTCGGCGTCGAAGTCGAACGCCAGCGAATGGGCGAAGCCGCTGCTCGTTTTGGCCTGAAGGTGTTTGATTCCGGCATTGACTCCTTGCGGGCAGGTTTTGCGCCGAATTTCTGGAATACGGAAAACCCCGTGCTGGCTGGAGTGATGTCGCCGCGCTATTCCACTTTCGTCGCGGGCAAAGGCGTGACGAAATACGATCTGGGCTTGGAATCCATCGGGCAAGGTTATGTGCAGTTGACCGCTCTGCAAATGGCGATGGTTGCTGCTGCGGTTGCCAACAACAATGGCAACGTTATGAAACCAACGATGGAAATGGGACGCACGCCGATCGCGATGAGCCAGGCGATGTCGCCGCAAACTGCCGCGAAGATGCGCACGCTGATGGCTTCGGTCGTCCAACGCGGAACTGCCGCCGGAGTCTTTGGCGGGTTGATTCGCGGTCGCATCAACGCCGGAGGCAAAACCGGCACCGCGCAACGCACCGTTCCCGAAATTGATCCGCAAACCGGCAAAGCCAAAACCTACATTGATCGCGCGGGCAAAACGCGAACCAAGATGGCCGAAAAGCATCGCATTGATTCCTGGTTCATCGGCTTCGCGCCGGTCGAAAATCCGCAAATCGCCTGGGCTGTGATTGTCGAAGAAGGCGGCTACGGAGCCAAAACCTCCGCGCCGATTGCCGGCAACTTGTTGCTGAAGGCAGACAACCTGGGTTTGTTGAAACCGCCGCAAGCCATTCCACAAACGGCGGCGACTCCGAATCGGCAGCCGTTGCCGCGCTAAGAAGTTTGAGTTTCGCCAAAACAAAAAGGTCGCTGACATTTAAGCCAGCGACCTTTTCGCTTTTGGGCAACGAGCAATCAATTACCATCTGCCATAGTTGCCATTCTGACGGTAGCCTTGAACATAGCCTCTGCGGAATCCTTCGCGGTAAGCCGCGCTGCCTTTTTGAAAGTGACTGGAATTGTTGGGATCAGCGCGTCTGCGGTCCCGAGCGTCTTCTTGTCCACGATCCAGCCCATCGCGGAAACCTTTTTGCTCTTCGGCGCTGTTGCCATAATTGCCGTAACCGTACTGGTCATTTCTGCCGTACGTTCCGTAACGGCCATTGTTGCCATACGAACCGTTGCGGTTGTCCCAGCGATCGTCTCTGCGATTGTTCCAACCATCGTTTCTGTGGTTGTCTCGGCGATCATTCCAGCGATCATCTCTGCGGTCTTCGCGACGTCCGTGCCGATTTTCTATTCGGTTGTCGCGTTGATCATTTCGATGATCCGCTTGCCGACGATCCCGTTCTCCCTGGTCGTCATGGCGGTCGCGGTTGTACCGACCATCTTGCGCCTGAGCCGCAGAATTCCCCGATAAGCCAAAAGCAACCACAAAACCAGCCGTCAGAGTCAGCGCCAATGCATAATTTTTGATTTGTTGAGTGTTCATTATCTCTTTGTTGCCTGAGTCTGCCAGCCTGCGTAATTGCATCCCCAGCCCAGGTGTCCCTTTCGCTGAAACTAGTGCATTTGCCGAGCCA